>DASZPT010000213.1:0-53596 GCA_035549935.1 Gemmatimonadales bacterium
AGGTCGAAGCCCGTTGGGCTTCGACCTTCGACTCCCGCCTTTCGCCTTCGACTTCGATCCTACCCCTCTCCCCGCTTCAACGCCTTCACCCCACTCGCGGTCCCGATCCCGGCGCCGACCCCGAAAATTGTCGTGGTGGTCGTGGTAATGAGCGGGAGCAGGGCCATCGGCCAGGCAATCAGCGCCGCGGCGATGCCGGCGATCCAGGGGGCCGCAGGGGAGTAGATCCCATCCACGAACCGGAGCCGGCGGCGGACGAAATTCCGGGCCAGTGAATACCCGCCTACGCCGGCCGCCACTCCCAGGGCAAAGTAGATCCAGGACATAAGGTCACTCTCACAGCCAGGTGATACTGCCTCGGACTCGTTGCACTACGGAACGCGACCCGGGTGAGATTCATGCGAACTCTCAGGCCTCGGGCGGGGCGGGCAGTAGCCGCTACCAGCGCACCACGCAGCTCCCCCAGGTGAACCCGGCGCCGAATGCGGTGAACACCAGGAGATCCCCGGGGTTGAGGCGGCCACCGCGGTTGCACTCGTCCAGCATGATGGGGATGGTCGCCGCGGTGGTGTTGCCCAGCCGCTGGATGTTGTTGTAGACCTGGTCGTCGCGGAGTTCGAGATTCCGCTGTACCATCTCCGAGATCCTGAGGTTGGCCTGGTGGGGCAGGAGGAGCCCGATGTCCTTCTGCCCGAGCCCCACCTTGCCGAGCGCGGTGCGCACCGACTCCGGCATGCGGGTCACGGCGTGGCGGAAGACTTCCTTCCCGTCCATGGTCACGAAGTGGCGCCCGCCGTCGATCTGCTCCTTGCTCACGCGCGGGTGGTACATCGACCCGGGCGCATCCACCCACAGCAGGGAGGCGTGGGCTCCGTCCGAGTGGAGGTCGAACGCGAGGAGGCCGCGCTCCTCGCTCTCGGACCGGGTGAGGACCACCGCGCCGGCGCCGTCGGCGAAGATCACCGCCGTATTCCTTCCCTCCGTCGAGATATCGAGCCCGGTCGACTGGATCTCCTGGCCCACCACCAGGATCCGCTGGAAGTTGCCCGCCCGGATCCATGCGTCTGCCACCGAGAGCGCGTAGAGGAACCCGCTGCACGCCATCCGGATGTCGAGGGCGGGGATGCCCGGCACCCCCAGCGCCTGCTGCAGGTAGACGCCGTTACCGGGAATGAAGTGGTCGGGCGTGCAGGTGGCGTAGACGATCGCGTCCAGGTCGCTCGCCGTGAGGCCGGCCATCGTGAGCGCCTCCCCGGCGGCCCTCGCGGCCAGGGCCACCCCGGTCTCGCCCTCCCGGACCCAGCGCCGCTCCTGGATCCCGGTGCGGGTCCGGATCCACTCGTCGGAGGTATCCATCAGGCGGGAGAGCTCGTCGTTGGTCACGACGCGATCGGGCACCGCGCTCCCGGTGCCGGTAATTCGAGTGCGGATCATGCGATATTCCCTGTGGGGTCGGACTGGCGCGGGTAAGGTGGCGCCCACGGCCGACCGGGGCAAGCGCTCGAGGCACGGGCGCCCAGGAACCTGCCACCCGCCGCGGGGTTTACTCGACCATGTCGCTCACTGCGCTCGCCGTCTGGCTGGGTCTCTGCTTCGCCACCGCCGCCATCGGCGGACGGGCCAGGCCGGATGCCTGGTACCGCAGCCTCAACAAGCCCTCGTGGAATCCGCCCGACTGGGTCTTCGCCCCGGTGTGGACGCTGCTCTTCGTCATGATGGCGGTCGCGGCCGCGATCGTCTGGTCCCGGCGGGGGGCCTCCGGCGCCGGCATCGCCATCGCGCTCTTCGTGCTGCAGCTGGTGATGAACGCGACCTGGAGCTGGCTCTTCTTCGGGTTCCACCGGCCCGACCTCGCGTTCTACGAGGTGATCCCCTTCTGGGTGACGATCCTGGTCACCACCATCCTCTTCTGGCGGATCTCTCCGCTCGCCGGAAAGCTCATGGCGCCGTACGTCGTCTGGGTCGGGTTCGCCTCGTACCTCAACTTCGTGCTGTGGCGGATGAACCCCTACGCCGTGGGCAAGCCATGATCGGCCCGCCCGATCCCCTCGACGAGGAGTTTCCCCTCGGTGACGGCGTCGCCGATCTCGAGGCGGAGGTGACGTGCCCGTACTGCGGTGAAGGGGCGACGATCACCCTGGATCCCGGCGGCGGCGAGTCGCAGGATTACGTGGAGGATTGCCCGGTCTGCTGCCAGCCGTGGCAGGTCTCGGTGCGATACGGAGCGGACGGCCAGGCAGCGGTGTGGGTGGAGGGGGTGGACTAGCGCCGGGGCTCGGGTCCCGGGCCCCTGGCCCCGGCCCCTAGCGCCTGATCTGGTACGCCAGCTTGAGGAAGAACCCGTCCGACGACCGCCGCATCCGGTCGAACCCGAAGGCGCTCGTGTCATCGAGCGAGGTCCCGTAGCCGAAGAAGGCGACGGTGCCGGGGGTCGGCTCGAATGACGCGAGCGCGTCCACCCGGAGTCGGTCCGACTCGCTGGCTCCCTGCAGCTCCCCGTCGATGAAGAGCGGGTCCCCGGTCCGCGCGTCGAGCAGTTGTGCGCGCCGTTCCGCCACGTACTCCCCGACCACGCGGAAGAAGAGACTCCGGTTCGGCTGGTATTCGAGCTTGAGCCGGGGGATGATCGTGCGCGCGAACTCCGCCCCGCCGCGGTCGCGGGTGATGCGGGACCAGGTCTGCGAGGCGGTGATGCGGACCGAGGAATTGGGCCGGAGCGAGAGGCTCCCGGTGAACCGGGTCTCGTAGCCCGCCGAGCCCTCGGGGAAGATCGGGCCGCGGTTCCGGGCGAGCCTGACCGACGCGTTGGCCGTCTGCCAGGTCGGCGTGGTGAGGCTCACGTTGGTGGCGAAGCCGTCGCTCACGCCGGTGAGTGGCCGGTAGCTCACCGGACCCGCCCCGCGGTCGACGGTGTAGTCGGCGTAGTCCCCCGGCCGGAGGTCGGTGAAGTCGTGCTCGGCGTGGAGCGCCGGCCTCCACCCGCCCCGGAGCGTGAACTGCAGGTCGAGGCTTTCGCTCCCCTCGAGGGCGTCGGTGGCGAAGTCGTCGTACTGCCAGATCCGGGTGGGCCCGGCAAACATGGTGAACTGCTCGATCAGGGCCCCCCGCCGGCCGTAGAACGAGAAGCGGTTGAAGGCCCGGCCGGTCACGATGTTGTTCCGCGGCACGAAACCGCTCTGGGCGTCGAAGTCCTCGCCGATCCCGGTCAGCTTGTAGTTGAAGCCCCAGCTCCGCCCGGTGCGGTCGAACTCCGCTTCCCAGAGCGGACTCGAGCGGGTCATCCCCGCGGCGTTGTCGCGGGTCCAGGAGCCGCCCAGCTGGCCGGCCACGTAGTAGAGCTTCCCGAACACGATGCGGGCATCGCCCGCCAGGACCCGGTTGTAGCCGCCCCCCTGCCCTCGGCTCGTGGCGGTGATGCCGGCGGTGGAGTTGGCGCCGATGTCGCGCCGCACCCGCGTGATACTGAAGAACGCGTCGGGCCCCGCCGCCTCGTCCTCGGCGTTGAGGGTGGCCACGTTGTAGCGGCCGAACTTGGCGGTGAGCTTCCCGCCCGCGATCGGGTCGACGATGCGGCGGGTATAGACCAGCTGGTTCGGCGTGGCGAAGAGCTCGATTCCCTCGAGGAAGAAGGGACGCTTCTCCGGGAAGAAGAGCGCGAAGCGCTCGTTCACGGTGACGAGACTCGCGTCCGACTCGATCTGGCTGAAGTCGGGATTGTAGGTCGCGTCGAGCGAGAGGTTGCTCGCGAGACCCAGGCGCAGGTTGGCGCCGGCGCTCGGCTTGACGTCCTCGCGGGAGAACCGCCCCGCGTCGTCCCGGACCCCGTTGGCCTGGGCGGTGACGAACGGCTGGAGCTCGGTGGTGATTCCGCGCTCGAGATCGTGCAGGCCGGTGATCGTCCCCGCCTGCAGCAGGAAGCTGGCGTTGGCCCGTCGGGTATCGGTCCAGGTGTCCTGGTAGCCGGTCCGCTGGGTGATCCGGGCGATGTTGATCCCCCAGGTCTGGGCGCCGTCGCCCGGGTAGCGCAGGCTCTTGAAGGGAATCCGGATCTCCACTACGTAGCCCGAGTCCGTGAGCTGGCCGTGCGACTGCCAGAGATAGTCCGGGCTCTTGTCGGTGGTCCCGCCCTGGAGCGACCCGGCGGTGAACCCGCCCTCGCTTCGGACGCCGTCCTCCTGAACGCCGAGGGGATTCACCGTGAAGAAGAAGGCGCGCCGCTTGTCGTTGAAGGTGTCGAGGTAAATCGTCACCCGGTCGTCGGTGTCCAGGTTGTCGCGGTCGGCGACCGTGGCGCGGAGGCTGCCGGCCTGGCGGTCCCAGGCCGTGATCCCGAAGTAGATGGCGTTCGGTGCGTACCAGACCCGTACCTCGGTGCGCTCTTCCGCGGGCCGGCTGTCGACCGGCTGGTACTGGTGGAAGTCGCCGAGGACCGCGGCCTGGTGCCAGACAGGCTCGTCGAGCTTCCCGTCCACCTGGACGGTGGCCTCGATGCGGGGAATCTCGACAGAATAGGTGGCGGCGACGGTGTCCTGCGCCGACTGGCTCAGCAGCAGGAGAAGCGGTATGAGCATGGTGGGCGACAATCTAACCCGCGCGCTCCTGCGGACAGAGGGGCGCATTCCCCGAATCCGACCCCGACGTCCCCCCTGACCGCTGACCTCCAGCCCCCGACCCCCGACCGCTGACCCCCGACCCCTACCTTCCCCTGTCCCGGGTCCGATCCGGCAGCAGCCCGCGCAGGACCGCGATCCCGTCCGCCGCGATCAGCATCCCCGGTTCGGGCAGCGTGGCCACGCCCACGATGGTGAGCGCCGGCGGGACCGCCGGCTCGACATAGGGCGCCACTGCTCGCCGGATGATGCCCGCGGCGCTGGTGTCGTAGCCGACCACGTAGACGGTGAGGTGCACCAGGTCCGCCGGGACGCCCCGGGCCGCGCGGATCACGTGGGCCACGTTGGTGAAGGTCTGGGCGGCCTGGGCCCCGAGGTCGCCCTTGCCGACCAGGACGCCGTTGCTGTCGAGCGGGACCTGCCCCGAGAGATACACGGTGTTGCCCACCTTGACCGCGACACTGAACCCCGGCAGCTGGGGGATCCCCGCGACCGGGACCGCCTGTGGCTGGCTCAGGGTGATGTCGGGCGGCGGGAAGCGTCCGGGCCCGCGCTGGGGCCCCTGCGAACAGGCAACGAGGACGACCGGGAGGATGAGGGCGCGCTTCCAGGGCATGGGGAGACCTCGGACTCGATGGCGGAGGTGGCTCGGGCTTCTGACTGACGTACGACCGACCCGCGAAAAACACAGGGCGCCAGTTTGTCCCTGGCGCCCCTCGCCCCCCGGCTCCCACCCCTCGACTACTCGTACCGGAGTGCCACGATCGGATCCAGCTTGGCCGCCCGGCTCGCGGGCCAGGCACCGAAGAAGAGCCCCACCGCCGCGCTGAAGAGGAACGACACCATGATGGCCGTGGGGGAGATCAGGGTGTTCCACTGCAGGAACCTGGCGAGGGCGTAGGCGCTGCCGGACCCGATCAGGATGCCCAGGATGCCGCCCACCATGCAGAGTACGATAGCTTCGATCAGGAACTGGAGGAGGATGTTCTTCCGGGTGGCCCCGAGCGCCTTGCGGACCCCGATCTCCTTGGTGCGCTCGGTGACCGAGACCAGCATGATGTTCATGATCCCGATCCCGCCGACCATGAGGCTCACCGCCGCGATGCTGGCGAGGAGATAGGTGAACACCTCCGTCGCCTGCTGCTGGGTCTGGAGGATGTCCTGTGGGTTGCGGATCTGGAAGTCGTTCTCGCCGCCCGGCTGGATCCGGTGCTCGCGGCGCAGGATCGACTCGAGGTTCACCATCCCCTGCTGGATGGGCACACCCTTCTTCACCTGGATGCCGAGCGAGCGGAGCCGGTCGGTGCCGAAGATCCGGAACCGGGCGGTCTCGAGCGGGATGAAGATCTGCTCGTCGGGGTCGTTGAAGGAGCCGGCGGAGCCCTTGGAGCTGAGCACGCCGATCACCTCGAACGGGATCCCACGGATCAGGATGGTCTGGTTGATGAGCCCCGCGGGGTTCACGCCCAGGAGTTCGGGAATGCTCGAGCCCAGGACGGCGTAGCGCTGCCGGGCGTTGTCCTCGCCCTCGCTGAACGACCGCCCGTAGGGGATGGTGTAGTTGAGGACGCTGATGAAGTTCGCGGTCGTCCCCACCACCGGTTCGTTCAGGTTCTGGCCGCCGTACTTGATCTGGAGGTTGCCCTGGATCTGGGGCATGACCGCTTCGAGCAGATTGCCGTCGCGCTTCACCGCGAGGTAATCGTCGTAGGTCATGCTGACGCGGTTGTTGGTGGCCACCCCGCCCCGGAAGGACTGCCCCGGGAAGGTGTAGAACACGCTCGCGCCGAGGGCGGCGATGCGGTCGTTCACCGCCTTCTGCGCGCCGGTGCCGAGCGCCACCATGGTGATGACGGCGCCCACCCCGATGATGATGCCGAGCATCGTGAGCGCCGCCCGGAGCTTGTTGGCCCGGATGGAGCTGAACGCGACGCCGACGGTTTCGCCAAGCAGCATGGTTACGGCCTCGCGGGGGCGCTGGGCCGGGCCTGCTGGCCCGACGGGGTGCCGCTCGAGCTGGTGCCGCTCTGGGAGCGCATGCCGGGGACCGCGCCGCCGCCGGTCATCCGGTTGAACCGGTTCTTGAACTCCTGCTGCGACTGGATCAGGCTCGCGCTCGGCAGCACCAGCACCGAGTCGCCATCGGCCAGGCCCGACTTGATCTCGCTGAAGTCGAGGTCGGTGATGCCGGTCCGGACCTTCTTCGGCGTGATGACACCGTTGCGGATGGTGAAGACGATGTAGTCTCCGCCGAAGAGATAGCTGGAGGCGCCGCCCGCGCCCCCGCCCCCGCCGCCATTCCGCCGCCCGCCGCCCGCCTGCCGCAGCTTCTGCAGGATGGCGCGTTCGGCCGGGGTCGGCTGCTCGCCGTTCCTGAACTTGGCGAAGATGGCGCGGACCTGCGGCTCGGTGACCCCCTCCGGCAGCGGGATCACCCGGCCGTCCGGCGTCGTCATGGTGTTGGCCGCCTTCGCCGCCCCACCCACCTTCGCGGCGCTGTCCGGCACGGTCGCGGCGAGGCCCACCCGGCGGGTGGAGTCACCATTGGGCGCCGGGGCCGTCTCCTGGGCCAGCTGCTGCTGCACCGCCTCCGGCGAGAGGCCCAGCACCTGGGCCGCGGAGGCGACGTCCTTCTGGGTCCGGAGCGCGGCGTTCGGCACCGCGAGCACGCTCTGCGCCTCGCCGATGTGCACCTCGACCTCGGTGTTCATGCCGGGCTTGAGGAGCCCCTCGCGGTTGTCGATGCGGACCCGCACCGGGAACATGGTGACGTTCTGGCTCACCGTGTCCCGCGGCTCGATCTTGAGGACCACGCCCTCGAACGGCCGGTTGGGGTACGCGTCCACCGTCACGGTGGCGCGCTGGCCCGGCTGGATCTTCCCGATGTCGGTCTCGTCCACCAGGGTGTAGACCTGCACCAGCTGCAGGTTCGCCATCCGCATGAGCACGGTGCCGCCGCTCACGTTGCTGAGCGCCGAGGCGATGACCTGGCCCCGCTCCACGTTCTTCTCGATGATGGTCCCGGTGATCGGGGACTTCACGTCCACGTCCTCGAGCTGGATCTGGGCGTTCTCGAGCGCCACCTGCTGGGAGACCAGGTTGGCCTTGGCGTTGGCGTAGTCGAGCACCGCCTGGTCGTGCTCCTGCTGGGTGATCGCCTGCGACTGGAACAGCTCGTCCGCCCGCTTCTTGTTGGTCTCGGCGATCTGGAGCTGCGCCTTGCTGGCCTCCACCTGCGCCGCGGCCTGGGAGACGGTATTCCGCGCCGTGCGGGGGTCGATCCGGATGAGGACCTGGCCCCGCTGCACGGTGGCGCCGGTTTCCGACATGATCTGCAGGATCTCGCCGGAGGCCTTGCTCTTCACCTCGACGGTGGTGTCGGGCTGGATCGCGCCCGAGGCCTGGGCCGAGACCACGATGTCGCGGTGCTCGACCGGGACCGCCTGGTAGACGACCGGGGCCTCCTCCTTCTTGCAGGCGGCGGCGAGGGCGGCGGCGAGGACGATGCTGAATCTGATGCGCATGGCTCGTGGTCTGCGTGACGGGTGCGTCACTGCTTGGGTGTCAGGAAATCGCGGCCGATCTTGCCGTCGAACAGATGCACCTGCCGGTCGGCGTGGGCCGCGATATCGTGCTCGTGAGTCACCAGCACGATGGTCTGGTTCTGGGTGTGCAGCTCCTCGAACAGCGCCATGATCTCGGTGCTGGTCGTGGAGTCGAGGTTGCCGGTCGGCTCGTCGGCGAGCAGGATGCTGGGCCGGTTGACCAGCGCCCGGGCGATCGCGACCCGCTGGCGCTGGCCGCCCGAGAGCTCGTTGGGCCGGTGTCCCATGCGGTCCTTGAGGCCTACCCGGCCGAGCGCGTCGGCGGTGCGCTCCCGCCGCTCCCTGGCGTTCACGCCGGCATAGACCAGGGGCAGCTCCACGTTGTGGAGCGCGTCGGCCCGGGGCAGCAGGTTGAAGGTCTGGAAGACGAAGCCGATTTCGCGGTTCCGGATCCGGGCCAGCTCGTCGTCTCCCAGCTCCGAGACCCGGTGCCCGTTGAGCCAGTATTCCCCGCGGCTCGGCGTATCGAGGCAGCCGATCAGGTTCATGAGGGTCGACTTGCCCGAGCCGGAGGGGCCCATGATCGCGACGAACTCGTTCCGCCGGATCGTGAGGTCGACCCCCCGGAGCGCCCGGACGATCTCGCCGCCCATGTCGTACTCCCGCTCGAGGCCGCGGGTGACGATGACGGCATCGCGCGGCACGTCGGCCGGGAGCATCGCCATCCGTTCATCGGTGTCGCGGAGCGCCGTGGTCATAGGTGCCTTCCGATGAGGGCTTCGATCTGGGCCTTGGCCTTGAGGTAGTCGAAGCGGGCATTCACCGCGTCGACCTGGGCCTGGGCCAGGGCCTGCTGCGAGGTCAGGACGTCCAGGATCGTGGCGGCGCCGGCCTGGTAGCGGGCGTTGACCACCCGCAGGTCCTCCTGGGCCGCCTCGATGCTGGTATGCGAGATGTCGATCCGGGCCCGCGCCGCGTCCAGGGCCGCGTACTGGGTCGCGAGCGAGGCCTGGACGTTCCGCTTCGCGTCGGCCGCGCCGGCCTCGGCGTTGTCGAGCGCGGCGAGCCGGTTCTCGATCGTCTGCTCCCGCTGGAACCGGTTGAAGATCGGCCAGCTGAGCGCCAGCGTCAGGCCCCGGCTCGCGAAGAACTGGTAGTCGAGCGAATTGTTGCCGCTCCAGCTGGTGTTCCCCGACAGCGCCAGCGTCGGGAAGTACTGCGCCTTGGCGGAGCGGACCGAGGCGTTCGCCGCCATCGCGCTGGCCTCCGCCGCCTGGACCTGGGGCGAGCGGGCGAGCGCCTCCTGGGTGAGCTGCGTGGTATCCAGTACCACCGAGGTCTGGTAGAAGGCGGAGTCGTCGGTCGCCTGCACCCGCCCGTCCACGCCGATGGTCCGGCCGAGGAGCGCCTGGGTCCGCGCCATGTCGCTCCGGGCGGTGATCAGGTTGCTCTGGGCGGTGCCGAGGTTCACCAGCGAACGGAGCGAGTCGGACCGGGTCGCCTGGCCCACCCGGAGCTTGGCGACCGAGATCACCAGCTGCTGTTCCGCCAGCTTCACGCTCGCCTCACGCACCGCGAGGAGCTGCTGGGCCGCCAGCGCGTCGAAGAACTGCTGCGTCGCGCTCAGGGCCGCCTGGAACTCCTGGTCGGTGAGCGACGCCTCGGCGGCGGACCGGGTGGCCCTGGCCGAACGGCTGTCGGCGCCGCGCCGGAACCCGGTGAACAGGTCGACACTCGCCGAGAGTCCCATGCTGACGCTGGTCGAGGTCCGGTCGCCGCTGATCACCTGCTGAGTCACCGGGTCGGTCCGCGAGGGGCCGGCGGAGAAGTTCGTCGCGCCGGTGGTGTTGGCCGTGAGGCTCGGCAGGTAGGCACCCTTGGCCGAGCGGACCTGTGCCTCCGCCGTCCGCACCGAGCTTCGCGCCTGCACCACGGTCGGCAGCGCCTGCTGCGCCCGGCGCACCGCTTCCTCCAGGGTCACCGTCGGCAGCTGCTGGGCCTGGAGCGGTCCCGCCACCATCGCCAGCGCGATCAACCACGTCTGCTTCATTTCTGCTTGGACTCCCGTTGGTTCCGTTCTCTGCGTTCCGCGTCCAGCCTCGCCGTCAGGTCCCGGTACTGCTGCTGCTGCGCCGGAGACAGCTGCGCGCTGATCTCGCCACGAATCACCTGGCGCACCGCGTCGATCCGCGGCCGCATCTCCGCCAGGATGCTGTCCATCGATCCCTCGCGCCGGTCGAGGATCGCCCGCACGCTGTCGCGCTGCGCCGGCGTGAGCTTGAGCTCCCGGTCGAGCAGGTCGATGTACCAGGTCGGGCCATGCCCGCGCGCGCCGTGGTCATCCCGGACCGCGCTTGCCGTGATGGCGCTCCCCACGACGCCACCGGCCACCGCGGCCAGCGCCAGCATCGCGACCGCCTTCCAGGTCCCGGTCTGCATCGCCTACCGGCCGGTTCCGAGGACCACGCTCGCCATCGCGTCGCGGTCGAGGGGCTGGTCGGCCGCCAGCACCTCCGCCGCGCTCGGCGCCGCGCCGTCGTGGAGCCGCGGGGTCAGCCAGTAGCCCAGCGCGGCCGCGAGGAGGATGGCCGCGGCGATCCCCGGCCGGGCCCAGCCCGCCAGGACCTCCCAGAGCGACCCGCGCTCCGGCAGCCCGGCGAGGATCCGCGACACGAACTCCGCCTCTCCGGCGGGCGTCAGGGCCTCCCGGAGCAGCGCGCCCAGTTCCCGGTCGGGCCCGGTGTCGAATACTGAGTGCGAGTTCATGGTCTCATCCTCCTGGGTCTCGGTGTCTATTACGCGTCACCCCGGGAATTCGTTGATCCCGGCCGTCAGGGGCCCTGGTGCTCGGGGCCCAGGATCGTCCGCAACTTCCTCCTGGCATGAAACACGTCTGAACGCGCGGTTCCCTCGGGAATCCCGAGCATCGCCCCCACCTCGGCGTGGCTGTACCCCTCGACCTCGAACAGCACCACCGCGAGGCGCTGGCGCTCCGGCAACTCGGCCAGGGCTCCGCGCAGCCGCTCGCGCAGCAGGGCCCGTTCCGCGTCACTGTCAGGCGGCGTGCCCGGGGCCGGCTGCGCCAGGGGGAGAGGTTCGGTGCTGCGGACCCGCCGGCGGCGCCGCAGGTCGCGCGCGGCGTTCATCGCGATCCGGGCAAGCCACGGTCCCAGCGCCGCCCTGGCGTCGAACCGGTCGAGGGCCGACCAGGCGGAGAAGAAGGCATCCTGGGCCGCGTCTTCCGCGTCCTCGGGATGCCCCAGTACCGCGTGCGTCACGCGGCGGACCATCCCCGCGTAACGCTCGATCAGCGTCCCGAAGGCGTCCCGGTCACCCGCCTTCGACTGGCGGATCAGCTCGGCGTCGGTCACAGCGTTGGGGTTGCGCCTGGTCGAAGGTCAGAAGAAACGAGCCGGCTCAGTGTGCTTCGCGGGGTGAAAAATGTTCCAACGAGGACCGGGGCGATACTGCTTCACCCCGGTTCGGAGGGCAGGGAGCCTGGGGAAGGGCGGGGGTCTGCGTTAAGTCCTTGTTGGCGAATGATATGGGCACATCGTCGAGGCCCCGGGGTCAGGTCCCCGTCTCCCGCCGCCGCCAGAGCTGGAGCGCGAACACCCCTGCCATCACCATCGACAGGGCACCCACCACGTAGCCCACCTCGGTGGGGAGCCCCAGGGCGAGGAGCCCGACCACGAGGAGCACCAGCGCCACCGGTCCCAAGGTCGATCGGAAGGCGCCGCTGGTGATGCGTCGCGCCGCCACCACCGCACGGGTTCGCAATTCCCGCTGCCCGCGCCCGCGGGCGATCGGCCGGGTGCCGCTGGTCCGCCGGGCGAGCTTCGAAGGCATCATCCGGTGGAGCGGCTGGGGGGCGCGCCGCGGGCGGCGGATCACCTCGACACTGGTGCCCACGTCGCGGCGGAACTGGTGCTCCATCGCCCGCGCGAGCGTCTCGTCCTCGATGACGACGTCGAGTTCGTAGTTCCCCACCAGGCTCGAGATGTTGATGTTGCTGGTGCCGATCCGGGCCCACCGGCCATCGGACACCATCGTCTTCGCGTGGATCATGGGACCTTCCCACTCGAAGATCCGCATGCCGGCGCGGAGCATGTCGCGATACCCGAGCCGGGTCAGGTTGCGGATCACGGGCACGTCGCTCGAGCCGGGCACCAGCAGGCGCACGTCGACCCCATCCTTCTCCGCCAGGGCCATGACCTCGAACAGCCGGGGTGGCGGCACCAGGTAGGCATCCACGATCCAGAGGCGGCGGCGGGCGCCCGCCGCGAGGTACTCGAGCACGCGCGAGGCCCGTTCGAGCCCCGGCTCGCCGATCACGATGCGAATCGACGCCTCGCCGCAGGCGGGCACCTCGGCGGTGCATTCCTCCGGCGGGAGTGGCGCGCCGGCCAGGGCCCACACGCGGGCGAAGGCCCCGTCGAGCGCGATGCTCGCCGGTCCCTCGATCAGGACGGCGGTGTCGCGCCAGGGCGGGATCCCCCGGTCGGGATCGCCGGCCCACTCGTCGGCAATGCAGAGACCGCCGACCACCGCGCGGCCGCCGTCGGCCAGGACCAGCTTGCGATGGTCGCGCGAGAAGAAGGCGATCGGATGGAAGGGGCTCGGCGGATTGAAGCAGCGGACGTCGCAGCCCGCCTCACGGAGGAAGCGCCAGTAGCGGCGGGGCGTGGAGATCGATCCGAACCAGTCGTAGAGCACCCGCACCGACACGCCCGCGCGGGCCCGCTCGGCCAGCGCCTCGGCGAAGCGCCGACCGGTCCGATCGTCCCGGATGATGTAGTTCTCGAACCGGACGTAGCGCCGGGCGCCGGCGATCAGCTCGAGCATTGCCGCGTAGGCCTGCGGGCCATCCTGCAGCAGCTCGGCCCGGTTGCCCGGGATGGGACGCGCGGCCGCGGCCCGGTCGATGGCCCGCTGGACCACGGGCCGGTCGCGCGGGCCCGGGCTCACGTGCCCCCGAGACCGAGCGCCGCCTCCCCGGGCCGGAGCGCCTCGAGCACGAACGCGATGTGCTCGTCGAGGTCCACGCCGATCTCCCGGGCGCCCTGCAGGACATCCTCGCGGTTGACTCCGCGGGCGAACGCCTTGTCCTTGAGCTTCTTCCGGACGCTCGAGACCTCGAGGTCCTTGAGGCTCTTCGAAGGCCGCACCAGGGCGCACGCGACCAGGAACCCGCAGAGCTCGTCCACCGCGAACAGGGCCCGCGCCATCGGCGTATCGCGCGGCACACCGGTGTAACTCCCATGGCCCAGGATGGCCCGCTGCATCGGGTCGGGAAGCCCCTGTTCCGCCAGCAGACGCACGCCCTGCGACGGGTGCCCTTCGGTGGCCGAATGCTCGGGGTTGGGCCAGCGCTCGTAGTCGAAGTCGTGCAGCAGGCCCACCAGCCCCCATTCCTCCGGGTCGGCGCCGGCTCTCATCGCCATCGCACGCATCGCGAGCTCGACGGCGTACATGTGCTTCCGGAGCGCGTCGGAGGCGGTGTATTCGTGGACCAGGGCCAGGGCGCGGTCGCGGGTCCAGCCGGGAGGGAGAGGCATGAGAGGAAAGTAGCGGCGCCCAAGCGGCGAGGGATCCCCGATCGATGATCAGGGATCCCTCGACACCCAACGGTCATCACGGGAGGGTCCGCCCGGGGGGGCGCCTCCGCCGCCTCATCTCATGGGGCCGGGCAGGTGATCGCGCCGCAGACCGGGATCGGCAGGGTGGTGCCGTACTTCGCGTTGATCGCGCCGGCCAGGGCGTCGGCCAGGGTCCGGTGCGCCAGGGTCGACGGATGGAACCCGTCGAGCGAGAAGAGCGACAGGCTCGGGTCGAGCCGCGCGCCCTGCGGGGTGAAGCCCTGGAAGGTCACCGCGCCCCCGGTCGTCGCCCGCGAAATGTCGGGGAAGGACGGGATGGTGCCGTTGGCGAGGGCGCCCTGGAGGATGGCGTTGAGATCCACCACCGCCCAGTTGTGGGCCGCGGCCTGGGCCTGCACCGTCGCGTTGAACGCCACCACCGCGTTCCGCAT
This sequence comes from Gemmatimonadales bacterium, assembly GCA_035549935.1. GTDB lineage: Bacteria > Gemmatimonadota > Gemmatimonadetes > Gemmatimonadales > GWC2-71-9 > JADJOM01. The sequence continues at coordinate 14,187 of DASZPT010000213.1, forward strand.
GTTGGCGTACTCCGACTGGGTCACCACCACCGAGTCCACCGAGCAGTCGATGGTCTGCGGCGCGCCCTGGGCCGCCGCGGCAATCCGGGGGAGGCCCTTGGTCCACGGAATCAGGGTGCTGTCGCCCTTGGCGCCGGGCACGGCCGCCGCGGGGGCGCAGTTGTTCGCCACCGTGAGTGCCGGCGGGAGCTGCTGCGGGACGCCCGGGCAGGCCCCGGTGCGGAGGCACCAGTAGGTGGCCCCCTTCGAGGCGAAGGGGATCACCGTCACGTCGGGCACGGTGAACACCACGACCGAGGCGCCGGTCGCCGCGAGGCTGTCGGCCAGCTCGGTGTACGCCGCGTCGAACGTCGCCGCCGACGTCACCTCGGCGGGATCGCCGGGGTTGGCGTCGCTGATCAGCGCGCCCAGCACGTCGTTGGGCCCGATCTCGAGCGAGACCAGGGTCGGGCGCCGCTGCTGCATTGCCTGGATCTCGGTGCGCCCGCCCAGGAAGAAGGCGGAGAGCTGCTCGTAGATGCTCACCGGCGTGGCGAAGTTGCTGAACATGTCCAGCACGCCCGCGCCCGGCACCGCCACGTTGTTGATATCGCCGCTGTTGCTGACCCGCCCGAAGCAGATCGAGCGATAGGTGGCGTCCGGGATCCCGCCCACGTGGGTCCGGGTGACGTTGTTGGTGTAGGGCGAGGGGCAGCCCGGCATGTTGAGATGCGGGATGTTGAACTCCGCGCCGGCGGCCTGGGCCACCAGGACCGGGAAGGCGCGCTGCTGGGTGCTGTCGTTGATGCCGCCGGACTGGAAGCCGGCGGTGATGCTGTTCCCCATGCTGACGAACCGCTGGAACACCGCGCCACCCGACGGCACCGGCGGCGCCGCGGGAGGATTGAGCGAGTCGTCGCTGTAGCAACCGGCAAAGAGCGGGAGCGCCAGCAGGAGAGCGACCGCGTGATTGCGCTTCATGGCCGTGGGTCTCCCGTCAGAACGTATAGGTGAACGTCGCACCGAAGAGGTGCGCGTTGAACGTGAAGAGGCCGTTGGTCACGCTCGGATCCGACACGATGCGACCGCGGCGTTCCTGCTGCTTGATGTACTGGTAGGCCACGTTGACCTGGAGCTTCTGGCCCAGCTTCGTGCCGAAGCCGCCGGTGAACTCGGCCCGGGGACCTTCGGGGAGGTTCGGGACCACGTTCTGGTCGGGGGCCGCCGCGCCGTGGTTGATGTAGCCGGCGCGGAGGGTCGTGCTGGGGCTCACGGCGTACTCGCCGCCCAGGCGGAAGGCCCAGGTGCGGTCATTCTCCTGGGGCAGGTCGATGATGCCCGCGCGGGAGAGGTTCAGCTGCAGCGTGTCGAACACGGTCCAGTTGGTGGTGACGACGTCGACCAGCGCCTTGAACTTGGTCGTCACGTCCACCGCGGCGCCGAAGGAGAGCTGCTCCGGCAGGCGGAGCCAGGTCTTCGCGCTCTGCTGGGCGAGGGTGCCGCTCCCGCTGAACTGGGCGGCGAGCTGCTGGTCGAGCGGCAGGCCGCCCAGCAGGATGCCGGTGTTGATCTGGGTGAACTCGGCGGTCGCGCCATTGATCTTGGCCAGCTGGCGGCTCAGGTAGCGGACGCCCAGCGACACCCGGTCCACCGGGCGGACCAGGATCCCGAGGTGATACCCCACGCTGTGGCCGTTTCCGTGCAGGTTCGCATCGGCGAAGTCGGTGCCGCTCAGGATGCCGACGTCGGCGAAGGTCTGGACGTTGGGGGGGAAGAGACCCGCCGGCACCGCCTGCTCGGACAGGTCGAGGTGCTGCCGGAGCTGCACGTGCGAGAAGTTGTAGTCGAAGCCCGCGCCGAAGTCGACGCGCGGATGAATCCGGACGCTCACCGTCGGCTGGATGTAGACGTTCCGGATCACGCTCTTGTAGCCCCGGAAGCGCGCCTGGCCGTTCTCGTCCCAGTTGGTCTCGAGGCCATAGGGGGCGAAGAGGCCGACCCCGATGCCGATCCGGTCGCTGAGGCCGTAGGCCGCGTACACGTGCGGCACCGGGATCAGCTTCTTGCTGAGGTCGTCCTTGGGGCCGAGGTCGTTCTCGAAGCCGCCGGTGGCGAGGATGCCGGTGCCGCCGATCGAGAAGAGCCCGTGGCCCTTCCCGAGTCCCGCGAGGCCGGCGGGGTTGTAGAACATGGTGGAGCCGTCGGCGCAGGGAGACGCCGTGGCCGTGCCGGCACGCGCCATGGCACATGTTCCATGTTCATTCACGCTGTATCCCTGTGCCCGCAGGGAGACCGGTGCGCCAACGAGGGCGGCCAGTCCACCGACGGCCAACCAAACACGGTACCGCCGCATAGAGGATACTCCGGGAGGAAGGATGCGAAGGGGTCTTAGGATGCCTGAGAGAGCCGGGGATGTGCGGGGGATTCTCGGAAAAGCTTACGGCGCGCCGACAACTTTGTCAAAGCGCCGGCAGCCTGCAATGAAGGAGTCCTAACGAAGTCGGAAGGCTTAGTGCAGGGTCGTGCCGCCCTCGTTGCCGGGGGGCGCCCCGGGCATGAGGCCCGCCGAGAGGGGCACCCGGTACACCTCCCCGTCGTCGAGGGAGATCTCGAAAGCATACAGCCCGGCCCGGGGGAGGGGGAGGTCGAAAACCAGGACCGCTCCCGCCTCGACATCCACCACCCCCGCCGGCGGCTCCCCGAAGTGCACCGTTCCTTCCCCCTCCACCAGGGTGCTGTTCTGCTCGTCCACGAACCGGATGCGGATCCGGTGCTCCCCGATCTCGGTCCGCCGGCCCCGGAGGCGCAGCACCAGGTGCGCCCGGGGGTGGACGGCGGGGAAGTGCGGGACCCAGACGTGCTGGAACAGGCCCAGGACCGAGAGCTTCCCCTGCTGGTCGATCAGGGCGTAGTCGGCGAGGACCGCGAAGTCGAGGAGCAGGTCAGCTCACCCGGATCGAGACGATTTCGTCGTTCTTGCGGATGGCGTTCACCACGTCCTGACCGGCCGTCACCTGGCCGAAGACGGTGTGCTTGCCGTCGAGGTGCGGCTGGGGGGAATGGCAGATGAAGAACTGGCTGCCGCCGGTGTCCCGCCCGGCGTGGGCCATCGAGAGCGTGCCGGCCACGTGCTTGTGGGTGTTCTTCTGGGTCTCGCACTTGATGGTATACCCGGGTCCGCCGGTGCCGACGCGCGGGTCGCTCGGATCCTTCGAGTGCGGGTCCCCGCCCTGGATCATGAAATTGCTGATCACCCGGTGAAACCGGGTGCCGTCGTAGAACTTCGAGTTGGCGAGCTTCTCGAAGTTCGCCACGGTGCCGGGGACTTCGGTGTCGAAGAGCTCGGCGGTGATCGTCCCGCGGCTGGTCTCGATGGTGGCGGTCTTCATAGCGCTCGAAAGAAGGAGGTGGGAGCCGGTCCGGACAGCGGGGAGGATAAGGCCCCCGGCAGGGAAGCTCAATCAGTCCCGGAGAGCTCCCGGAGCCGGTCGTTCCACTCGGCTGCCGACGCCGCGGGGGCGAGGCAGCTCGCGCCGATGCAGGCATAGCCACGGGTGCCAGCCGCGGCGCGCGCCATGGCCGCCACGGCGGGCGGGAGCCGCGCCGCATCCGCAGCCCGCACCCGCTGCACCACGCGGCGGGGCAGGAACCGGGTCAGGGCGGCCCGGTGCATCTCGTCCGCGAGGGCGTCTTCGTCGCCCGCCGCGACGATCACGAGGTGGGCGGGCGGTGAGAGCAGCCAGTCGATCGCGAGCAGGAAGGTGGCGCCGTAGATGCCGAGCTCCGCCGCCGTCCCCGCGAAGGCCCGCACGATCCCCGCGAGGCGTTCCTGCCAGCGGGGAGCCTGGGTGAGAGCGGCGAGCCGGGCGGCCGCGAGTGCCGCGACGCCGTTGGGTGAGGGCGTCGGCGTGTCCTGCACCGGCCGCGACCGGGTCGGCAGGAGACCCTCGCCTCCCCGGGAGGCGGTGTCGTACAGACCGCCGCCGTCCGGATCGAGGTAGTCCTGCCAGACGCGATCGAGCAGGGCCTCGGACCAGGCGAGCCACTCCACGTCGCCGGTGGCCTCATGGGCTTCGATCGCCGCGAGGGCCACCTGTACCTGGTCGTCGAGGAGCCCGCCGACTCCACCCGGAGAGTGGCTGAGCGCCGCCGGATCGTGGTGTTCGCGCCGGATCCGCGCCAGCGTCGCGAGCCCATGCTCCGTCGCCCAGGCGTCTCCCAGGATCGCGCCGGCCCGGATGAGGGCCCCCGCGAGCATGCCGTTCCAGCCGGTGTACCGGGTGCGGTCGATGAATGGCACCGGGCGCCGCGCCCGGGCCGCCCGCAGGCGCTCCTGCCCCGTGGCGAGCAGCCGGGAGGCGTCCTCTAACGGAAGCCGGAGCCGGGCCGCGATCGACGCGATCGGCTCGGCGATGAAGAGCACGTTCTTGGCCGGATGATGCTGCATCTCGCCCGCGGTCCCGATGTCGTAGTGGGCCGCGGTGACCTCCAGGATGCGGTCGTCGCCGATGGCCTCCGCGGCCTCGTCCAGCGTCCAGGTGAAGTAGTCCCCGTCGTCCTCGAGGCCCACGTCGGCGTCCTGGCTGGCGCCATAGCCGCCGTCGGGGTCGGCCAGCACGTCGCGGATCCAGCCGATGATCCCCCGGGCGACCGTCGCCCACCGCTCGTGCCCCAGCGCCGCGTACCCTTCGGCGTAGGCCCGCAGGAGCTCGGCGTTGTCGTACGACATCTTCTCGAAGTGCGGCACGATCCAGCGGGCATCGACGCTGTAGCGATGGAACCCGCCCGCGAGTTGATCGTGCATGCCCCCCCGGGCCATCCCGTCGAGGGTGCGCTCCACGATCTCCGCGAGCGGGGCCTCCCCCGTGTCGCGGACGCGATGCAGGAGGAAGAGCAGGGCGGCGGGATGGGGAAACTTGGGCTGGGTGCCGAACCCGCCGTTCTGGTAGTCGAACCGCGACACGATGCGCTCCGTCGCGGTGCGCAGGAGGGCCGGGGTCGCCTCGCCGGGGACGGCCTCGTCGAGCTGCTCCGCCAGGACCCGCTGGATCGCGCCGGCCTGCTGCAGGACCCGCTCCCGCTGCGTCCGCCAGACCGTGAGCACCTGGTCCAGCACCGCGCGGAACCCGGGCCGGCCGTACTTCCCGTCGGGCGGGAAGTAGGTGCCGCCGTAGAAGACCTGCCCGTCGGGGAGGAGGAACGCGGTGAGCGGCCACCCGCCCTGGCCGGTCATGGCCTGGACGGCACGCTGGTAGCGAGTGTCGACGTCGGGCCGCTCGTCACGGTCGACCTTGATGCAGACGAAGTGGTCATTCAGGAAGGCCGCGAGGGCGGGGTCCTCGTACGATTCCCCGTCCATCACATGGCACCAGTGGCACCAGACGGCGCCGATGTCGAGAAGGATCGGGCGGTCCCCGCGGGCCGCGGCCGCGAAGGCCTCGGGTCCCCAGCTGAACCAGTGGATCGGCTGGTGGGCGGCGGACCGGAGGTAGGCGCTGGCGGCGTCCCCGAGGCGATTCGTCATGTCCCGGAAGGTAGGGGTCACGCGCCGGTTCCGCATGCGAACTGTCAGCCGATTGCGCTTTCTGACACTCCCGCCCGGTCCCGGCCGTCACCGTGCCATCCCCATCACCGGAGATCCCGGCACATGCGGTTTCGTTTCGCGCTGCTTTCCCTTGCCCTCGCGGCGCCGGCAGTCGCCGCCCAGAATACCCCCAAGTTCGGTTGCACCGAGGCGGTCCACCGCCAGTTCGATTTCTGGATCGGCGAGTGGGATGTGACCGTTCAGGAGAAGCCGGCCGGCAGGAGCAGCATCACGCTCGAGGAGCAGGGGTGTGTCATCCACGAGCACTGGACCGGGTCCAGGGGCGGTACCGGGCAGAGCTTCAATTTCTACGATCCGGTGACGAAGGACTGGCACCAGGTCTGGGTCGACAACTCGGCCTCCTGGCTCCACCTCACCGGTCACTTCGCCGACGACAAGATGATGCTCACCGGCGTCGCCCCCGGCCAGGACAACGCGCCGACCCAGCAGCGTCTCACCTTCTTCAAGAACGCCGACGGCACCGTCCGCCAGCTCTGGGAAACCTCGACCGACGGGAAGACCTGGTCGACCGCGTTCGACGGGCTGTACCGGAAGCGGAAGACCTGAGGCCCGGCCCCGGGCTTGCCAATATGTGATCAGCGCATATATTGACTCCATGCGCGACGCCCGGACCACCAACCTGCTCGGCGCCCTGGTACTGGCCCTCCACGACCGGGTGGAGGCGGCCACGGCCTCGGCGGCCGAGCATGGGGCGGCGTATCCGGCCGCTCTGGCGACCCTCCTGGGCGCCCCGGGCCTGCCAATCGAATCCCTGCGCCAGATCCTGGGTCTCTCCCACAGCGGGACGGTCCGCCTGGTCGATGCGCTCGAGCGGGAAGGCTCGGTGGTGCGGAAGGCGGGGAAGGACGCCCGCTCCGTGGCCGTCGAGCTGACGGCCGCGGGTCGGCGCCGGGCCCAGGCGGTGCTGCGGGCGAGGGACGAGGCCCTGGCCCCGGCCCTCGAGGTCCTCACGTCGGCGGAGCGGGCGCAGCTGCTCCGGCTCACCGAGAAGCTCCTGGGGCGGCTCACCCGCGACAAGCAGCATGCCGACTACATCTGCCGCCTCTGCGACCTGGGCGCCTGTCCCGACGCGACCTGTCCCGTGGAGTGCGCCGCGCACGTCACCTGAACCGCTGGCGAGGAGTCGTCCTATGTATGCGGCATACTTGTATATACTCCGCGCCCTCTGCCCCGATCCCGGGGTCCGGCCGCGGGACCGCGCCCGGCGAACCGATCCGGGCGATATTCCGCCTGCTCCCGTTCCCCGGATCCCCGCGTGTCCCGAGAGACCCTCCCAGCCGTCGTCGTCGGTGCCGGCGCCGCCGGCCTCATGGCCGCCATCGCCGCCGCCCGTGCGGGAGAGCCTGTCCTGGTCCTGGAGGGCAAGGAGGACGGCGGCCGGAAGATCCTGATCAGCGGCGGGGGGCGCTGCAACGTCCTGCCGAGCGCCCTGGCCCCGGGGCGGTTCCAGAGCGAATCCTCGCCCCATCTCGTCCGGCGGATGCTCGAGGCCTGGCCGCTGGTGGCGCAGCGCCGGTTCTTCGAGGAGGAACTCGGGCTGCCGCTGGTGCTCGAAGCGGAGACCGGGAAGCTCTTTCCCGCGAGCAACCGTGCCCGGGACGTGCGCGACCGCCTGGTGGAGGGAGCGCGCCAAGCCGGCGCGGAGTTCCGGTTCCGGGAGCGGGTGCTGGATCTCCTCCCTGCCGGCGACGGCAGCTGGACCGTGCAACTCGCGGAGGGAGGTCTTCGCGCCTCGCGCGTGATCGTCGCGACCGGTGGTCTCTCGGTGCCCGCCACCGGCAGCGACGGGGTGGGCCTCGCCATCGCGCGGCGGCTGGGGCACACGATCCATGAGACGTACCCGGCGCTCACTCCACTCACCGCCGATCCACCGGTGCACGCCGCGCTGGCCGGGGTGTCGCTCACGGTCGAGGTGTCCGCCGGCAGGGGACGCGCGCGACTCGCCTCGAGGGGTGGGATGGTCTTCACCCATCACGGGTACAGTGGTCCCGCGATCCTCGACCTCTCCCACGTTGCCGTCCGCTCCCGCCTCGCCGGCACCCCTGTCGAACTGCTGGTGAACTGGGCCCCTGACCTCGATGCCGCCGAATGGGAATCCCTGCTCACCGAGCGGAGTGCGCGGGGCGTGCTCACGGTGCTGCGCGACCGGCTGCCGGCGCGGCTGGCCGAGCGACTGCTGGAGGAGGTGGGGGTGCCCGAGGGCTGCCAGCTCTCGCAGCTGCCGCGGGCGGCGCGCCGCGCGCTGGTCCAGCGGCTCACCGCGTATGTCCTGCCGTGGACCGGAGACGAGGGGTACAGGAAGGCCGAGGTGACTGGCGGAGGCGTCGCGCTCGAGGAGCTGCACCCGGCCACGCTGGAGAGCCGCCGGCATCCCGGGCTCTTCTTCTGCGGGGAGATCCTCGATGCCTTCGGCCCGATCGGGGGGCACAACTTCTCGTGGGCCTGGTCCACCGGCCGCACGGCGGGGCTCGCGGGGAAAACGAAAGAGGCGGGCCCGGAGGCCCGCCTCTCGTAGTACCCGGCCCAGGCTTACTTGAGGCCGAAGCTCACGCCGACGGTGATCGGGATGAAGTTCGCGTTGTCACCGGAGGTGTTCACGGTGATGTAGCGGCCTTCCGCGAAGAGATTCGCGTCCGAGCCGATCTTGAACTTGAGGCCCGCGCCGCCACCGAACGCGATCTTGGTCTCCGACGGAGCGCCCGAGACATCCGTCTTGGCGTTCATGAAGCCGACGCTGCCGAGGATGTAGGGATGGATCGTGCCGGCACTCTTGAAGTTGTAGAGCAGGTTGCCGAGGCCGCCCGCGAACTTGAACTTGGCGTCCACCCCGCCCTTGAACTTGTGCTGCGCGTAGTAGAAGTCGCCACGGATGCCGAGGCCCGAGGGCAGGTCGTAGCCGACATTGGCCAGGGCGTTCCAGCCGGTCTTCACGCCGTCCTTGAGCGTGCCGGTGGGAAGAGCAAGGCCGCCGCCAACGCCGACGGACACCTGGGCCTGAGCCGATGCGGCGGACAGAAGGAGCGCGCCGCCGGCTGCGAGAACGACAGAAACGATCCGCTTCATAACTGACTCCTTGAGAGTTCTGCCAGGACGTGCTGCACTGGCCACCCCGGCCAGTGCTCCGGGCGGGCAAGAATATAACCCGCCTCCCCAGAAGTCTGGTGAGAAACGACCGAAAATCGTTTGAATGTTGTTGCAGGCGGAAACGCGAGGTCAGTACACCAGCTGGATAAGCTGCTTGATCGAGTCGACGGGGGCCTGCACGACCAGCGAGAGACGGTACCCTTCGGCATCGAGCCAGGTCGCGACCGAGACGCCGTTGGGCGCCGTGCCGAACGCGGTCTGGCCACGCTCCAAGTCCCCGGCAAGCCGCGGGTCGGAGTTGTCCGAGGGGATGAGCTGCTGGTCCAGCAGCATCCGGCCACCGGCCTCGGTCCGGTAGACCACTCGAACCACGGGGAGCCCGGGGAGTGCCCCGGGCACGGCCGAGGGCGGGCCCACCTCAATGTGGTCGACCTCGATACCACGCAGGACTCGGACGGGCCCGCCCAGGCGCCGCGCCGCTTCCGCGGTCGCGACGTTCCGGAAGCTGGGTGACGCGGCCACCGGGGGCGGCGGGTCGGCGCGGGTGTCGATGGTCTGCGCGGGGGTGGAGCGAGGCTCACGAACCTCAGCGGCTGAACGAGTGCGCGAGACCCGCTGGGCCGACGACCCTTCCGAGTCGGTACCGGGCGAGGTGACAATGACCTTCTGGGTCAGGGTGCTCGGCGGGGGCGCCACGCGGACCAGGCTGTCCGAGGGGCTGGCGAGCGGCATCGGGACGCCCGCGCCGGTCCCTGATTCCGGGCGCGGCATCTTCGGGATGCGGGCAGCGGTCTCCGCATCGAACCCGTCACCGGCCGAGCGCAGGCGGTTGGCGCCGTACCCCACCAGCACCGCCATCAGCAGGGCCACCACCCACAGGACGTTGGCGAAGTTGACGCTCGGGATTCTCACCGCGGGGAGGAACCACTTCCGTTCCTTCTCGGGCACCACGACGAGGCCGCTCTCAGTGTACCGGGTGGCGTTGTCGGCGTGGGCGAGTTCCGGGTAGCCGTCGTCGATTTCGGGGTAGGTCTCCCGCCACTCTTCGAGCTTGCGGGCGCAGAGACGGCACTCCCGCACGTGCTGGCGGATGCGCTCCACGTCCGGGACCGGTGCGGCACCGGCCACCAGCTTTTCCAGCGTGCGCTCGCCGAGGTGGAACATCCCCTGCACCCTCTCTCTGTGTGTCAGGCAGCGCCTTCAGAACTCCAGGCGGGGGGCGTACGGTATCACCGCTTTGCTTCCGCCGAAAGGCCGAGGGCCCGAAGAAACCCTGCAAGGACCGTCTCTACTGGACCCGGCGGGCCAGAGCACGGAGCGAGTCGGCCGGGAGAAATCCCGTAAGTCCAAGCCGGAAACCGCTTTGGTCCAGCCACCGGAGACCCCGGGCCCCATGATTCATGGGGATGGCCACGGTGTCGCCCGGGAGCAACGTTGTGGCCTCCCCTCGGGATTCCGGGGCCTCATTCCCAGTTGCGTCAGGACGCACCTGATCCAGCCACAGTTCCCGGCCGGGCGGGTCGTCGTAGACAACCCTCACCCCCACGCCGCTGGTTCCTGAGTCGAGCATCAGGGTCCCTGCCAGCACCCGGAGCGGGGTCATCCCGTCCACCAGACGTATCGAGCCACCGAGGATTCTCACCGCTTCTTCCATGGGGACGGGGCGGAGCGTGCTTGCGGCCTGGGCCGCGATGCGTGCGGCAGGGGCCGGCGCCGGCGCGTAGCTCCGCTGAAGCGCGTCCTGGCTCGCAGCGCCGACGTTGCCCGCAGCCAGACCGGTCGACTCGGCGGCCTTGGCCGCCGGCGCGGGCCGGTCCTGCTCGGCCGGGGCCTGGGCGAGCGGCGCGGCGGGTTGGGCCGGTTCGTCGGCGGCGAGGGGCTCCGCTCGTTCCCGCGCCACCATCGGTGCCGCCCTCTTCTCCTCCTTCATCGGCGCGGCCTCGGCGGCGGGCGCGGGAGCGGCCTTGGCGCGCAGTTGCGAGTCGGCCATGGTCGACGCCGCCGGCGCGGTCACCGGGGTCTCGGCGAGATCGGTGGCGCCGACAGGCGCGCGCGCCTGCCGGGCCGAGCTGGCGAACCAGCCGAGCCCGACGGCCAGGACTACGGTGGCGGCCCAGGCGAGCCGCGTCCACCTCATGGTGTGGACCCGCGTCTTCGGGAGCATCTGCCGCCTGCCCTCGGCCGGCGGCACCTCGATCGCGCCGATCAGCTTGTCGGCCTCCGCCAGGAACTCGACCGCCTCGGCCTGGGCCGCGCGGCAGGCCGCGCAGCTCGCGAGATGGGCCTCGGCCTCGGCGCGCTCGGTCGGCGTCAGCTCACCGTCCAGCAGCGCGTGCAACTGTCCTTCGTCAAGATGCGGCATGTCTGTCCTTCTCCTCCGCGCGACAGGCCTCGACCAGCCGCCGCCGTGCCCGGGCGATCGTGGTGCCGATCGCGGTCCGGGCGAGTCCGGTCGTCGCGGCGATCTCCTCGTAATCGAATCCCTCTGCCTTGAGCAGCAGCACTTCCCGGTCGATCTCCCGCAGCGTCGCCAGGGCCCGCTCGACCCGGGCTGCCATCTCCCGGCGTTCGAGCTCGTGGTCGGGTGAGGGGGCCGGGTGGTCGGTCTCCGCCTTGAGGAGCTGGAGCCGCCGGCCCTGCCGCACCGCTCGCCGCCCGTCGTCGCGCACCAGGTTGAGCGCCACCGCGAAGAGCCAGGGCCGGGGATTGTCCGGCGGCGCGGCGACCGCCCGCGCGAACACTTCCTGCGCGATGTCCTCGGCGCGGTCCCGGTCACCGGTGCGGCGGTACAGCATCCGCAGCAGCGACTGATGATACTCCGCGAACAGCTGCTCGATCGACGTCATCCGCAGAGCGGCCGGGGCCGGTTGGCCATCGGGGCACTGAAACGGCCTGTGAGCCGTCGCCCGTCGTGCAGTGTGAAGTCGTACGACCCATCGAGCCCACCACCGGCCGGCCGTATCCGCACCCACCCCTGGTCCGCCCAGACGCAGTCGCGGCCGGTCTCGCAGAGGCCGGCGGAGGCCCCGGCGGGTCCGTTGCCACCGATCCCGGCCTGCACCTCGGTCCGGGGGACCGCCACGTAGGCGGAGATCCGGAGATAGGGGGTCACCGCCGAATCGGTGATGACGGAGTCGCTCAGCAGCACGGTGGTCGCGGGGCCGTCGAAGGGGGCGCAGTCGGGCGACGCGGACGCGTAGCGCCAGGTGGTTCCGTCCGGCTCCCCGCCCTCGGCGGCGCAGCCGCCGAGGAGGAGGAGACAGGCCAGCGTGAGGGGCTTCATGCGGTTCCCCGGAAGTTGCGAACGAAGTCGCGAAGGTCGGCGTCACTCATCCGTTCGATTCCCCCTGCGGTGATCCTGAGGCTCGCGCGGCGTCCCGCCACGAGGACGGGGCCCTCCATCTGGAGGCTGGCCGCGAGTTCCGGCAGCGCGCGGATCAGGGCGAAGTACGCCGGGCTGAACGGCGCCACCGTCGTGACCCGGAGGGTATCCGCGTGGGCGATGTCGGTCCAGACGCCGCTGTCCAGCCGGAACACGTGCCCGCCGACCCGGCGCAGCCCACCGGCCGAGGAGCCGAGGGCCTCGAGCTTCATCTCCGCCGCGGCATCGGCCTCCCGGAGCGAGGTGGCCTGGGAGAGTTGGCCACTCTCCCTGGCGCGGTCGAACGCGACCTTGCCGGTCTGCGCGGCCGGGGCCGGGGCCGCCATCGGACGCGGGGCGTTCCCCGCGACGTCGAGCATGTCCTCGTTGCGCCGGGCGATCTGGCCCGGTTCCTGGACGAGGTACGAGGTGTACTCGGTGAGGATCCCGTAGCGAAGCCCGAGGTCGCGGACTTCCCGGATCAGGGCGTCGCTCGACCCCTCGAGGCGGATCTGCCGGGTCAGGTCGCCGATCCGGCGCGACGCCCACAGGCGCGGGATGAAGTCGTTCGACGGGCTCACCGGGGGGAACGAGGCCTCGGCGGTGAATCGCTCCCGGCGGCCATTGCGCTCGCCTTCAATGACGACCGGCCCGCCGCCGGTACCGTGATAGCGCCCGAAGATGACCAGCTCCTCCCCATAGAAGAGATCGGGGAGTGCGGCCGGCGACAGGGTCCGGAACTCCACCGGGCTCTCGACGATGCGCAGGTTCACCAGCGCGGGACGGCGGAGCTTGGCGACCAGGTTGCCCACCGCGACCTCGACGTTCGCCTCGGGCGCGACATACTCCGCCGCGCCACGGCCCTCCCTGGCGAGACGGTCGAGGAGGTAGGTGTTGACGTCGTGCCCGACGCCGACGGTGAAGACGCGGGCCCGGCCGATCCGGCCGGCGGCCACGGCGGCGATCCGGTCGGGGTTCTGCTCCCCGACACTCGGGACGCCATCGGTGAGGAAGATGATGAGCTGCAGCCGGTCGGAGGCGACGGCGCTGCCGAGCACCGCGTCGAGCGCGCCGCTGATGTTGGTGCCGCCGTCCGCCGCGAGGGCATCGACGAAGGTCCTGGCGTCGTCGAGGTTCGCCCGGGTCGCGGGGGTGAAGCCGTCGCGGAAGTTCCGCACGCCGGAGCTGAAGGCGACGAGGCGGAAGCGGTCTTCGGGGCGCAGGGTCCCGAGCGCCTGGCGGAGCGCCGCCTTGGCCTGATCGAGCTTGTCGCCGGACATCGAGCCCGAGACGTCGACCACGAGGGAGAGGTCGCGCGGCACCACCGGCCCCTCCTCGCGTTCGGGCGGTGCCAGCAGCAGCATCAGGTAGCCGTCCTCGCCGCCGGGCGCGTGGGTCAGCACCGAGGTTCCCACCAGGCCGCGCCGGAGCGGAAGCAGCAGCTCGATGTCGCCGCCGTCCTTCGTGTCGATGCCGATCTCGAGCCGCCCGTTCACCCGGGTCGTGGTGAGCTGGTGCGTGGGGGAGTAGGGGGTGCCGTAGGCCGCCTCATCGGGCAGGGTCAGGCGCCAGCTGCCAGACTGGACGCCGCGCGCGCCGAGCGCGTAGCGGAGCCGCAGGGCATCCCCGGCGCGGTCGAGCAGCTGCGTGTAGCGGAGCACCACCTTCCGGGTCTCGCCCGGCTGGATCGGAAAGACCTGTGCCCGGACCAGCCCGTGTCCGGCAAGGGTGAGCAGCGCCGGGTCCTTCTGCCGCCGCACGATTTCCTCGTAGATCCCGCGGGCCTGCTCGGCGTTCATCATCTCGCCGCGGAGTTCCTGCTCGCCCATCCAGAGCGAGAAATTCTGGAAGACCGCCTCACCGGGCAGGGGATAGAGGTAGCTTCCTTCGGCGAGGCCGCCACCGGTATTGCGGAAGCGCTCCTCCACTTCGACCCGCGCGATCCGGCCCTCGATCGTGGTGCGGACCTCGGAACTCACCCGCACGATATTCGGGTTCAGCCGTTCGGGAACGCGGGGACGTTCGATTTCGATCCAGCCCTGGGCGCGGAGCGGCGCGGCGGCCGCGGCCGCGAGGGCGAGGAGCAGGGGGAGAGCACGACGCATGGATTCCTCGGCGTTCGGGGTCAGCCGGGGGATGCGTCTGGGGGTGGGATTTGCACGAGGGACGGTGGCGGGGCCGGTACGGTCCCGGCATCTTCCGCCCGCGCCTCGACTCGAGGCGGGCTGGTGGCTGCCCCTTTTCGCCGAGAGGATGTGTACGTGCCCGAAGTCCGCGTGACCCGCACCTATCTCGAGATGCGTTCCCCCGCCGACCTGGTGGGGGAGGGGAGCGCCGGCCCCGAGGTCCGCCTCGAGGAGGTGCGGCGGTGTCCCTGGCACTTCTACCGCTATCTGTATGTGGAGGTGGGGCGCCTCTATCACTGGAAGGACCGGCTGCCGTGGACCGAGGCCCAGTTCCGCGAGTGGCTGGCGGGGCCGAGCCGGGTCTGGCTCCTGTCCGTGGCGGGGGCGCCGGCGGGGTTCTTCGAGCTGCGGGGGCATCCCGACCGGAGCCAGGAGATCGCCTACTTCGGCCTGCTCCCGGAGTACCAGGGGATGGGGCTCGGGAAGTTCCTGCTGACCCGGGCAGTGCAGGAGGCCTGGGCGGGTTCACCCGCACGGGTCTGGCTCCACACCTGCACCCTCGACCACCCGGGGGCGCTTCCCAACTATCTCAAGCGTGGCTTCAGGAAGGTGGGCGAGGAGGTCTACGTCACCACGATCAGCTGACCTGCGAGCTCGGGCAGAGGTCGTGCAGGACGCAGGCGGCGCACTGGGGCCGCCGGGCGATGCAGACATTCCGCCCGTGCAGGATCAGGAGATGCGACACCAGGGTCCAGTCGTCCTGCGGGATCAGCTGCATCAGGTCCTGCTCGATCTTCACGGCATCGGTGTGCTTCGTGAGGCCCAGCAGCCCGGCGAGGCGGGTGACGTGGGTGTCGACCGTCACCCCTTCGTTGATGCCGAAGGCGTTCCCCAGCACCACATTCGCGGTCTTCCGTCCGACGCCCGGCAGCGCGTGCAGCTCCGCCATGGTCCGCGGGATCTTCCCCCCGTGGTCCGCCACGACCGCCTGGGCCATGGCGATCAGGTTCTTCGCCTTGTTGCGGAAGAAGCCGGTCGACTGGATCAGCTTCTCGACATCCGGCTGCCGCGCCCGGGCCAGCGCCCCCGCTTCGGGATAGGCGGCGAAGACCGACGGCGTCACCAGGTTGACGCGCGCGTCGGTACACTGGGCCGAGAGGATCGTGGCGACGAGGAGCTGGTAGGCGTCGGCATGGTCGAGCGCGCAGTGCGCATCGGGGTAGGCCTTCCGGAGCCGCTCGAGGATCCTGCGGGCCCGCGCCGGGGTCTCGGCGGCCGGGAAGCGCCGGGTCCGCGGCGACCGGGCCGCTCTCTGCTTCACAGGCCTCGCGGGCTTTCGCGCGGGCCGCGCCTGCTTCTTCGTCATGCCGACCTCCGGTTCCGCGCGAAGGCGAGGAACTCGTCCACGCTCCGGGTGTTGAGCACGTTCTCCCGCGTCAGCCAGCCCTTGCGCGCCATCGCCACCCCATAGTCGACGTGCCGGAGCCCGGGGATATTGTGGGCGTCGGCGCCGATCGAGATCATCACGCCGCTGTCGCGGGCCTGGCGGAGGAGCCGCCAGTCGAGGTCGAGCCGGTGCGGGTCGCCGTTGATCTCGATCGCGACGCCGTTCGCCGCCGCCCGGGCGAAGATCGCCTGGAGGTCGAGCGGATAGGGCTCGCGCGAGAGGAGGAGCCGTCCGGTGGGATGCCCGATGATCGAGAGATACGGGTTGTCCATGGCGGCGAGCATCCGCGCGGTCATCTCGTCCCGCGAGAGGCCGAAGCGGGTGTGGATCGACCCGATCACGAAATCGAGGCGGGCGAGGATCGCGTCGTCGTAATCGAGCGCGCCGTCGGCCAGGATGTCGGCCTCGACGCCCTTGAGGACCCGGATGCCGTCGAGGCGCCGGTTCACCGCGTCGATCTCCTCGGCCTGGCGGAGGAGGTCGTCGGGGGTGAGCCCGCCGGCGTAGGCGGCGGCCTTGCTGTGGTCGGTGAGCCCGAGGTAGCTGTACCCCGCGTCGCGGCAGGCGCGGGCGAGTTCCTCGATCGAGGTGGTACCGTCGGAGTAGGTCGAATGGCAGTGGAGGACGCCCCGGAGGTCGCCACGCTCGACCAGGCGGGGGAGCGGTCCGGCGAGGGCGGCCTCGATCTCACCCCGGCCCTCGCGGAGCTCCGGCGGGATCGGCGGGAGGCCGAGGGCCCGGTAGAAGGCGGTCTCGTCGGCGGTCGGGACGAACTCGCTGCCACGCCAGAGGGCGGCGCCGTCGAGGCCGAAGCCCTGCTGTCGGGCGTGCGCGGCGAGCTGGGCCAGGTGGGCGTCGCTCCCGGTGGCCTGCACCAGCACCGCGCCCGCGTTCCGGGGCGTGGTGACGATCACCTCCGCCTGCGCTCCGCCGCTCACCCGCAGCGTCACCCGCCGCTCGTCCTTCCCGGAGAACTCGTGCACCCCGGGCAACTGGCCGATCACCCGGAAGATCTCGGCCGGCGTGACGTTGGCGACGAGCACCACCACGATGTCGCGGACCACCTCGGTCCGGCGGCGGAGGTCACCCGCGATCTCGGCGGAGAGGATGCCGGGGAGCGCGGCCAGCGCGCTCCGGAGACCCTCCGCCTCCTCGGCGGCATGGTGCGCCAGCTTGAAGGCGCTCGCCTGCCGGAGAAAGGCGATGCCCTTGAGGATGTTCTCGGCGGTCTTCTGGCCGAAGCGGGGCAGCCGCGCGAGCCGGCCGTCGCGGGCGGCGGCCTCGAGCTCGGGGAGCGAGTCGATGTCGAGCGACTCGTGGATCTGGCGGATCTTGGCGACGCCGAGCCCGCCGATCTGCATCATCTCGACGAGGCCGGGCGGCACCTGCTCCCGCAGCTCCTCGAGGAGCGAGGCCCGGCCGGTCGCGACCAGCTCCTGCACGATCTGGAGCGTCGCGGGGCCTACGCCGCGGGTCCCGGCGAGCGACCCGTCGGCCAGCGCGTCCGGCAGCTCCCCCGGGAGGCTGGCGACGGCGCGGGCCGCGGTGCGGAAGGCGCGGACCCGGAAGGGGTTCTCGCCCTTGAGCTCGAGGAACGAGGCGATCTGCTCGAAGACGGCCGCGACGGCCTTCTTGTCCATGCTCATTCAGGAGAGCTCGACCGGCTGGTGGGGCTGATGCGCCGGGCCGGCACAGCTCACCGCCTCGGCGAGCAGCGGGACGGCGCGCGCGCCCAGCTCCAGGAGTTCGTCGCCACCGACGATCGAGAAGAGTCCCGCCTCCGCGCCGCCGGGGAGCACCGGCTGGAAGAGCGGTGTGCCATCGTCCCGCGCGGCGCGGAGCTCGCGATAACCATCCACGTCCACCACGGCGAACCCCTCCTGCCCCGGGTGCACCCCGAAGATGGCGAGCAGGAAAAACCCATCGGCCGGCCAGGGGCGGATGAAGAGCCCGTCGAGCGGCTGGTGGGGCTCGTTCTCGGCGAGCGGGGCCCACACGAGTCGCTCGGGGACCTGCAGGTAGAAGGCGCGCGGCAGTCCCGCCGCCGGCGCCGCATAGGCGGCGGACGGCTCGGCCAGCACCCTCCGCGCCCGGTCGCGGCCCAGCCGCACGAGCCAGGCACCCTCGGCCCAGTAGAGGTAGGCGTGGTGCAGGAGGGCCAGGTGCTGCTCGATCGCACCGGTGGCGCCCTCCTCCGGGACCAGTTCCCGGAGGTAGCTCACGACCTCACGGTCGAGGACGAAGGCATCGAGGTCGTGCGGGTCGCGGCCGGTGGCGGCGAGCGACTCCCGCATGCGCGCGAAGCGCTCGCCGGCGGCGGGGCCGAAGGCGATGTCGAACGGTGTGGGTCGGGGAGGTCGGGCCATGCGTCAGGGGATCAAGGTAACGCCCTGCCCGCCACCGGCCAGAAACCCGCCGACCACCGCGACAAACTCGTCGAACGCCTCCACGTACGGCACGTGGCCGCAGTCCTTCACCAGGTGGAAGGTGGCGCGGAGACAGGTGGCGGTCTCGCGGGCCGCCTCCCACGGGATCGGGTCGTCGTCGCCATGGAGGACCAGGGCGGGAACATGGAGCTGACGGAGCGCGGGCCGGAGGTCGAAGTCGCCCAGGCTCTGCCAGACCTCGGCGCGGGTCCGCTCGGTCACCCGGAAGGGGGTGAGGGCGACCGCGCGGGCGGGGTCGTGGAAGTAGCCCGCGACGGCGAGCTCGAACATCCGGGCCGCGTGGGCCGCGGGATCGCGCTCGCGGAGCCCGCTCTCCCGCAGGGCCTGGCGGGCGGCCTGGAGCGCGGGGGTCATGGTGCGCTCCTGGAAGCGACGCTCGAACTCGTCGCGCGCCGCGCGCCAGGTCGGGGCCGGCGACACCAGGGCGAGGCGCTCCACCCGGCCGGGGTGCTCGGTGGCATAGAGCATCGCGAGGAGCCCGCCCCAGGAGTAGCCGGCGATGGTCAGCCGCTCGAACCCCCAGTGCGCCCGCAGCGCCTCGAGGTCCGCCACGTGCTCGCGCCAGCCGACCGGCACGTCGCGGCCGACCGGCGACCGGCCGCCGCCCCGCTGGTCGTAGTAGAGCAGCTCGTGACCCTGCGCCAGCGCGTCGAAGCCGGGGAGCAGGTAGTCGTGGTGCGCGCCCGGACCGCCGTGGAGGACCACGACCGGTGGCCCGGCGCCGACCCGGCGCTCGAAGAGCTCGATCCCGGAACCCGGCACCCTCATGCGGAGACCAGTTCCTCGAGCGTGTCGGCGTGAATCTCGGCCACCTCCCGCACCTCGCGGGCGTAGCCGCCCGAGAGGGTCATGACGACTGGGATGCCGCGGCGGCGGAGCGCCTGGAAGACCATGCGGTCGCGCCGGCGGAGTCCGGTCCGCGTCACCCGGAGGCGGCCGAAGCGGTCGCCCTCGTACGGATCGGCGCCGGCGAGATAGAACGCGAGATCGGCGCGGGCCTGGTCGAGCACCTCGTCCAGGTGCCGGGCCAGCGCGTCGAGATAGGTCCGGTCGTCACAGCCGTCGGGAAGGCCGACGTCGCGCCGGCTCACTTCCTTGTGGAAGGGGTAATTCTTCTCGCCGTGGAGCGAGAAGGTGTAGACCCGCTCGTCGCCGGCGAAGATCCGCGCGGTGCCGTTCCCCTGGTGCACGTCGAGGTCGATCACCACCGCGCGGCGGGCGAGGCCGTCGCGCTGGAGGACCCGGATCGCCACCGCCACGTCGTTGAAGACGCAGAAGCCCTCGCCCCGGTCGGCGAAGGCGTGATGGGTGCCGCCCGCCAGGTTCACGCCCGCGCCGGTCTCGAGCGCGTCGCGGGCCGCCTCCACCGTGCCCTGGGCCGTGTGGTACGACCGCTCGCGGAGGTCGGGACTCCAGGGGAAGCCCAGCCGGCGGATCGCTGCCGGATCGAGCGTACCATGGTCCATCGCGTCGAGGTACCCAGCGTCGTGGACCAGCGCGAGGTCCGCGCGGGGGATGCGGGCGGGTTCCTCGATGGCCTCGGGGGCGAGCAGCCCGCGCCGCACGACCAGGTCGCGGACCAGGGCGTACTTCTCGATGGGGAAACGGTGGCCCGGCGGGAGCGGGACCCCGAACCGCGCGGGCGACCAGGCACGGCGTGGCGGCATGGCGGGGCGCCGGCCGCGGCTACAGCAGGACCGCCAGCGCGTCCGCGACTTCCCGGACCGCCTGCTCCTCCTGGGGCGTGAACGGATCGGGCACGTCACTGTCCACGTCGATCTGGCCCAGGATGGTGTCGCCCCGGCGGATGAGCACCACCAGCTCCGAGCGGGTGAAGGTATTGCAGGCGATGTAGTTCGAGATCGCGCGGACGTCCGGCACATTCTGGTCCCGCCCGGTGGCGACCGCGGTGCCGCAGACACCGTGGCCGACCTTGATCCTGGTATGCTCGGTGTCGCGACCGCTGTAGGCCTCGAGCACCAGGTCGTCCCCGTGCAGCATGTAGAGATAGACCGAGGTGTACGGCGGCCCCGCGGCCCGGATCCGCTCTGCGGCGTAGCCCAGGAGCTGCTGCCGCCCGCCGTTCCTCGCGAACACCCCGCGCAGGCCCGCCACGATCGGCTGGGCGTTGAGCACCGTCCCCATCAGCTGCCTCGCGTGCCGAGTGTGACCTGTACCCGCTGCTCCGCTCCGTCCCGGAGGATCCGGATCTCCACCACGTCGCCCGGCCGGTGCGCCCTGAGCGCGTTGGTCATGCCCTGGAGGTCGGGCACCTTCGTGTCGCCGATCTGGGTGATGATGTCGTTGCCCTTGAGCCCGGCCTTCTCGGCGGGGCTCCCCGCCCGGACCCCCGTGAGGCGCACCCCGCCGGGGCTGTCCGACATGTCGGGGACCGTGCCGAGATAGGCGCCGTAGCCCGAGGAGGACGAGGTGGAGGACGCGCTCAGCGCCGGCGGCGGCACGTTCACGAAGGTGAGCGGCTCGCGGCGGTTGCCGAGGGCCCGGACGATCTCCGCCGTGAAGTTCGCCACCTTGGCGAGCCCGTCGGCGTTGATCTTCTCCCAGTCATCGGTGGTGCGGTGGTAGTCCTCGTGCAGGTCGGTGAAGAGGTGGAGCACGGGGAGTCCGGCGCCATAGAACGACGACTGGTCGCTCCGGCCCCAGCCGTCGCCCGAGGCCTTGAGGTCGAAGTGGGCCTCGCCGTTGAGCGAATCGAGGATCCCGCCCAGCTCCTTCGCCGTCGCGACCCCATAGACCAGGAGCCGGTCGTTCCGGAGCCGGCCCACCATGTCCATGTTGACCATCGCGTAGGTGCGGGCGAGCGGGAACACCGGATTCTTCACGTAGTAATCGGAGCCGAGGAGGCGGGCCTCCTCGCCGCTGAAGGCGATGAACACCACCGTGCGTGCCGGCGGGGTCTGCCGGAGCTTTCGCGCGATATGGATCAGCGCGCTCGCCCCCGAGGCGTTGTCGTCGGCCCCGTTGTGCACCTGGCCGGTGCTGTCGGGGTCGAGCGAGCCGAAGTTCCCCGGACCGAGGTGATCGTAGTGCGCGCCGACGATGACGATCTCGTTGCGGAGGTTCGCGTCCTTGCCCGGCAGGACCCCGATCACATTCTTCCCGATCGCGCCGCCGATCCCGGCGTGGACCGCGGCCGGCGCGCTGGGCGACACCGTGAACTGCTGGTACCAGCCCTGGGGCGACGGACGCAGGCCCGCCTGCTTGAAGCGGCGCGCGAGATAGGCGGCAGCGGTGTCGGCGCCGGGCGTCCCGATGAGGCGACCGCCGAGGCTGTCGCTGGAGAGGTACCGGACATCGCTCAGCAGCGTGACCGGATCGACGACGGTCTGGGCCCGGGCCTGGCCGGCCAGCCCGGCGAGGGCCAGCAGGAGGGGGCCGACGGAGCGGTACGAGGGGTGCATATGGGGCAGAAGCTTAAGTGCGGACCCCGCCGGGGTCCAAGCGGCAGGGGACCCGAACCCGGGCTGGGCAATTCGCCTAAACCATTGCTACGCTTGAGAATAGACGCTATCTTGGGGCTGATGCCTTCACGCCTCGGCCTGCCGTGGAGTCGAGTCGAAGGATGACCACCCCCGCCGGCGTCGTCACCGAATTCGCGCACCTGTTGCTCCTGCTCCGCGATCAGCCCGCGGAGAAGGAGGAGCAGCGGAGCGCCTTCAAGCGTTTCGCCACCACCCTCTCCGAGCAGGATCACTCCCTTCGCCTGACCTCGTCGGGCTTCGTCTGGGATCATGCCGCGGTGCAGGCGGCCCCGGGCGAACTCGAGGCGCTGTACTCGCATCTCCGCGGGCATGGGATCGGCGAGATCCGTTTTCCGGTGGGGCTCATGAGCTCCACCCTCATCGCGTTGATGCGCCTCCTCGCCGCGCCGGCGGGGACCTATGGCTCCTTCGACCACCTGGTCGCGCGGCTCGACGCCGCGGGGTGCGGCGTGGTGCAGGTGCATCCGCTGCCGCCGGCGGAGCTCGCCCCGCAGCTTGATCCCCGGATGCGCCCCGCCGCCGGGGCCGACAAGGAGGGCCGCCTGACCGCGCTGGGCCCGGGGGCGCTGACGGAGGCGCAGGTCGGAATGATGCACTTCGTCTCGCTCCAGAGCGGGCTCGTCAATCCGACCATGGAGGTGATGAGTCGTCTCGCGCAGGCCGATGGCGGGGCCGCCACCACGGAGGCGCTGACCCAGCTCCTTGCGGCGGGCGAGATGGCCGCGCGCCAGGGCGAGTGGGGCGAGGTGTGCCGCGCCGCGTACGGCCTGGTGGAACTCGAGAAGAAGGCCCCGCGCGAAGAGCACCGGGGCTACGGGATCGCGCTCCGGCGGATGCTGCCGCGCACGCACCTGGAGCGGGTGGCGCGCCTCACCGCCCACGGCACCCTCAAGAGCGAAGCCACGGCGGTGCTCCGCCGGATGGGCGCCGACGGGACCGAGGTCCTGCTCAACCTGCTGGTCAACTCCGAGGAGATGAACGAGCGGCGCCACTACTTCAGCGCGCTCAAGGAGATGACCGAGGGGGGAAAACTGCTGGTGCACATGCTGAGCCACGATCAGTGGTACGTGGTGCGGAACGTGGCCGACCTCTGCGGCGAGCTCCGGGAGGAGCGGGCGGTGCACTCGCTCGCCAAGCACATGCACCACGAGGACGAGCGGGTGCGGCGGGCGGTGGCGGGGGCACTGGCGAAGATCGGCGGGCCGGGCGCGGTCGAGCCGCTCCGGCGTGCCTTCCGCGATCCGTCGGCCTCGGTGCGGCTGCAGGCCGCGCAGGACCTCGATGGGCGGAAGAACAAGGGGCTGGCGATGGTGCTCGCGGTGGCGGCGGACGAGGAGTCGCGCGCCGACGTGCAGCGGGAGATGCACCTGGCCCTGGGCCGGATCGGCTCGGCCGAGGCGATCCAGGCGCTGACCAAGGCGGCGGAACCGGGGCGGCGGACGTTCCTGCGGCGGAAGCCGGTCGCGGTGCGGCTCAGCGCGATCGAAGGGCTTCACATCGCCGGGCCGTCCGGTTCCAACGCGCTCAAGGACCTCCTCAACGACGAGGAGCCGGCGGTGCGCGAGGCGGTCCAGAAGGCGCTCGTGACCCTCTGGGAGTGAGGCCTACCGCGGGACCAGGTCGGTCGACCGGGTGATGCGCCGCGCCGTCGCAGCGAGGAGCCGCGCGGTCCGATCCAGATCCTCCACCACTACCATCTCGTTGGGGCTGTGCATGTAGCGGAGCGGCACCGACACCAGGGCGGTAGCCACGCCCTTGAACGAGGTGAAGATGTTGTCGGCGTCGGTGCTGGTCCCGCGGGGCGCCGCCTCGAGGGTGCAGGGGATCTGTTCCGCCTTCGCCGCCTCGAGCAGCAGGTCGACCAGCACGGGGTTCATCGACGCGCCGCGGGTGATCACCGGCCCGCCCCCCAGCTTGTAGTCGCCGTGCTTCCGCTTCTCGACCCCGGGATAGTCGGTCGCGTGGGTGACGTCGACCACGATCGCGGCGTCCGCCTCCACCACCCGGGCGCCGCTGCTCGCGCCGCCGCCGGTGTAGCTGATCTCCTCCCGGGTCGTGGCCGCGGCGGTGACCCGGGCCGCGGGACGGTCCTGGGCGAGATAGCGGAGCGCCTGGAGCACCACGAAGGCGCCGACCCGGTTGTCGAGCGAGCGGCTCACCAGCCGGCCGTTGGGGAATTCGAGCACGGCCGACGCGAGCACCCCCGGGTCGCCGACCCGCACCCGGCCTTCCGCCTCGGCGCGCCGGGTGGCGCCGATGTCGATCCAGAGGTCATCCGCCTTCGAGACCTTCTCGCGATCTTCCTTCTCCATCAGGTGGATCGCCTTCTTGCCGATGACCCCGGGCACCACGCCGCCCTGGCCCAGCAGCTGGACCCGCTGGCCCACGAACACCTGGTGATCCCACCCGCCGATGGTGTCGAAGCTCAGGTAGCCATCGTCGTCGATGTAGGTGACCATCACCCCGATCTCGTCGATGTGCCCGGCGAGCATGATGCGGGGCGCGGCGTCGGGATTGAGCGTCGCGAAGCTGTTGCCGCTCACGTCGGCCTCGACCCGGTCGGCGAAGCCCTGGGCCTCGCCGCGCCAGGCCCGCGCGGGGAGCGTCTCGTAGGAGGAGGGGCCGGGCGAGTCGAGCAGCTGCCGGAGGAAGGCGTGTGATTTCTGATCCATGCGATACGATGCGTGTGAGGGGCGTGAGATTCTATGCCGTCACGTCCGATTGTCCAGTGCCGGTTTCCAACCCATCTTCAGACGCCTGACGCTGACGCAGACTCACGACCCCCGACCCCCGACCCCCGACGCCGTGACCCGCACCGCCCTCCGCACCCGCTCGTTCCGCGAATCCGTGATCCGGGGCATGTCCCGAGTCGCCGCCCAGCACGGCGCGATCAACCTCGCCCAGGGATTCCCCAATTTTCCCGCCCCCGACGCGCTCAAGGAGGCGGCGGTCCAGGCGATCCGGGACAACATCAATCAATACGCGATCACCTGGGGCTCGCGCCGGCTGCGCGAGGCGATCGCCCGGAAGTACGCGGCCTGGTACGGCATGCTGCTCGACCCCGACACCGAGATCACCGTGACCTGCGGCGCCACCGAGGCGATGGTGGCCACGATGCTCGCCCTGGTCGATCCCGGGGAGGAGGTCATCGTCTTCGAGCCGTTCTATGAGAATTACGGTCCCGACGCGATCCTCTGCGACGCGAAGCCGGTGTATGTCCCCCTCTTTCCCGGCGAGCCGCTCGACCTCGACCGCCTGGCGCGAGCCTTCACGCCCCGGACCCGCGCCATCATCGTCAACACCCCCGCCAATCCCAGCGGCCGGGTGCTGACCCGGGCCGAGCTCGAGGCCATCGCCGGCCTCTGCCAGCGGCACGAGGCCTATGCGATCACCGACGAGATCTACGAGCACATCCGCTATCAGGGCGAGCACATTCCACTCGCGACGCTGCCCGGGATGCGGGAGCGTACGATCACGATCAGCGGGGCGTCGAAGACCTTCAGCATCACCGGCTGGCGGATCGGGACGATCGTCTCGCCCGCCGCGCTCACCGAGTCGATCCGGAAGGTTCACGACTTCCTGACGGTGGGGGCTCCGGCCCCGCTGCAGGAGGGACTCGCGACCGTGATGGATACCTTCGGCCCCGAGTTCTATGCCGGCATGGCGGAGGAATACCGCCGCCGGCGGGACCTGCTCTTCGCGGCGCTCCGGCGGGCCGGGTTCCAGTGCACCGCCCCCGACGGCGCCTACTACATCCTCGCCGATTTCTCGCCGTTGTCGGAGCTTCCCGATACCGAGTTCGCCCTCTGGCTCGCGCGGGAGCGGGGGGTGGCCCCGGTGCCGGGGTCGAGCTTCTTCAGCCGCCCCGAGCTGGGCCGGAAATACGTCCGTTTCGTTTTCTGCAAGACCGACGATCTCCTGAACGAGGCCGCCGCCCGCCTCACCGGGGGTGGGGGACGGGGGGCCGCCGATGTTCAGCGCTGAGACCCGCCTTTCCTCGACCCTGAGCATCCCTTAACGTTGTTCTCCATGAACCGGGGTCCCCTCCGCCAGGCGCTGGCGTCGATCCAGCTGGTCCTGCTGCTCGTCATGCAGCTGGCCGAGGGCACCGGTCTGCACCACTGCCCGGAGCACGACGCCGGCGCCGGGATCACCCCGGTCCAGCCGGTAGCGCACGCGGCGATGATGGGCCACATGGGCCATCACCCCACCGGCGAGGACGCCGGGCCTCACGCCTGCCAGTGCATGGGCACCTGCTGTGCCGCCAGCCCGGTCCTCCAGGGCCCCGAGGTCCCGGTCCTGCCGGTGTCGCTCCTCCCCCACGTTCCCCCCTCGTCGCGGGCGACCCTCTCGCTCCGCGACTCCGTTCGCCTCCTTCCCTTCGCGATCGGCCCTCCCTCCGTCACCTGACCGGTGCCCGTCGCGGCCGGGTGTTCCGGCCGCCGCTGTCTCGCCATTTCCGTCAGGGCTGATCATGCCACGCCAGTCGCGCGCGGTCGCCGCTCTCATGAGCGCGGCCGTGCCGCTGTGCCTTCTCGCGCTGTCGCGCGCGGAGGCGCAGCAACCCGCCACCCGCGATACCACGGCGGTGGAGCTGGAGACCATCACGGTCACCGCTCCCGGTCCGCGGGCCACGCCGCCGGTCGAGCTGTCGGTCGACGTCCCCGCGAAGGTCGTCCAGCGGCAGCAGAGCGCCAACTCCTATGATCTCATCCGCCGCGCCGCCGGGATCGAGGTCCACGAGCAGGGGCAGGGCCCCGGCTGGGCCTCCGACGTCGTGATCCGGGGATTCACCTCGGACCATTCGAGCGACGTGCTGCTGGTGCTCGACGGCGTCCCGATCAATCTCCCGATTCACGGCCATGTCGAGGGCTACTCCGACTGGACCATCCTGTCGCCGGCGGCGGTGAGTTCGATCCGGGTGATTCACGGCCCGGCGAGCCCGCTCTACGGCAACTTCGCGTTCGGCGGCGCAGTGGAGGTGAACACCGCGCAGGATGCCACGGGCCTCGCCGCTTCGCTCGGCGCCTCGAGTTACGGGGATGCCACCGGGTGGGTCCGGGGCGGCGCCCGGCACGATGCCTCGGGCTACCTGTTCGCGCTGCAGGGAGAGCGGGGGCAGGGCTGGCGCGACAACTCCACCAGCGGGCTCGGCAACCTGCAGCTCCGCGGCTGGAAGCGGGTGGGCGACCGCACCCGGGTGGAAGGGGGCCTCACCGGCTATGGCTCGGGCTGGGACTCGCCGGGCTTCCTTTCCGTGGCCGACTACAACGCCGGCCGGCTCACGCGGGCCGCGGACCCGACCGACGGGGGCTCGAGCGGTCGGGGGATCCTGCACGCGCGGGTGGCGCATTCGCTCGCCAACGGCGGGACCATCGACCTTCTCGGCTGGACCCAGGTGGGGCGCTCGGACGTGTTCCTGACCATCCCGGAAGACGGCGTGGCGCGCCAGCAGGAGGAGCGGGACCGGCGGGCCGCGGTGGGATTCAGCGGCTACTGGCGGACTCCGACGCCAGGCGGCGAGGCCTGGGCCGGGATCGGCGGGCGGGCCGACTGGGACACCTACGATCTCTATCGCACCACCCGGCGCGACCGGATCCTCACCAGTCAGCTCAGCACCGGCCGCTACCAGGAAGTGAACAGCTACCTCCGGTGGCGCGGCCTGGCGTGGTCGCACCTGCAGTACGACGTGGCTCTCCGCGGCGACATCCTCCGCTATGCGAGTCTCGACCGCCTGGCGCCGGGGGCCACCATGCAGGACAACATCAGCGCGGTCCTGAGCCCCAAACTCGGGTTCCGCTACCTGCTCGGCGGCGGCTGGAGCGCGGTGGCGTCGATGAACCGCGGCTTTCGCGGGCCCATCGGCGTGATCGCCGATGTGCACCAGCCACTGGTGACCGCCTGGGCCAAGGAACTCGGTATCGAGCTCGCGGCCCAGCGGGTCCGGGCGCAGTTCTCCGCGTTCCAGACCGATGTCCGGAACGAACGCATCCTCGATCCCGTCACCCTCGAGGTCAACGATGCCGGGGCGAGCCGCCGCCGGGGCTTTTCGGCCCAGATCGGCGTGGCGGTGACGCCGCGCCTCACGGTCTCGGCCGAAGGGACGTTCAACGACGCGAAGATCACGAGCGAGAGTCCGGCCACGAGCGCCGCGTTCCGCGCGGCGGCGGTGCTCTCCGATTCGATCACTCCGCTGCCGGTGCCGCCGATCCGCTACCACGTCGAGCCGCTGAGCCCGGGCGATCACATCCCCGGCGTCGCGCGGTATCTCGGCCGGGTCGAGGCCGAATACAGGGCCTCGGACCGCGTGACTCCGCGGATCTCGGTCCGCGTCTCCGGTCCGTACACGCCGATCGGCGAGAACGCGGTCCGGACCAAGGCGTACGCCGTGGCCGACCTGGGGGCGACGGTGGGACTCACGCCCCGGACCGTGCTCGACATCGAGCTGCAGAACGTGCTCGATACGAAGTACCCCGAAATCCGCGCCTCCGGGTTTCTCAATCCCGGGATGCCGCGCACCCTGCGGGCGGCGTTCCGCCTGTCGCCCAATTCACTCTGATACCAACGATTGCTCGAGGACTCTCCGACATGAAGCAGCTCTTCGCACTCTCCGTGCTGGGTCTCGGCGCCGCCCTGGTGGTCTCCGCCTGCGGCGGCAACGAGTCGACCACCGGCCCCGACGAACACGATCCCGCACGCGTCACCTGGATCGTGGATGGTGATACGCTCACGGGCGACACGCTGTACCTCCCGGCGGGTCAGGTCGTCACGGTCCGGGGCATCTTCTACAACTTCTCCGATTCGAGTCTCGACGACGTCGAGGGGCAGCACTGGTCGAAGCTGACGTTCGTGCCGGGCACCCTGGCGACCGCGGCGGTGGATGTCGCGCACCACTACTCCCACACCGTCACGGTCTCCAACGCGGCGGCCACGGGTACCGTGGACGTGGGATTCGGGCACGACTCCCTGGCGGACGAGCATACCCTGCATTCCCCCGTCGTGATCCAGTAGCCGGAGGGCAGGGCGGACCGACGCGGGCCGGCCCCCACGGGGGACCGGCCCGCGGTCGTCTCCGAGAGAACCGACCGGCCGCGGCGGGCGTTGATCCTTGCGACAGGCGGTGTTTCATCCCGACAATCACTGACCGATGAGCGAACCCTTTCGACGATCCTCCGGCGAGGAGCCCAGACCCGGCCGGATGCTGAGCCTGGAGCGGGAGGCGTCGCTCCAGCGGCGGCTCCTCGCCCGCGACGAGCGGGCCCTGGAGGAGCTGGTGGAGGCCATGACGCCCTGGCTCCTCGGGATCGCCCAGGGGATGCTGTCCGACCGCGACGAGGCGGAGGAGGTCGTGCAGGAGGCCTTCACCATCGTCTGGCGGCGGGTCGACCTGTTCGACCGGGAGAGCGGCCGTCTCGTGCCGTGGCTCCTCCGGATCACCCGCAACCGCGCGATCGACCGGCTCCGCGCCCGCCGCCGGCGGCGCATCAAGGCGGAGCGCTTCACCCAGCAGGTGCCCGCGGCCGAGACGGTGGCGGCGGTCGAACCCAACGAGGCGGCGCACCCCGGCTGGCAGGTCCACCGGCAGGTCCACGCCGCCCTGTCCGCCTTGCCGGACGAGCAGCGCCAGGTGGTCCGGCTGGCCTACTTCGAAGGACTGACGCATTCCGAAATCGCCGGGCATCTCGGCATTCCGCTCGGCACGGTGAAGACCCGGCTGCGCCTCGGGCTCGAGCGGATGCGGACCGGACTGGCTTCCATCAGGGACTGGGTGCTATGACCGCACATGAATGGTTCGTCGAGCATCGCGACGCCTTCGTCGCGCGGACGCTGGAGCCGGATGAAGAACGGAACTTCACCGAGCACCTCGGCGGGTGCGCCGAGTGCCGCGCGGAGGTGGAACGGATGGAACGGGAGCTGGCCTGGCTCCCGATGGGGGTGAGCCCGGTGGCCCCGCGACCGGGCCTGACGCGGACGCTGGTCGACGCGGCCACCGGACGGCGGGTGCGCGGCCGCTTCTGGCCCATCCCTGTCGCGCTCGCGGCGTCGCTCGTGCTGGTGGCGCTCGGCTGGAGCCGGGACCACGCCGCGCTCGCCGCGGAGCGCCAGGCGCTCCGCCGGGAAGTGGCGATGGTGCGCGACACCCTCGGCATCATCCAGGGCGCCGCGAAGGTGCGCGTCGCCAGTATCACGATGGGCGAGCACCAGGGCGGGCTCGTGATCTTCGCCGACGAACGGACCCATCGCTGGAACGTGGTGGTGTACGGGCTGCCCGCGCCGGCCCGGGGTGAGGTGTGCCAGTTCTGGTTCATCACCGACCAGGGGATGGTGCGGAGCGTCGAGGTCCAGTCCGAGCCGCACGGCCCCGCATTCCTCACCCTGCCGATGCCGCCGCGGGGCGGGACCGTGATGGGCGCGGCCCTCACCCTCGAACCGGCCGGCTCGAGCGGCGACCGGCCCCAGGGGACCACGCTGGCGCACCTGATGATGTGAGGGACCTACGCGCGCGGGAGGCGGAGCAGGAACTCGGCGCCGGGAGACGCCCCGGTCAGTGTGAGCGTGCCGCCGTGGACCTCGGCGATCGAGCGGGCAATGGCGAGGCCGAGGCCGGCACCGGAGGAGGTCCGATCGAGCCGCGAGAAGCGCTCGAAGACCCGGTCGCGCGCCTCCGCGGGGACCCCGGGACCCTCGTCCCGTACCGTCAGGCAGCACCAGTCGCGCCCATTTTCCTCCCGCACCCCACAGGCGAGATGGATCGGACCCCGGCCGTGCACCAGGGCGTTGTGGATCAGCACCATGATCGCGCGCTCCAGCAGGATCGGGTCCCCCTGCACCGGCGCTTCCTCGAACTCCGAGCCGAGGATCGTCCGACCCGCCGCCTGCGGCAGCCGGGCGGCGCGATTCATCGCCGCGCTCGCGAGGTCATCGAGGTAGATCCGCTCGTGCCGCGGGGAGAGCGAGCCCGCGTCACTCCGCGCCATGAGCAGGAGGTCACCCACCAGCTGGCTCAGGGCCCCCGCCTCACGCGCGATGCGGTCGAGCGCCGCCCGCGCCTCCGTTTCCCCGCCGGCCTTGAGCCCGACTTCCGCCTCGCTCCGGAGAATGGCGACCGGCGTCCGCAGCTCGTGCGCAGCGTCCGCCAGGAACTGGCGCTGCTGCTCTGCCACCTTCCGCTCCTCGGCCAGCGCCGAGGCCAGCCGGCCGACGAGGAGGTTCAGGGACTCGGTCAGGAGCTTGAGTTCGTCCTCAGCCCGCCGTTCGGGCAGGCGCGTGAATCCCGCGCTCCCGCTCACCACCTCCTGTCCGACCCGCTCCGCTGCCCGGGCGACCTCGACCACCGGCCGCAGGACCACGCCCGAAGCCCAGGCCCCGACGGCGCCGCCCGCCACCAGGATGAGCGGGAGGCCGGTGAAGAGCGCGAGCCGGAGCCGCGCCATCTGGTGCTGCAGGGCGCTGGTGTCGAGGGCGAGGACCAGGTCGATGCCCTCGGTGAGCGGGGCTCGAAGGACGCGCGCTTCGCCCTCCCGCAGCGGGAGGGTGACCGGCTCGTTCGGCGGCATGGTGAGCGCGACATCGTCGAAGAGCGGATGGTCGGGAATGCGCCGGCTCACGGCGAGCCGGGTGCCGTCGTTGCGGAAAGCGAGGATCGTCCGGTCGCCGTAGATCAGTTCGCCTACGACGTGGACGACCGCGGCATCGCGGGTGGGGAACTCGGGCCGGTCCAGCATGAGCACCGAGCGGGCCGCGCTGATGCCGTCGCGGAGGTCGTGGTCGAAGTCCCGCTGGTAGCCCCGCTCGAGGAGCCAGGACAGGAGCGCTCCCCCCAGGACGAGGAGGAGCGCGAAGGTCCCGCCGAAGACCAGGGCGAGCCTGGCCCGGAGTGTCACGGGGTGCCCTGGGGCTTCCGGCCCCGGTCGGGATCCAGGGTGTAGCCCGCGCCGCGGATGGTGTGGAGCAGCGGTGTCATGCCGGGACGATCCACCTTCCGGCGCAGCCGGGAGACGTACACGTCGATGATGTTGGAGAACGGATCGTAGTTCTCGTCCCACACCGCCGCGCTGATGGTCGACCGGCTGCACACCCGGCCCGGGTGGCGGATCAGGTATTCGAGCAGGGCGTACTCGGTCGTGGTGAGTTCGATCGGCTGCCCCGCGCGGGTGGCGCTCCGGGTCGCGGGATCCACCACGAGGTCCTCCACCACGAGTACCGCGGGCTGGGTCTCGGGCTGGCGCCGCTGCAGGGCGCGGAGCCGGGCCAGGAGCTCGTCGAAGGCGAACGGCTTCACGAGATAGTCGTCCGCGCCGCTGTCGAGGCCCTTCACCCGGTCCTCGATCCCGTCCCGTGCGGTGAGCATGAGGATCGGGGTGCCCACCTGGCTCCGCCTGAGGTCGTGGGCGAGCGCGAAGCCGGAGCCGTCCGGCAGGTTCACGTCGAGGATGACGGCATCGTACGACTCGATCGCCAGCTTCTCCCGCGCCACCGAGAGCCGGTCCGCCAGGTCCACCGCGTGCGCGGCCTGCCGGAGGCCGCGCGCAATCGAATCGGCCAGCCGGGTCTCGTCCTCCACCAGGAGCAGTCGCACGGCGGCTCCGTCAGTCGTCGCGGTCGCGCGGGGCCGGCGTGGCGGGGGTCGCCGCGCTGGCCTCGGTACGGATCTCATCGTGGCGGATCGGCCCGCCGAGGTACGCGGTCCATCCGAGCAGCACCGCGCTCAGTGCGAGGCCCGCGAGCGTCACGCCACCGACCGTGAAGCCCGGTGTCCGGTTCCCGCGCGTCTGCCAGAGGCCGAAGGCCGCGATCGCGCCGGTGACGAGGACCGCCGTGAGGGCGGCCTCGGCCCGTTCCTCGTGCTGGTGGATCAGCTGCTCGCGAACCCAGCCCGCATCCTCCACGCTCTCCTCCGCCGGTTCACCGGTCAGGAAGACAGGGTAGGTCAGCGCCGCCAGGACCACCACCGCGCCGAGCACGACCCGGTACAGCTCACGGGAACGGCGGAGCAGCGCCCAGGCCAGCAGCGCCGCCAGGAGCGGGACCCCCACCACCGGCAGGTGGTTGAACATGAGGTGCAGGTGCGCGGAATTCATCGCCGATCTCCAGGTTCAGGATGGGGATCAAGCTATGGGAAGGGGATGAATCGGCGATGAACCGGCCGGGAGGGGCTGGAAAACAAGCGGCGGGGGCGCGTGAGGCCCCCGCCGGCGGACGCGCGTGTGAGGCGGTCAGTCGCTGACCGGGTCGCCGCCCAGGGATTCGGCCTCTTCCCCGGCCTCGGTCGAATCTTCGGCCGGGATCGCAACACCCTCGGCGCCGAGGAGGCGGAACACCTGCCACTGGTGGCGCTTGGCGCTCTTGGAGCGGGGACCGTTGTACATCAGGCTCACCAGGAACATCCCGTCCTTGCGGCCGAGGAACCCGACGAGGGTCGAGACGCCGCTCAGCGTGCCGGTCTTGGCGCGGACCACGCCCTGGTCGGGGAGACCCGAGGCGAGCCGGGCCAGCGTGCCCTGGCCGTTGGCGGGAAGCAGGTAGGGGAAATTCTTCCCGGCCGGTGTGCTCTGCACGTGGGCCATGTAGGAGATGAAAGTCGCGGGCGTCACGCGGTCATCGTGAGACATGCCGCTCCCATCGACCAGGCGGACACCCCCCGCCACCCCCGCCACCTGCTGGACGTGCTCGGTCAGCTGCTCCGCGCCGTCCTCGGAGCCCGCCGCCCAGCGGAGCAGCAGCTCGGCACCGAGGTTGAGGCTCCGGCGATTGATCTCGAGGGCCACCGAATCGAAGGGCGCCGATTCCACTTCGGCCAGCACTTCGTTCGCGTCGTTCTCGACGGTGATCTCCGGGGGCGTCCGGTCCCACTCGATCCCCTGGTTCTTGAGAGCGCGGGCCCAGGCCGCGGCGAGCACGGCCTTGGTGTCGGAGGCGGTGGAGACCAGGCGGCGGGTACCGGCGTTCACGCCGACGGCCCCGGTGACGAGATAGCCACCGTCCGCCATCCGCCGGATCCGCAGGGCCGAGCGGCGACCCGCGACCGTGGTCGCGTGGACGTTGACGA
Source organism: Gemmatimonadales bacterium (assembly GCA_035549935.1). Lineage (GTDB taxonomy): Bacteria > Gemmatimonadota > Gemmatimonadetes > Gemmatimonadales > GWC2-71-9 > JADJOM01. The sequence continues at coordinate 47,788 of DASZPT010000213.1, forward strand.
GGGCATCGAGACCGTCGGGCGCGGTGGCGACGAGGCGGGCGCGGGCGCCGGGTCGCTGTCCCGGCTGCACGTACAGCATGATGAGGTTCTCGTGCAGCGTCAGCGTCCCGATGAGCGGGGCGTAGATGCTGCCACGGTTGCCGGCCCGCCAGACATCGGGATAGCTCGCCTCGGCGGGCTGCCCGTCGGCGGTGACGACGGTGAGCGGCCCGTGCAGGCGGCGCACACCCTTCTCGTAGAGCTGCAGGGCCAGGTCGGCGAGGCGCGGGCCGTGCCCGTCAGGCGACTCGAGGGTCGGGTCGCCGTTGAGCTCGAGGGCCCACCTGCCGTTCCAGTCGCCCGTCCCCTCGTCCACCGTGCCGAAGCCCACCACCCGGGTGGTGCGGCGCGCCTCGCCACCCACGATCGAGCGGGCGAAGCCGGTGGTGAGGAGCTTCACGGTCGACGCAGGAATCAGTTCCCGGTCGGGATTGACGCTCCAGAGGATCTGGCCGGCCTGGTCGGCCACCGCGATCCCCCACGTCCCGGTCGCGCTGCGCCGGGCGGAGCGATACCAGCGATCCAGCTTGAGCTTGAGGTCCTTCGTCAGTTCCTGACCCGCCAGGCGCGCCGGACGCCCCGCGCCCAGCGAGGCGAGGAGCACGAGTCCGATGAGGGCGCGATTGGTGATGTGGCGCACAAACGCTCCAGACGTCGGAGGACGTCACTGGGATTCCGGGCGACTTGCCGAACCGGCCAGGGTTGCCGCACGAGCCGAGCGGCGGGTCGCCATTCAGCGTCCTGGACAAGTGGTGACTTGGCTTGCGGTTACCTCATAAGACGCCGCGGCCACGTCGAGATTCTCACGGGATTATTGCAACGGGCGTTCCAAAGGGTATAGCGAACCGTCGGACCGGGTAAGGGCCGTTCCGAAGTGGAACGACCAGGCCACCTGCTACTTCAACAGCATCTTCGCGATTGTCTGCAGCTGCATGTTGCTGGTGCCTTCGTAGATCGTCCCGATCTTCGCGTCGCGATAGAACTTCTCGGCGGGATATTCCTTCGAGTACCCGTAGCCGCCGAAGAGCTCGAGGCAGCGACTCGTCGTCCGGTCGGCGACCTGTGAGCTGTAGAGCTTCGCGATCGCCGCCTCGCGCTGGAAGGGCTGGCCGCTGTCCTTGAGCCGGGCGGCGTTGTAGACCAGGAGGCGGGCCGCTTCGAGCTCGGCGGCCATCTGCCCCAGCTGGAACTGCACGCCCTGGAACTCGGCGATCGCCTTGCCGAACTGTTTGCGTTCCTTCACGTAGGCCACCGCCGCCTCGATGGCCCCGGCGGCCACGCCGAGCATCTGGGCCCCGATGCCGATCCGCCCCTCGTTGAGGGTCTCGATCGCGATCTTGTAACCCTGCCCCACCGGGCCGAGGACGTTCTCCTTCGGCACCCGGCACCCTTCGAGGATCAGCTCGGTGGTGCTGGAGGCGCGGATCCCGAGCTTGTTCTCCTTCTTGCCCACACTGAAGCCGGGGAATTCCCGCTCGACCAGGAATCCGGTGATGCCCTTGTAGCCCTTGCTGAAGTCGCTGTTGGCGAAGACCAGGAAGATGCCCGCCTCGCCGCCGTTGGTGATCCAGAACTTCCGCCCGGTCAACTCCCAGTGGGTGCCCTTGTCGTCGGCCCTGGTCTCGAGGGCGAAGGCGTCGCTCCCGCTGGCCGGCTCGGACAGGGCGAAGGCGCCGAGGAGTCCGCTGGTCATCCGGGGGAAGTAGCGGGCCTTCTGCTCGTCATTGCCCCAGCGGAGCATCGCGTTGTTGACCAGGGTGTTGTGCACGTCGACGTAGATCGCCGCGGAGGCGTCCACCCTGGCCAGCTCCTCGATCGCGAGGGTGGCGAGGAAGATCGTTCCGCCGGCGCCGCCGTACTGCTCCGGCACCTCGATCCCCATGAGGCCGAGGTCGAAGAACTTCCCGATCAGCTCGGGCTTGAACCTGGCCGCCTCGTCCATCTCGTGGACATGCGGCTTGATCTCGGTCTCGGCGAACTCGCGCACGGTGGCGCGGAAGAGCTCTTCCTCTTCGGAGAGCTGGGTCAGGGGCGCGGGCGTCAGGGTCTCGGGCATGGGTTCCTCGGGTCGAGCGGCAAAGTTAACCCCCCATCCGGCGTGAGGCACCCCGGGCTCTTGATGGAATCCTGATACTCCTTCCGGCGTTCCTCACACCCCCTTGAGTCCCCCCGCCGCAGGTTTCCCCGTGCACTCCCGGAACTCGGAACCCGGAACCCGGAACTCGGAAATAGGACCATGCTGGATCTCCTGCTTCTCGTCCTGATCGCGCTCCTCGTCCTGACCACCTGGGGCCTTATCCGCCTCTGCGACAGGGTCTGACCGATGATCCTCAACATCGTGGTGGGCGTGATCGCCCTGGTACTCCTGATCTACCTGTTCGCGGCCCTCCTCAAGCCGGAGATGTTCTCATGACCGCGAATGCCTGGCTGCAACTGGCGCTCTACCTGGTGGTGCTCCTCGGGCTGGCCAAGCCGCTGGGGGGCTACATGGCCCGGGTCTACGAGGGGGAACCGCACCGTCTGGCCCGCTGGTTCGCGCCGCTCGAACGGCTCTGCTACCGCTGGATGGGGGTGACGCCGGAGGAGGAGATGGACTGGAAGCGGTACTCGGTGGCGGTGCTGCTCTTCAGCCTGGTGGGGACACTGATCGTCTACGGGCTCCAGCGGCGGCAGGGGATGCTTCCCCTGAACCCTGCCGGGATGGGTCCGGTGGACCCGAAGGTCGCCTTCAACACGGCGATCAGCTTCGCCAGCAACACCAACTGGCAGGCCTATGGCGGTGAGGCGACGATGAGCTACCTCACCCAGATGCTCGCGCTCACGGTCCAGAACTTCGTCTCGGCGGCGACGGGCATGGCGGTGCTGGTGGCGCTCATCCGCGGCATCGCGCGGCATGAGACCGGCCAGCTGGGGAGCTTCTGGGCCGACCTGGTCCGGGGCACCCTCTACATCCTGCTGCCGCTCTCGATCGTCCTGGCGCTGCTGCTGATGTCGCAGGGGGTGATCCAGAGCTTCGCCGCATACCGGACGGTGCCGCTGGTGGAAGCCGTGGGCCCCGATACTGCTCGCGTCACGACCCAGGTCCTCCCGATGGGACCGGCCGCGTCCCAGATCGCCATCAAGCAGCTGGGCACGAACGGGGGTGGGTTCTTCAACGTGAACTCGGCGCATCCGTTCGAGAACCCGACGCCGTTCAGCAACTTCCTCGAGGTGCTGGCGATTCTCCTGATTCCAGCGGCGCTCTGCTACACCTTCGGCAGGATGATCAAGGACACCCGCCAGGGCTGGGCCATCCTGGCGGCGATGACCATCGTCTTCGTCGGGCTCCTCCTCCCGTCGGTCGCGCTGGAGAACGCCCATCATCCGGCCTACGCGGCCCTCGGCATCGACCAGTCGGCCGGCGCCTCCCAGGCCGGCGGGAACATGGAGGGCAAGGAGGTCCGCTTCGGGATCACCAACTCGGCCGAATGGTCGGTCGCGACCACGGCGGCCAGCAACGGGTCGGTGAACTCGATGCACGACTCGTATATGCCGCTCGGCGGGCTGATCCCGCTCTGGCTGATGCAGCTGGGCGAGATCATCTACGGCGGCGTGGGGTCGGGCCTCTACGGAATGCTCCTCTTCGCAATCGTCACGGTGTTCATCGCCGGCCTCATGGTGGGGCGCACGCCGGAATACCTCGGGAAGAAGATCGAGGCGTACGAGATGAAGATGGCGAGCCTCGCCATCCTCATCCCCAACCTGCTGGTGCTCTTCGGCACCGCGATCGCGGTGTCCACGGCGGCGGGCCGGTCCGGGCCCCTCAACCCGGGCGCCCACGGCTTCAGCGAGATCCTCTACGCCTTCAGCTCCATGAGCAACAACAACGGGAGCGCCTTCGGCGGAATCACGGCCACCAACTGGGTCTACGCGGTCCTGGGCGGGATCGCGATGTGGATCTCCCGGTTCTGGATCATCGTCCCCACCCTCGCGGTGGCCGGCTCGCTGGCCCGGAAGAAGGCGATCCCGGCGAGCAGCGGGACGCTCGCCACCCACACCCCGCTCTTCGTCGTGCTGCTGGTCGGCACCGTGTTGCTGGTCGGCGCGCTGACCCACATTCCCAACCTGGCGCTCGGTCCCATCGTCGAGCACCTGCAGCTCTTCGCGAGGTAGCCCGTCATGTCGCATGCCAAGGCACGGCCGCTGTTCGACGGCCCCATTACCCGGCGGGCGATCCGCGACTCCTTCGTGAAGCTCAACCCGCTGCACATGCTCCGGAACCCGGTGATGTTCGTGGTGGAGGTCGGGAGCCTCCTCACCACCGTGCTCGCCGTGCTGGCCTACACCGGGCAGCTGGATGAGCCCGCGGGCTTCATCCTGGCGGTGTCGCTCTGGCTCTGGCTGACGGTCCTGTTCGCCAATTTCGCCGAGGCGATGGCGGAGGGGCGGGGGAAGGCGCAGGCCGACAACCTGCGGAACGCCCGCCGGGACGTGTTCGCCAAGAAGCTGCGGGATCCGAAGGACAAGCTCACCTTCGAGAACGTGCACGCGAGCACGCTCCGGAAGGGCGACGTGGTCCTGGTCCACGCCGGCCAGCTCATCCCGGGCGACGGCGAGATCATCGAAGGGGTGGCCTCGGTGGACGAGAGCGCGGTTACCGGCGAGAGCGCCCCGGTCATCCGCGAGAGCGGTGGCGACCGGAGTGCCGTGACCGGCGGGACCAAGGTGCTCTCGGACTGGATCGTGGTGCGGATCACGAGCAACCCCGGGGAGTCGTTCCTCGACCGGATGATCGGCCTGATCGAGGCGGCGAAGCGCCAGAAGACCCCGAACGAGATCGCGCTCGAGATCCTGCTGGCCGGGCTCACGATCATCTTCCTCGTGACCACCGTGACGCTCTCGCCCTTCTCCGCGTATGCCGTGGCGGGCTCGAACGCCGGGACCCCGGTGACGGTGACGGTGCTCGTCGCCCTCCTCGTCTGCCTCATCCCCACGACCATCGGCGGGCTCCTCTCGGCGATCGGGATCGCGGGGATGGACCGGATGATCCAGAAGAACGTGATCGCGATGAGCGGCCGTGCGGTGGAGGCGGCGGGCGACGTCGATGTGCTCCTGCTCGACAAGACCGGGACCATCACCCTGGGCAACCGCCAGGCGGTGGCGTTCCTCCCTGCCGACGGCGTGACCGAGGCGGAGCTGGCCGACGCGGCCCAGCTCTCCTCGCTGGCCGACGAGACCCCCGAGGGACGGAGCATCGTGGTGCTGGCGAAGGAGAAATACGGACTCCGCCAGCGGGACATCTCGTCGCTGGGCGCGACGTTCGTTCCCTTCACTGCCCAGACCCGGATGAGCGGGGTGAACTTCGACGGCCGCGAGATCCGCAAGGGCGCCGATGACGCGGTGGGGGCCTGGCTCCGGACCCAGGGGGCCGAGCTCTCGCCCAAGGTGCGCCATGCGGTCGAAGGCATCGCCCGGCAGGGCGGCACGCCGCTGGTCGTGGCGGAGAAGGGCCGGGTGCTCGGCACGATCCATCTCAAGGACATCGTGAAGGGCGGCATCAAGGAGCGCTTCGCCGAGCTCCGTGAGATGGGGATCAAGACCATCATGATCACCGGCGACAACCCCCTCACCGCGGCCGCGATCGCGGCGGAGGCGGGGGTCGACGATTTCCTGGCCCAGGCGACGCCCGAGACCAAGCTGGACCTGATCCGCAAGCACCAGGCGGGGGGCAAGCTGGTGGCGATGACGGGTGACGGGACCAACGACGCGCCGGCGCTGGCCCAGGCGGACG
>DASZPT010000214.1:0-8222 GCA_035549935.1 Gemmatimonadales bacterium
CAGCAGCAAGCCGAAGAGCAATCGCATGGGGGTGAGGGTTGGTGGTGGTAACGGTGTTGAGAGTTCAGGGTTCCGAGTTCCGGGTTCCGTGTTTTCCGCCGGAACTCAGGACCCGGAAGCCGGCGATCCGGGCAGGAGCTCCCGCTGACGACTCCTGAGGTCCCAGGTTTCGGCAACGATCGCCCCGATCAGGAAGACCAGCGCGGAGTAGTAGATCCACAGCACGAACAGGATCACCACCCCGGTGCTCGCGTCGGCCGAGAAACGATTGACCACGGCCGCGTGCACGACGTACCAGCCGTACAGCACCCGCGCGACCTCGAAGAGCCCGGCCGTGAAGACGGCGGCGGCCAGCGCGGCCGCCCGCGGGAGGCGCCGGGGCGAGGAGTGCCGGTACACCAGGTAGAACAGGCTCACGGAGAAGAGCAGCGTGGTCACCTGCGTGAGCGCCTGGCCCAGGTTCGACACGAAGAACCGGAGCCAGGGCATGGTGGCGAGCAGTTCACTGCCCCTGGCGCTCGCCACCTTGAGGCCCGCGGTGAGCGCCCCGTTCACCGTGAGCACGGCCAGGGTGAGCAGCACCATCATCACGTCGCGCAGCTTCCCGAACAGGTACCAGATCAGGAAGTGCCGTCCCTCGGGCCGGCGCGGCGCGTCGTAGACCAGGTTGAGCGAGGTGCGGATCGAGGCGAAGAGCCGGGTGCTGAACCACAGGAACAGCGGCAGGGCGACGTAGGAGATCTTTCCCCGGGCCTTGGTGAACCCCACCAGGAACTTCTCGATCCCCGCGAACGGCCCCTCCCCGTTCTCATACGCAATCCGGGGGACGAACCGTTGAAACAGCTGGTGCAGGTCCTGGACCGTCGACCCCGACGAGAGCCGGGCCAGGTGCGTGAGGCCGACCAGGAGCAGCAGCAGGAACGGGATGGCGGCGAGGAGCGCATCGAAGGTCAGCGCGCTCGCCAGGAAGGGAATGTTGTGCCGGTCCGCCTGGTGCAGCGTGCGGCGGGCGAACGCCAGCCCGCCGCGAAGCCGCGCCACGAGCCAGGAGTTCAGGCGACCGGCTCCTCTTCCTCGCCGGCGGTCGCCGTGGTCCGGCGCCGGGCCCGCGCCTCGGCCAGCCGGCGCTCGAGGTCGCTCCGCACTTCGTCGCGGGTCTCCTCCCGGCGGCCCTTCCGGGGCCATTCCCCCGACATCCGCTCGCTGATCTCCCCCATCTTCTCCTCGGCGAGCGCCCGGGCCTTCCGCAACCGCCGCCGGAGCCCGCGCCGGGTCTCCTCGCCGCTCTGGGGGGCGAACAGGAGCCCGACCGCGAGCCCTACCAGCGCCCCGAACAACATCGGACGGAGGCTGCCCTCTCCCCGCTCGACGTAGACGATCTCCCGCTCCTCGTCGCGTGCCATGGCTACTCTCCCGCTTCGGCGTCGTCCACCGCGGTGACCAGCGCGCGCTGGAGCGACGCGTGGGCCTGGTACGGCGCCTGGATGTATTTCTGCACGAGCGCCCCGGTCCCCGTCACCTTGAGCTGCTCGAACAGGAAGTCGAAGGTCTTCTCCAGCTCGGCCGCGATCGCCGCCCGGACCTCGGCCGGCAGCGACCACACCTCCCGCTTGAACGGCCCGATCGCCTTCTTGCGAGCCTTGTAGTAGAACTGCTCGGCGCTGTCGCCCGCCTTCCGCTCGCTCTCGGCGTTGGCATCGAGCCAGCGGTACATCGTCTCCCGGAGCGCCGCCGGCAGGGCCGGGCTGTCGAAGACGAGACTCTGGAAGTTGGTCGCGAGGTGGATCTCGGCGGTCTCGAGCCGGGCGAAGTTGCCGAAGGCGTCGGCCGGCAGGGTGCTGGCCCCATGCTGCACCGCGCCCGACATCCCGTACTCCTCCCGCGCCGCCCGGGACAGGGCCGCGAGCGCGTCGAGGTCGAGCTTCACCTTGGCGATGCTCCCGTCGGGGAGCACCACGCCGCCGTGACTGGTGCCGGTCTGGACCGAGATCTTCGAGATCCCCTCGATGGTCCCGTACTTCCCGAGCTCCGCGTTGTAGCCCTGCATGAAGGCGCGAAGCTCCTCGACCGTGCTGTTCTTGTGCCCCACCTCGCCGATCTCCGCGCCGACCGAGACCGAGACTCCCTCCGGCTCGCGCTCGCGGATGAAGTGGGTGATTTCCGCGGCGTGGACGTAGTTGAGCCGCTGCTGCTCGAGGAGGGTCGGCTTCGAGAGGTCCACCAGCGTCGAGGTGTCGACGTCGATGTTGTAGAAACCCGCGCCGATCTCCTCGGCGATGAGCTTCTTCACCTCGCCGACCTCCGCCTTCGGGTCGGCCTGGTACTTCTTGGCGTTCACCTGGCAGTGATCGCCCTGGATGAAGATCGGGAGGGTCCACCCCTCGCGCAGCGCCGCCCCCAGCATCACCGCGACGTATTCCGCGGGGCGCTGGTCGGTGTACGCGATCTCGGAGCGGGCGATCTCGAGCAGGATGGCGCCGCCGTTCCTCTTCTTGGCGGCACGGAAGATCGCGCGCGCCGTATCGTAGGCCAGCATCCGGACGTTGATGGCGGGCACGGTGAAGCCGCCACATTCCCCCCGGCCGCGGGCGAAGTAGATCGGACCGATGGACGACGGCCGAACCCCGACCGCCTGCCCCAGTTCCCACAACAGCCAGCGCGCCGCCTCCCGCTCCCCCGCCCCGCCGAAGACCGCCTGCCACACGACCTTGTCAGTCGCCTCGGACTGGAGCCGGGCCGGACTGCTGACGACCACGGCATCGCCCTTCGCGGCGACCGCCCCACCGTAAAGGGCGATGAGTTCAGCCCGATGATCGGCCATAAGTGACTGTCCAGTTGAGAGTTACGATTCCTGCGGCTGCTGCAAGATAGGGTTGGATGCGCCGATGGTCAAACTGTCGCGAACCGGCCCGCGACCTAGATCTCATCGCCCTCCGGGACCCCCAGCTTCTCGCCGGCGTATCCCGGCCTTCCCATCGCCGCATAGGTCAGCTTCTTCCCGAGTTCCACCCCCGGCTGGTCGAAGGGATCGATCCCGTACCAGACGCCGGCGTACCCGGTCGCCAGCTGGAAGAACATGATCGCCTCTCCCAGGCTTTCCGCGGTGAGCGATGGCAGGTGCAGCGAACAGTTCATCCGCCCCATGCGGGAGAGCGCCGCCGCGGTCGCCCGGTACTCGGCCTCGAGCAGTTCGCCGAGCGAGTGGCCCGGGAGATAGGCGAGGTCGGGAGGAAGGTCCTGCCCCCCGGGGATGGTCACGTCCTCCGGGAAGCGGTCCAGCGCCATGAAGGTGACCACCTTGTCGAAGGGGCCCTCCATGAAGAGCTGGACCTGGCTGTGCTGATCGGTGGGACCGACCGCGCCCACCGGTGTGGGACCGAGATGCACCACCTGGCCGCGCCGGTCCCGGGCCTTCCCCAGGCTCTCCGCCCAGAGCTGGCGGTACCACTCCGCGAATTCCCGGAGCCGGTCGGTGTACGGCATGAGCACGTGAATCCGGGCGCCGAGGGTGGTGTCGGCCGCCCAGTGGAGTCCCGCGTAGAGCGCGGCGCGGTTGCGGAGCAGGTCGTCCGGCTCCGCGTCCGCCAGCGCCTGGCGGGCGCCACCAAGCAGCGCCTCGATGTCGATCCCCACGAGCGCCGCGGGGAGCAGCCCCACCGGCGAGAGCACGCTGAAGCGGCCCCCGACATCGGGCGGCACCTCGAGGGCGGCGATCCCGTCGCGCTGGGCGATCTCGCGGAGCGCGCCCTTCACCGGGTCGGTGGTGAAGACGAGATGGTGCGCGGCGGCGGGCCCGAGGGCCTGCTCCAGCCAGGCCCGCACCACGAGGTACTGCGCCATCGTCTCGGCCGTCCCGCCCGACTTGCTGATCACGTTCACCAGTACCCGCCGCGGATCGATCCGCCGGAGCGCCTCAGCCACCGAGGTCGGATCCACGTTGTCGAGCACCGTGAGGCGCGGGAAGAAGTCCCGGCCGTCGTCGTCGAGCTCGTTCCACCCCGGGCGGCGGAGGGCATTGAGCAGCGCCTTCATGCCGAGCGCGGATCCGCCGATGCCGAGGACCAGGACATGATCGAAGGCCTGCCCCACCCCCTCGGCGAAGCGGGTGATGGTCTGCACCGCCTGGGTCTGGCTGCCGAGCCCGTAGAAGCCGTACTCCCCCTGGCTCCGGCGGCGTCGGACCTCCGACTGCACCTCCCCGAAGCGGCGGGCCAGCTCGGCCACGCGGGCACGGGAGAGTCCGTGCTCGCCGTCGAGCCGGTCCGAGAGCATGCGACCGTAGAGGAACTTCATCCGTTCACCTCGATCGTGAGGCCGTCGTAGGCGGGGGCGATCCCCGGCGGGAGCCGCGCCGCCAGCTCGGCGTGTCCCGTCTCGTGGGTCAGGTGGGTGAGCCAGGTCTGTTCGGCGCCGATCGACTGGGCCACCTCGATCGCCTCGCTGATCGACAGGTGGGTGGGGTGCGAGCGCCACCAGAGGGCGTTCAGCACCAGGACCCGGATCCCGGCGAGTGCCCGGCGCGCCGCCTCGGGCACTTCCTTGACATCGGTCAGGTAGGCGAGCGGGCCGAAGCGGTAGCCGAACACCCGGACGTACCCGTGCTGGAAGGCCAGCGGCCGGAACGACACGCCGGCCACGGTCGCCGGCACGTCCGCCTCGAGCGGGCACAACTCCAGCCGGGGCTTGGAGGTTCCCTCGAAGGCGCGCACGTCGTCGAAGATGTACCCGAAGCCGGCCCGGATCTGCTCGAGCGCCTCTGCCGGCCCGTGGCAGCTGAGCGGGCGCGGCCGGGCCACCGAGAAGATCCGGAGGTCGTCGATGCCGTTGATGTGGTCGGCGTGGGCGTGGGTGTAGAGCACCGCGTCGATCGAGGCGATCCGCGCCTTGAGCAGCTGCAGCCGGAGCTCCGGCGGAGTGTCGATCAGGAGCGTGGCGTTCCCCGACTGGAGCACGGCGCCCGACCGCGACCGCTGGTCGCGAGGATCAGGCGACCGGCAGACCGCGCAGTCGCACCCGATCTGCGGGATGCCGAACGAGGTGCCGGTACCGAGGAGGGTGAGCCGCATGGGCCCTCAAAGGGCCTCGATCTTGAGGAGGTTGGTCGTGCCCGGCACGTCGAACGGCACGCCGGCCGTCACCACCACCCGCTCGCCCGTCTTGGCCAGCCCCCGGCCGAGGATCTGCTGCCGGCCGGCGTTGAGCAGCGTATCGTAGTCGGCGGCATGCGGGGTGAGCACGGCCACCGTGCCCCACACCAGCGAGAGCTGGCGCCAGGTCTCCGGCTCGGGCGTCGCCGCGACGATCGGCACGTTGGGCCGGTAGGTCGCGACCTTCCGCGCGGTGAACCCGCTGCTGGTGAAGCAGAGGATGAGCGGACAGTGCAGCAGATCCGCCGCGGCGCAGACCGCCACCCCGATGGCGTCCTCGGTCCGTGCCGGCTGGGCCGACCCGGGACGGGGATGGAGCTCATCGGCATCCCGGGAGCGCCGCCCCACCGCGGCGTCGAAGGCGGCGCTCCGCCCCTGGCGGTGGGACTCCATTTCCCGCGCGATGCGGTCCATCGCCCGGACCGCTTCCACCGGGTATTCCCCTACCGCCGTTTCGGCTGAGAGCATGACCGCGTCAGTGCCGTCGAGGATGGCGTTGGCGACGTCCGAGGCCTCGGCCCGGGTAGGCACCGGCGCGTGGACCATCGACTCGAGCATCTGGGTCGCGGTGATGACCGGCTTGCCGTGCAGGTTCGCCTCGCGGATGATCCGCTTCTGCATGAGCGGGACTTCCTCGAAGGGCAGTTCCACGCCCAGGTCGCCCCGCGCGACCATGATGGCGTCGGAAGCCTCGAGGATCCCGCACAGGTCCTTGAGGGCCGTGTCCTTCTCGATCTTGGCGATCAGCTTGATGCTGCGCGGGACCAGGCGCCGGAGGGTCTCGAGGTCGGCGGGCTTGCGGACGAACGAGAGGGCGATGTAGTCGACCCCCGCCGCCACCGCCTCGTTCACATCCTCGCGGTCCTTGTCGGTCAGCGCCGGGGCGCTCACCTCCACCCCCGGCAGGTTCATGCCCTTGTTGCTCTTGAGCTCGCCCCCGTACTCGACAGTGGCCTTCACCCGGTCGCCGGCCACGCCCCGCACCCGGACGGCCAGGAGACCGTCATCGAGGAGGATCCTGGCGCCCTCCCGGACGTCCCGCGCGAGGGCGGAATAGGTGGTGGGGATCTCGCCCGCGGTGGCCGAGTCCTCGGGCGCGAAGGTCACGAGCTGGCCCGGCGCGAGACGGATCGGGGCGGCGAGCTTCCCGACCCGGATCCGGGGGCCCTGGAGGTCCAGAAGGAGCCCGATCGAATCGCGGCGCTCCTCCCGGACCCGCTTCACCGTCTCCATCCACTCCCGCCGCAACTCCGCCGTGCCGTGCGAGGCATTCACCCGGACCACGTTCACGCCCGCGTCGAACAGGGCGTGCATCTGGTCGGGGCTGGACCACGACGGACCGAGCGTGGCGACGATCTTGGTGTGGCGAATGACGGAAGCGGACACGGGTTTCCCGGGGATGAGCGACGGGGGAGTCTAATCTGAATCGGGAAGGGATTGAAGGACGCGGAGGGCTACTCCCGACGATAGACGACCTCCCCACCCACCACGGTCAGATCCACCCGCGCATCGGCGAACGAGCCGGGCTCATCGATCTCCCAGGCGACCAGGTCGGCATCCTGTCCCGGCGCCAGCGTACCCCGGCGTTCGCCGACGCCCGCGGCCCGGGCATTGCCCAGGGTGTATGCGCGGACGGCCTCCTCGAAGCTCAGTCGTTCCCCGGCATGCCACCCGTGAGGGAAGGCCGCGCCGGGGTCGACCCGCGTCATCGCCGCCGCCACGCCGGCCCTCGGGTCGATCGAGACGACGGGGACGTCGCTGCCGAAGGCCAGGTGGGTTCCCGCATCCAGCAGGCTCCGGAAGGCGTAGGCGCCCCGGCTCCGGCCACCCCACCGCGACTCGGCCAGTTCCACATCGCCGGGGAGGTGGCCCGGCTGCATCGACGCGACGATGCCGGCCGCGGCCGCACGGGGAAGGTCCGCCGGATGGACGCACTGCAAATGCTCGATCCGATGCGGGAGGGGTGCCCGCGGGGCCGCCTTGAGCAGGTCCAGCGCCCGGCGGACCGCGGCATCCCCGATGGCGTGGATCGCGCAGGCAATGCCCCCGCCCGCCGCGAGGTTCACCACCGCCCGGGCTTCGTCCTCGGAGCAGAGAGGCATTCCCCGGTCCCGGCCATCCTCATAGGCCTCGAGCATCCAGGCGGTCCGGCTGCCCAGGCTTCCATCGAGGAAGAGCTTCACCCCACCCAATCGAAGCCAGTCGGATCCCTGGCCGCTCTTGGCCCCGTGGGCAAGGAGCGTGGGAAGATGGGCCACCGGGGGCGAGAACAGGACCCGGAGCCGAAGGGCGTCCTCCGCTTCCAGGGTCCGGAAGGCACGGTGAGCGTCGAGCCCCTCGACGTCATGGATCCCCGTGATCCCGAGCCGGTGGGCGTCACGCTGGGCCGTGCGCAGGAGGGTGACGAGGTCCTCCGGTGAGCCGGCAGGAAGGATGGTCGAAACCAGCCGTGTGGCGTGCTCGAGCAGGAGCCCGGTCGGCTCGCCAGCCGCGTCGCGGACGATTCTCCCGCCGGGTGGATCGGGAGTCTCCCGCGTGATGCCGGCTGCCAACAAGGCAGGAGTGTTGACCCATGCCGCGTGTATGTCGATGGACTCGAGATAGGCGGGAAGCGACGTCGCCCGGTCGAGAGCGGCCCGGTCGGGAGGATCGGTCCAGCGATTGGCGTCCCACCCATGGCCGACAATCCAGCCGTTCTCTGGGCTGCCGGACGCCACCCGATCGAGCGCCTCCCGGCGAGTGGCAGCGCCAGCAAGGTGGACCTGCCGGCGGGCGCGAGCCCACATCGCGAAGTGGGTATGACCGTCCACAAAGCCGGGGGTCACCAGGGCCCCCGGGAGGTCAAACCGGGGTACCCGCGTGGGGACTCGCCGCTCCAGCTCGGTGGCTCTTCCCACTGCCCGAACCCGACCGTCCTGCCACCAGACCGCGTCGCCGAAGGCGGCCGGGTGAAGGGTCATGATCTGGCGAGCACGCAGGAGCCCGTTCATCGGGACAATGGTAGCTGCGCCGGGATGGGTGGTCCACGAGTGTTGAGATGAGACACAAAAGTATAATTGCAACTTATCAACAGTC
>DASZPT010000215.1:0-4024 GCA_035549935.1 Gemmatimonadales bacterium
GCGCCTGCTGGCGCCCCCGGTCCTGGTCCGGGACAGGATGTGGCGCCGAACCACCGCGGGCCTCCTCGGGCTGGCCGTACTCTCCGCGGGCGTCACACTCCGGCCACCCGCGATCCGGACCGCGATGGCGCGACCGGAGTCTGCCCCGAACCGGGAACCTGCCCCCGCCGGCCGAGAGGGCGGGCGGCTCGCGGCCGAGCTCGACCGAACCTTGGCGCAGTTCGCCGACTCCGGCTTCGCCGGGACCGTCCTGCTCGCCCACGGGGACAGGGTGGTGTTTGCGAAGGGGTACGGGCTGGCCGACCGTGCCCGCGGCGTACCGGCCACGACCGAGACACGCTACAGCGCCGCGGGGATGACCAAGCTCTTCACCGCCACTGCGCTCCTGGATCTGGTGCACGAGGGCCGGCTTTCCCTCGCGGATACCCTGGGCCGCTGGTTTCCGTCGCTGCCGCCGTCCAAGGCGCGGGTGACCCTGGCGCAGGTGCTGACCTACCGCGATGGATTGACCCGGCCCAACGCCCCGGTGCAGCGGGCCGGGGAGGCCGACTTCATCGAGGCGATCGGCGCGGTGCCCGCCAGCTTCACGCCGGGGACCGCCTTTCGCTACAACGACCACGGCCACAGCCTCCTGGGACTCGTCCTCGAGCGGGTGACCGGGGAGCCCTACGAATCGTTCATCCGCCGCCGATATCTCGAGCCCGCCTCGCTGGCCCATACCGGCTTCGAGAACGAGCCCGGCGCGGTGGCGGTGGAGTACCAGGGGGCGGACGGCATCAGCGCCCCGGTCGGTCCACGCGCCTATCGCTGGGGACGGCGGGCCTCCCTCGGCCTGGTGAGCACCGCGGGGGATCTCTTCCGCTGGTTCCGGGCACTCTCCGACCCCGCGGTCGTGCGGCCGGAGACCCGGGAGGACCTGTTCCAGGTGCGGGACCGCACCGACTACGGCACGGGGCAGGGCTACGGTCTCGAGCTGGTCGACCGGCCCGGTGGTCACCGGCTCTGGCGGCGGGTGGCCGGCACGCCGGGCTTCGAGGGGGAGCTCCTCTACGACCCGGAGGGTGACTGGACGGCGGTGATCCTGGTGAACTCCCGGATCGGGTGGCGCTTCCGGGTCTGGCGGGAGCTGGAGCGGGTGATGTGGTCCGGAGCGCCGGCGGCGGCAGGCTGACGGCAAGGCGAGGGGGACGAACGGCGGCGTGCTGTCTCAATTTCTGTTAATTCCCTAACACCTGGAGGGATGCATGTCGTGGTCCGTGGGTCGGATGGTACTGCTCGGCACGCTCGTTACAGCGCCGGGCGCCGTGCGGGCCCAGACCGCCGCCGATTCGGCGGGGGTCCGCGCCGCCGTGCTCGATTACGTCGACGGTATCTACCGGGCGGATACCTCGCGTATCGTGCGGAGCGTACGCCCCGAGCTCGCCAAGCGTGGCTATTTCATCCCGCGCGGCCAGACCGTCTATGCGAGCGAGCCGATGACCTACCAGGAGCTGATCGGTGTCGCGCGCACCTGGAACAAGGCCGGGAAGCTCAACGCCGACATGGCGCCGAAGGACATCCGGATCCTCGACCTGCTGGACCAGACGGCGAGCGTGAAGCTGACGGCGCAATGGGGCATCGACTACCTGCACCTGGCCCGGTATGACGGGCGCTGGATGATCGTGAACGTGCTCTGGCAGACTCGGCCGGTGGAGAAGACGCCATGATGCTCTCCCTGCTCCTCCTGCTGGCCCAGGCCGCAGGCCCGAACGATCCCCGCTGCGCCGGGGCCCCCAACCGGGCCACGGCCTTCGCCCCAGCCCTCGCCGATTCGGCGCGACTCTTCCGGGGCACCTTCTCACCGGACGGTCTCACCCTCTACTACTTCCGGAAGGGGAACCTGGCGGAGGAGGACTATCGCATCCTCGTCTCCCGCCGCACGACGGAGGGGTGGGGCCGTGGCGAGCGACTCGTGCTGGGTGGCGACTACTCGGATCTCTACCCGAGCGTGAGCCCGGATGGCCAGCGACTGGTGTTCACCTCCTACCGTCCCGCCCCGGGCGACACCGCGACGAAGCCGAACGCCTACCTCTGGTATGCGGACCGGTCCGGCAACGGCTGGGGACCGCCGCGGTTCGTGGCGAGCGCGGCGCTCTTCGGCAGCTATCACTCGGGTCCGATCATCGCGGCGGACTACAGCATCCATTTCGCGCGCACGTCCCCGGACTGGCGGACCAAGACCGAGATGATCGTTCGCTGGGACGGGAAGAGCTACGGGCCGGTCGAGGCCGTGCGCGGACCCGCCGAGCGGTGGAGCGCCTGGCGGCCGGGGGAGTACCACGTGTGGGGCGGGCAGCTGGTGGGGAGGGGCGATGTACTGCTGCTCGACATCTCACCGCTCGATGGCCGGGGCCGGAGGGGGCCGGCGCAAATCTGGGTATCGCGCAGGCAGGGCGGCGACTGGAGCGAGCCGCGCCCCGCCGGGGGCGGGGTCAACGGCACGGGGTGGACCAACTTCCTGGTGCCGACACCGGATGGGTGCTCGGTGATCTACGTGCGCGACTTCAGCCGATTCGAGACGGTCTCCCTGGCGGCGCTGTCAGGCGAATAGCTTCTTCCGTGCGGCCGCCTCCCGCTCGAGGCGGCCGCACATGAGTTCGCAGAGCTTGAGCACGTCGGGGTCGGCCAGCCGGTACAGGGTGCTGGGGCCCTCCTTCCGCCGTTCCACCAGTCCCGCCCCGAACAGCACCTGGAGATGCCGCGAGGCGTTGGCCTGGCCCAGGCCGGTCTCGGAGAGAATCTCCGTCACGCTCCGCTCCCCCTGCCGGAGGGCCTGCAGGATCTCCAGCCGGGAGGGTTCGCTCAGCGCCTTGAACCGCTCCGCGATATGACCCAGCTGCTCGGGGGACAGTGCCCTGCCCATAGTAAGGAAACTCCAGAAATCGGTCACCTGAACATGTCCTCCCTGCCGCCCGCCGGCCACCGTCCGGATTCCGGCGGGCTTGCCAGTTCTTGTTTATGAGTATATCGTAATATCGTCATTCACGCAAGCAGAGGCGCCGCGATGGCGAACAGGCGAGCAGGGTGGTGGGTCGCGTTGCTGGCCGCGGCGGCGACTCCGGTGGCCGCCCAGGAACTCACCGTCGGGGAGGCGCTCCGGCGGGCGGAGCAATCCGGCTGGGCCAACCGGATCGCCACCGCGCAGGCGGATGCGGCGGCGGGGCAGGCCCTGGCACCCTACCGTGGCATTCTCCCCTCCGTGCGGCTCGAGGGCGGGTACGTCGCGACGACCGACCCGCTCGGGGCCTTCGGATTCACGCTCCGGCAACGGGCCGTGACGCCCGTGGCCTTCGAGCCGGCCCGCCTCAACGATCCCGACGCCACCCACAACGTCACGGCGGGTGTCGTGGTCGAGCAGCCGCTGGTCAACGCCGACGTCTGGCTCGGCAGGAAGGCGGCCGCGAGCGCGCGGGATGCGGCCCGGGCCTCCGCCGACTGGACCCGCGCCGGCACCGCGGTGGAGGTGATCCGCGGCTACTGGGGCGCGGTCCTGGCACGGGCGCAGGTCGCCACCCTGCTGGTGGCGGACAGCGCCGCCGCGGCGCATCGCCGCCAGGCGGATGCGCTGGTCCGCCAGGGACTCGCCACCGCGTCCGACGCGATGCTGGCCGGGGTGAAGGCGGGGGAGATCCACGCGCGTCTTCTCTCCGCCGAGAGCCAGGCGCGGATCGCTCACGCGGCGCTGGCGGTGATGCTGGGCACACCAGGGGATACCCTCTTCACCCTTCCCGATTCGATTCCCCTCCCTGCCGAGGAGCGCCCCGACAGCGGGACGCGCACCCGGGCCGACGTGCTGGCCGCCACGCGGGCGCGGCAGGCGGCGGAGGCCGATGCCCGCCGGGCCACGTTGGTCTACCTGCCACGGGTGAACGGCTTCGGCCGGGTCGACTGGAATACGCGAGACACCCCCTTCGGCGGGAAAAGCGCCTGGACGCTCGGCGTGATGCTGAGCTGGTCGCCGTTCTCGGGCGGTTCGGAGTTGGGG
>DASZPT010000216.1:0-2075 GCA_035549935.1 Gemmatimonadales bacterium
GGCGGCCAGGGCGCGCCCCATCGCCTCCGCCTGTTCCGGGCGGCTCACCGGCTCGGCCTGGTGGCCTTCTACCGCCTGGCGCCCGTCGAGCGAGACCACCCGCGCCCGGAGGCGGATGACCCGGGGTCCGGGCCGCTGGCCGAGGGAGGCGGGATCGATCACCTCGGCGTAGGCGCCGACGGGGACCTCGCAACCTCCCTCGAGATGGTTGAGGAGGGCGCGTTCGGCGGCCACCGCGAGGGCGGCATGGTCTTCGTGTACCGCACGCCGGGCCGCGTCGATGGCGCGGGTGTCACCCTCCCGGGCGGTCACCGCGAGGGCGGCCTGCCCTGGCGCGGGGAGCATGAGCGTGAGCGGCAGGCGCTCGCTGATCCGGTTGCCGAGGCCGAGTCGCACCAGGCCCGCGACGGCGAGCATTGTCGCGGCCAGTGCTGGATCGCGATCCAGTTTCGCGATGCGGGTGTCCACATTGCCGCGGGTCTCGACCACCTCGAGGTCGGGGCGGGCGCGCCGGATCTGGGCCCGCCGCCGGAGGCTGCTCGTGGCGATCACGGCGCCGGGCGGGAGGTCGGCGAAGCTCCGGCCGTCCCGGCTGACCAGCGCATCGCGGGCGTCCTCCCGAGCGCTCACCGCGGCGAGGACGATCCCGGGCGGGAGCGCGGTGGGGAGGTCCTTGAGCGAGTGGACCGCGAGGTCGATCCGGCCCTCCAGCATCGCCTCATCGAGCTGGCGGGTGAACAGCGCCGGGTCGGCGAGACGGGCGAGCGGTACTTCCGGCGCGAGGTCCCCGGTCGTGCGGATCTCGATCGTCTCGGTGGCGACGCCGCCCCCCTCGAGGGCCTGGCAGACCCGGCCCGTCTGCCATCGGGCCAGCGCGCTGCCGCGCGTCCCCACCCGCAGGGGCTGTCCACTCATTCGACCTCCATCGACAGGGGAGCTGTCTCGCGCAGGCCGGCCGCGGGCAGGCCGAAGAGCTCACGAAGCGTGGCGCTCACGCTGTCCACCGACTCGCCCCGCTCGGTGGCGCCGCGCAGAATGGTCATGGGACGGGCCATCAGCTTGGCCACGATCCGCTCCGCGGTGTGATCGAGGTCGGCCCCGGCGTGCGCCCCTGCCCACGCGAGCTCGCGGCGGCAGACCTCGTTGAGCGCCTCACGGAGTGGCCGCAGCGCCTCGCGCGCGGCCTCGGCCCGGATCCAGCCCATCAGTTCGGCCAGCTCCCGGTCCACGATGGCCTCCGCCTCCGGCACGGCGGCCTGCCGGAGCGCCTCCGCCTGCTCCAGGCGGGGATGCAGCGCATCGAGGTCGACCAGCGTCACACCCGGGAGGCCCGCGACTTCCGGCTCGACATTCCGCGGCACGGAGAGGTCGAGGACGAGGAGCTGGTGCTCGCGGGTCCCGGCCATCTCGCGGCAGAAGTGGAGGGAACTGGCGCGGACGGGCGGCTGGTCGGCGCTGGTGGCCACAATGACCACATCGGCGCGGGCCAGCTCCCGGTGCAGCCGGTCCCACGCGGCGGCGCGGCCCCACAGGTCCTTGGCCAGCTGCTCGGCCCGCTCCGGGGTGCGGTTGATCAGCACCAGATCGGCGGCGCCGAGCTTCACGAGGTGCCGCGCGGCCCGCTCCCCGGTCTTGCCGCAGCCCACCACGACACAGCGTCGCTTCATCAGCGGCCCGTGACGCCGCGCCGCGAGGGCGGCCGCCTCGGTCCCGACCGAGTGCCGGCCGCCGATGAGTCCCGTGTCGTGCTGGACCCGCTTCGCGGCCCGCAGGGCCACGCTGAAGAGCCGGTGGAGCCCGGTGCCCACCGCCCCGGTCGCGGCGGCCTGGCGGTACGCCCGCCGCACCTGCCCGATGATCTGCGCGTCGCCCAGGACCATCGACTCGAGGCCCGAGGCGACCCGCATGAGGTGACGGGCGGCATCCTCTCCCGAGCGGCGGATCGCCAGGGTATCGAGCTCGCGGGCGCGCGCGTCGTCGTAGCCGGTCCAGCGGTCGGCCAGCTCGCGGAAGGCCTCCGCCTCTCCCTCGGGGTCGGTGGCGCCGGACCAGGCGTAGAGTTCGAGGCGGTTGCA
>DASZPT010000217.1:0-2186 GCA_035549935.1 Gemmatimonadales bacterium
CGAGGTCGCCAGGCCGCTCTCGATCCTGGCCCTGCCCGATGGCTCGGGCTGTTCCTTCTATGGGGCGGCGCTGGCCGAGCTGCTCCGGGTGCTCACCGGATTCGAAGGTGCCATGGTCCACGAACACTGCCGCAGCCGGGGCGATGCCTCGTGTACCTGGCGCGCCACCGCCGTCGGAGGATACGAATGACGCTCCTGTCCGGAATCGACCTCGCCGCCGTCCGCGCCACGCTCGCGGAGCAGGGCCTCGATGGGTGGCTGCTGTTCGACTTCCGCGGCGTGAACCCGATCACGGGGCGGGTGCTGGGCCCGATCGGCATGGGAAGCCGCCGGCTCTTCCTGCTGCTGCCCCGGACCGGGGACCCGGTCGCGGTGGTGCACAAGATCGAGCTCCAGCCCTTCGCCGACTTCCCCGGCAGGGTCCTGAGCTACAGCCGCTGGGAGGAGCTGCACGCGGCGCTGGGTTCGCTGGTCTCGGGCAAGCGGGTCGCGATGGAGATCTCCCCTGACGATGCGGTGCCCTACCTCGACCGCGTGCCCTACGGCGTGGTGGAGCTGGTCCGGCGGCTCGGCGGCACCGTGACCGGGTCGGGTGCCCTGGTCACCCGCTTCGCGTCGAGCTGGAGTGCGGCGGAACTCGCCGATCATCTCTACGCCGCCGAGGCGCTCGCCGACCTGGCGCAGGCCTCGCTCAGGGAGGCGGTGACGCAGGGGGGCACCGGGCTCACGGAGACGGAGCTGCAGCGCCGGGTCGTCGAGCGGATCCACGCGCGCGGGCTGGTGTTCGACCATCCCCCGATCGTGGCCTTCGGCGCCAACGCGGCCAATCCGCACTACGAGCCGAAGGCGGGGCAGGACGCGACCCTCGCGCGGAACCAGGTCGTGCTGCTCGATCTCTGGGGCGGACGACGACTCGGCACGGTCTTCGCCGACCAGACCTGGATGGGCTTCAGCGGGAAGGACGTCCCGGCGAAGGTCGGACAGGTCTGGCGTACGGTACGGGACGCGCGCGACGCCGCGATCGCGCTGGTCAGGAGCCGCGCGGGCAAGGGTGCGCTCCGCGGGTTCGAGGCAGACGACGCGGCCCGGGCGGTCATCCAGGGCGCCGGGTTCGGCGACTACTTCGTGCATCGCACCGGGCATTCGATCGATCGCGACCTGCATGGCTCCGGTCCGCACCTCGACAACTACGAGACGCATGATGACCGGGAGATCCTGCCGGGCGCGGGGTTTTCGGTGGAGCCCGGGGTGTACCTCCCGGGGGAGTTCGGGGTGCGGAGCGAGGTGAACATGGTCTGGGCGCCGGGCGGCCCGCAGGTGACACCCGGGGCTCCGCAGGTGGAGTTGATCACGCCATGAGGCGGTGATCTCGCGCTCAAAGTCGCGCGCAGGGTGGGGTGGGAGCCGGATTGTCCCATGGGGTGAAACGTAGCGTTTCACCAATGTTCATTTGTTCCAAGGAGTTACAGAACGGTAACGGGGGGAGCGAAGTCAGCTTACCCTTCCTTGACACGTGATTTTGCTCACTCCATATTCATGCCGCCTGACCGGGCCGAGGCCAGGCCGCTAACGCAGTTCCAAAGCTCCAACTCCAGTTCATCAGTCCGCAGTTCTTCCAACAGGTAGGACAGGTGCATCTCGTCTCGTGACTTGGGGTCGAGGGCGACCGGCTCGGTCGTCTGCGCCGTTTCTTGGTACCGTGTGAGTTGCTGTTCGCTGGTTTCACGCCTTTGGAGGACGTCTCCATGAGAGAAAGCAGTGTTGGCGCCTTCGTTCGCAGCGTGCGCTGGATCGCGCTTGCGGCAGTCGCGCTGCTGGCGGGAGTGGGATCACTCTCGGCCCAGTCGACTGGTAAGCTCGAGGGCCGAATTCGGGACCAGGCTGGTGCGCCCATCGCGAGCGCACAGGTACGGATCGAAGGGACCGCGTTCGGAGCGGTGGCCGACAGTCGCGGCTACTACTTCATCAACAACGTCCCCGCCGGGTCCGTCGACGTCGTCGCCCAGTTCGTCGGCTACAAGCCGGTGAAGCTGACCGGCGTCCGCATCAGCGCCGGCCAGACGATCACGCAGGACTTCGCGCTCGAGCAGCAGGCCGTGGACATCGGCGAGATCGAGGTCACGGCGGCGGTGAACGCCCTGGTGCCGCGCGACGCGGTGACCACCAAGCAGAACATCAGCGGCGAG
>DASZPT010000218.1:0-1784 GCA_035549935.1 Gemmatimonadales bacterium
CACGTGCTGCTGCCGGGCTTCGATGTGGCGGAAGTCTCCAAGCGTCACATCCGGACCCTCTTCCTCCACCAGTTCAGCCCGCTCCGGCTCATCGCGGAAGGCATGCGGGGCGCGCCGGACCTGGTCGACGCCGTGGCGAAGATGCCGCTGCTCGTGACCGACGGGCTCCGGGTGCTGGAGAAGGTCGCGCGGCAGCCGGCGGAGAATCCGCTCAAGGGACTCCGGGGGACGCTGATCGCCGGGAGCTGTCTCGTGGCGGGGGCCATCTGCCTCGGGTTCGGGGCGCCGTGGCCGGTGTACGCGAGCCTGTTCGTGATCGCGTTCTTCCTGGCGGTGCGGCGGGGGTAGGGGGGTAGGCGGGTAGGCGGGTAGGCCGGTTGGCCGAGGATCGTGAGGCGCGACGGTCGAGGGGAACACGAAGCGGGGCATAAGTAAGCCCATCCTCTGTGTGGGCTCCCTCTCAGAGCGAACTTCAGGCCCGCGGAGAGTTCCCCTCGACCCGAGCGCGGTATGATGGAGCTCGCTTCGTTCGGGATGACGTATATGGCAAACACCGGCAAACAGGCTGAGACCAATGGCGCGGGGGCGGCGCCGGTGCCGACGCGCGTGCCGGTCGCCCCGCACGATGCCATCTGGCTCCAGGACACGCCCACCAACCTCATGGTGATCAATGGCGTGTTGACCACCGACCGCCTCGACCTTGCCACCCTGCGCCGGGTCTTTCAGGAGCGCGTCATCGACGCCGCCGAGGGCCGCTTTGCCCGGTTCCGCCAGCGGGTGGAACGCTCCCGGAGCCGCTGGTACTGGGTCGACGATGACGCCTTCGACATCGCCCGCCACATCATCCCCGCCAGCGAACCCGGACTCGACACCACCGAGAAGCTCCGCGACTACGTCGGCCGCGAAGCCTCGAAACCCCTCCCCGCCGACCGGCCGCTCTGGCAGTTCCAGCTGATCGAGCACTTCGAGAACGGCGGGAGCGCCTGCCTGGTCCGCCTGCACCACTGCATCGGCGACGGGATGGCGCTGGTCTCGGTGATGTTCCACCTCATGGAGGAAGTGACCGGCGCGCCGGACGCCGGACCCGCCACGATCCGTCCCGCCGCCGGCCACTTCGGCTCCCGGCTCATGCGGATGGTCCAGATCCCGTTCGCCGCGCCCGCCATCCTGCTCGCGCGGCTGCTCTGGATCCCGGACCGTCACGTCCTGCACGGCCAGCGGGTCTCGGGGCGGAAGCAGGTCGCCTGGACCCAGCCGCTCGATCTCCAGGTCGTCAAGGACATCAAGAACCGGCTCGGCGCCACGGTGAACGACGTCCTCATGGCAGCGGTCACCGGCGCGCTGAGCCGCTACATCGAGCACCGGGCCGGTGAGGTCATCGCGCGCCTCCGGGTCTCCATGCCGGTGAGTGTGCGGAATCCGAGCGCCACGGTGACCCTCGAGAACCGGTTCGCCGCCGTCCCGCTCGAACTCCCCGCCGGCATCGCGCACGCGCGGGAGCGGGTGGCGCGGGTGAAGGCGCGGATGGACGCGCTCAAGAGCTCGGTGGCGCCGATCGTGATCTACGGGATCCAGGCCGCCCTGCTCAAGGTGCTCCCGCAGGGGGTAAGCCGCGGCCTGATCGATTTCCTCGCCAACAAGTGCACCGCCGTCGTCACCAACGTTCCCGGGCCCCAGCGCGGTCTCGTGATCGGCGGGGCCCGGCTCCGGAGTCTCCTCTTCTGGGTGCCTCAGCGGGCGGATATCGGCGTGGGGATCTCGATTCTGAGCTTTGCGGGGAAGGT
>DASZPT010000219.1:0-8488 GCA_035549935.1 Gemmatimonadales bacterium
CTGCTGGACGAGGACGAGTACCTCTCCCTCCGCGCCAAGGCGCGGGAGGACGGGGACAGCGCCTTCCGGGCCGACATCGGGGCCCCGGCGGTGCGCGAGCTGCTCAACCGGATCGACGTGAAGAAGCTGGCCGAGGAGCTCCGGGGCGCGGTGGCGACCGAGACCAGCCAGCATCGCAAGAAGCAGATGCTCAAGCGGCTCAAGATCGTCGACGCGTTCCTGACCTCGGGTGAGAACGGCGACGTGCCGAACAACCCGGCCTGGATGATCCTCGACGTCATCCCGGTGATTCCGCCCGACCTGCGGCCGCTGGTGCCGCTCGACGGCGGGCGGTTCGCCACGAGCGATCTCAACGACCTGTACCGGCGGGTGATCAACCGGAACAACCGGCTCCAGAAGCTGATCCAGCACAAGGCGCCGGAGGTCATTCTCCGCAACGAGAAGCGCATGCTGCAGGAGGCGGTGGATGCCCTCTTCGACAACGGCCGCCGCTCCAAGGCGATCCGCGGCCGGGGCAAGCGTCCGCTCAAGTCCCTGAGCGACATGCTCAAGGGCAAGCAGGGCCGCTTCCGCCAGAACCTGCTGGGCAAGCGGGTGGACTACTCGGGCCGTTCGGTCATCGTGGTGGGCCCGGAGCTCCGGCTGCACCAGTGCGGTCTGCCCAAGGCGATGGCCGTCGAGCTGTTCAAGCCCTTCATCATCCACAAGCTGGTGGAGAAGGGCATCGCCGAGACGGTGAAGCGGGCCAAGAAGATCGTGGAAAAGGAGAGCCCGGAGGTGTACGAGATCCTGGAAGAGATCATCCAGGACCACCCGGTGCTGCTCAACCGCGCTCCGACGCTCCACCGCCTGGGCATCCAGGCGTTCGAGCCGGTGCTGGTGGAGGGCAAGGCGATCCGGATCCACCCGCTGGTCTGCGCCGCGTTCAACGCCGACTTCGACGGCGACCAGATGGCGGTGCACGTGCCGTTGTCGTTCGAGGCGCAGCTCGAGGCCCGGCTCCTGATGATCTCGTCGAACAACATCCTCAAGCCGTCCGACGGCCGGCCGGTGGCGGAGCCGTCGCAGGACATGGTGCTGGGGAGCTACTTCCTCACCAAGCTCCCCCGCGGCGCCGAGGAGCCGAAGGACGGGAAGGCCAACCCGGCGTGGGAGAAGGCCAAGTACTACGGGTCGCTGGCCGAGATCGAGATGGCGCTGCTGCACCGCTCGATCGGCTACCACACGGCGATCTGCTTCTGGTACCAGCCGCCGCGGGAGGCGGCCGATCCGAAGCCGCGCTGGGTCCGGACCACCCCGGGGCGGGTGCTGTTCAACAGCATCCTGCCGGCGCAGGTCGTGGCCAACCACGGCTTCAAGAACGACCTGATGCGGAAGAAGGCGCTCTCCGAGCTGGTGCTGCAGAGCTACCGCGAGGCGGGGCTCGCCAACACGGTGATCTTCCTCGACCGGCTCAAGGAATTCGGCTTCCGCTACGCCACCCAGGGTGGGATCAGCATCGGGGTCGAGGACCTGGAGATCCCGCGGGAGAAGGCGACGCTGCTGGAGGAGGCGGACAAGCGCGTCCAGCGTTTCCAGCGGGCCTACAACACCGGCCAGATCACCTTCGGCGAGCGGTACAACAAGGTGATCGACGCCTGGACCCACGCCAACAACGACGTGGCCGAGGCGATGGTGAGCCACATGCGGCAGAGCCGCGGCGGCTTCAACCCGGTGTTCATGATGTTCGATTCGGGTTCGCGTGGCTCGCGCGACCAGATCCGCCAGCTGGCCGGCATGCGCGGCCTGATGGCCAAGCCGCAGAAGAAGCTGACCGGCGGCATCGGCGAGATCATCGAGAGCCCGATCAAGTCGAACTTCCGGGAAGGCCTCACCGGCCTGGAGTACTTCATCTCCACCCACGGCGCCCGGAAGGGCCTGGCCGACACCGCGCTCAAGACCGCGGACGCCGGCTACCTGACCCGCCGCCTGGTGGACGTGGCGCAGGACGTCACGATCACCGAGGAGGATTGCGGCACCATCCAGGGGCTCGAGATCTCCGCGCTGAAGGAAGGCGAGGACATCATCGAGGCGCTCAAGGAGCGGATCCTGGGCAGCGTGGCGTCGGAGGACGTGTTCGATCCGCATGAGCTGGACGAGCACGGCGATCCCAAGCTGCTGGTGCAGGCGGGCAAGCTGATCGACGAGGAAGTCGCGACCCAGATCGACGAGGCGGGGATCGAGAAGGTGAAGATCCGCTCGGTGCTCACCTGCGAGTCGCGCCGCGGCTGCTGCCGGATGTGCTACGGCCGGAACCTGGCGACGATGGACATGGTCGACATGGGCGAGGCGATCGGCATCCTGGCCGCGCAGTCGATCGGCGAGCCGGGCACCCAGCTCACCCTGCGGACCTTCCACATCGGCGGGGCGTCGTCGCGCATCGCCGAGGAGGCGGAGCGCCGGGCCCGGGCCAGCGGCCTGGTGAAGTACACCAGTGGTCTCGAGTACGCCGACGTGCCGGTCGAGTACGAAGACGGCACCAAGGCGGTGGTCCGCATCGCGCTCACCCGCGATGACGAGAACGCCGACGAGGAGTCCAAGGAAGGCATCCTGGTGGTCGACCCGGCCGACCCGAAGCGGCTGCTCAACCGCTACCCGGTCCCCGAGGGCGCGCTCATCCAGGTGAAGGAAGGGGACACGGTGCAGGGGAAGATGTCGATCCTCTACACCTGGGACCCGTACAACGACCCCAGCATCCTCAAGCTCGACGGTGAGCTCCGCTGGAAGGACCTGGTGCCCGGCTCGACCCTCCGGGAGGAGCTGGACGAGTCGACCGGCCTGCGCTCGCTCGTGGTCATGGCCGACCCGGATCGCGAGCTGCACCCGTCGGTGCTGGTGTACGCCCCGAACCGGAAGGACCCCCAGGAATACATCCTGGCGGAGGGCTCCCGGATCATCCTGGGCTCGGACACCGATCAGGTGACCCGCGCCATGGACCTGCCCGACGAGTCGAACCCCTGGTCCTCGAAGTTCAAGGTCGAGGAGTACCCGATCAACGTGGCGTGGCCCAGCAAGAGCAAGAAGGAGAGCAAGGACAAGACGGTCTACCTCTCGCCGCCGGTCAAGGTGAGCAAGGGCGTGACCGTGGTGAAGATGCCGCGGCAGGCCTACAAGACCCGCGACATCACCGGCGGTCTGCCGCGCGTGGCCGAGCTCTTCGAGGCCCGGCGCCCGAAGGACCCGGCGACGATCTCCGAGATCGACGGCATCGTGAAGTTCGGCGAGATCAAGCGCGGCAAGCGCGAGATCTACGTCTATCCGCTGACCGAGCCGGGCAAGAAGGGCGAGCCGGAGCCGCCGCAGCTGTACGAGGTGGGCGCGGGCAAGCACCTGCGGGTGCACGAGGGGGACCGGGTCCGCGCCGGCGACCGCCTGACCGAAGGGCCGGTGAACCCGCACGACATCCTGCGGATCAAGGGCCCGCGCGCGGTGCAGGAATACCTGCTCAACGAGGTGCAGGAGGTCTACCGCCTGCAGGGTGTACGGATCAGCGACAAGCACATCGGCACCATCGTGCGGCAGATGCTGCAGAAGGTCCGGGTCACCGATCCGGGCGACACCGACTTCCTCGAGGGCGAGACCGTCGACAAGGTGGTCTTCCGGGACGAGAACGACCGGGTGCTCAAGAAGAAGATGAAACCGGCGCAGTCGGAGCCCGTACTCCTCGGCATCACCAAGGCGTCGCTCACGACCCAGTCGTTCATCTAGGCGGCCTCCTTCCAGGAGACCACCCGGGTGCTGACCGATGCGGCGATCCGCGGGGCCAAGGACGACCTCCTGGGCCTCAAGGAGAACATCATCATCGGCCACCTGATTCCGGCGGGGTCGGGCATCTACCGCTACGCCGAAATCGACATCGAGCCGCCCGAAGGCTATGAGCCCCCGCCGCCGGCCGAGGTGCAGCCGGAAGCGGCGGCGCCGGTGGCCGTGGCGGCGCTGGCGGACGACGAGGAGTAGCCGGCCGGTCGATTCGGCGAGCGCTCCGCGCTACAAGAACGGGTGAGGTCCTCGCGGATCTCACCCGTTCCTGCACAAGAGACCCTTCACCCTGGACCATCGACCGTGATTCTCGATCTCTCGCTGCCCACGGGGCAGGCGGCTCGCCTCACGGCCCTCCTCGCCTTCACCCTGCATGCCTTCCCGCGACCGGTCGCGGCACAAGCGGCGGAGGTAACCGGCACGGTCTTCGTCGACCGGAATGCCAACGGCGTCCGCGATGCGGGTGAGCCCGGTCTCCCCGGTGTCGTGGTGTCGGACCAGGCCACCGCGGTGCGTACCGATGCCTCGGGCGTCTTCCACCTGCCGAAGGGCGGTGGCTATGGGTTGGTCTCGATCAGCGTGCCTGACGGCTATGGCGCTGCTGGTGCGTTCTGGCAGCGTGCCGGTCAGGCGCCGCTCGCCTTTGCGGTGCGGCCCCAGCCCGCGCCGCGCGAGTTCCTCTTCATCCACGCATCGGACACCCACCTCGACAGCCTCAGCCTTCCCCGCATGCGCCGGCTGGCGGCCCTGATCGACTCGATCCGCCCTGCGTTCGTGCTGATCACCGGCGATCTGGTGCGCGATGCCCTGCGGGTATCGGATACCGTGGCGACGGCGCGCTACGAGATGTACCTCCGGGAGCAGGCCAGGATCCACGTCCCCGTCTGGACCATCCCGGGTAACCACGAAATCTTCGGCATCGAGCGGGAGCGCTCCCATGTCAGTCCGGATCACCCGCTCTACGCCAGGCGCATGTACCGTCACTACCTCGGGCCAGACTACTTCTCGTTCAACTATGGCGGCGTCCACTTCGTCGGCCTCAACACCGAGGATTACGACGACCAGTGGTACTACGGCCACGTGGACGCGCTGCAACTGGCCTGGCTCCAGCAGGACCTTGCGCTGGTGCCCTCGTCCACGCCGGTCGTGACCTTCAACCACATTCCGTTTCTCAGCGCCTCGGAAATGATCAACGGCTACACCGATGAGCCTCCCGCGCCTACCCTGATCACGGTGGCCGGCCGGACGAGCTTCCGGCATGTCGTCTCGAATGCGGGGGAGGTCCTGGCCGTGCTGCGGGGGCACCGATTTCCGCTGGCGCTGGGCGGTCACGTTCACATCCGCGAATCATTGACCTACGCGCTCGGCGGGCAGGACACCCGATTCGAACAGGCCGCGGCCATCGTCGGGCCGAGCGAGGCGGATGGCCTGCGCTTCCCCTCGGGTCTCACCGTCTATCGCGTGAAGGCGGGGGTGATCGGTCCCGGGCAGTTCATCGCCCTGCCGGATTCGCTGTAGACCGATCCACTCGGCACGAAGCCCTCCGTTCATCTGGAGGGCTTCGCATTTCAGGGAGCCACTACCCGCCTACCCGCCTGCCCGCTAGAGGCTCCCGGCCGAGAACGTATCGCACTGCTTCGGATCCCCGGTCTTGAACCCCTGGTTGAACCAGCGCTGCCGCTGCTCGGAGGTGCCGTGGGTGAAGCCCTCGGGGTTCACGTAGCCCTGGGACATCTTCTGGATCCGGTCGTCGCCCACCGCCGCTGCGGCCCGCATTCCTTCCTCGAGGTCGCCCTGCTCGAGCCCACCCTGCTTCTGGTAGGCCGCGCCCCACACCCCGGCGAAGCAGTCCGCCTGCAGTTCCATGCGGACGGAGAGATCGTTCGCCTGACTCGGGTCACGCTGCTGCGCCTCGCGGACCTTCCGCTCGATACCGAGCAGGTTCTGGACATGGTGGCCGATCTCGTGGGCCAGCACGTAGGCCTCCGCGAAGTCGCCGGCGGCGCCGAAGCGGCTGGTCAACTCGTCGTAGAAGCCGAGGTCGATGTAGACGTGCTGGTCACCGGGACAGTAGAAGGGGCCGGTGGCCGACTCGGCGTACCCGCAGGCCGACTGGATGGCGTTGCGGAAGAGGGTGAGGCGGGCCGGGGTGTAGGTGGCCCCGAGGCGGGGAAAGATGCGGGCCCATTCGCCCTGGGAGCTGTCGAGCACCGCCGACACCAGCTGGGCCAGGGAGTCCTCGTGCGCCTGGGCCTCCGGGGACAGCGCCTCGGCGGGGGCGCCGGCGGACATCCCACCACCGCCTCCGATCAGGGAGAAGAAGTCCCGCTTGAACACGAGGCTCAGGATGAGGAGTATGATCATCCCCCCGAGCCCGAGGCGGAATCCGGGGCCCCGGCCGCCGCCCTGGCCCCGCATGTCGTCGATGTTGTCACTCATGGGACCGCGGTTGATGCGCATGCTCCCTCCTCGGGGGTGGCCGGGGTGCCGGCAGGGAATATTGGGGGCGCCGGGGGCGGCGGCTAGGGAGTGGCAGGCGGGGGAGGCGCCTTGACCCAAGTGGGTACGCTGGCTAGGTTTCGCGGTCTATGCCGACTATTAATCAGCTCGTCCGCCGCGGCCGCAAGGACCCGGTTTACAAGGACAAGTCGCCCGCCCTGCGCCAGAATCCCTTTCGCCGGGGCGTCTGCACCCGTGTGTACACCACCACGCCCAAGAAACCGAACTCGGCCCTCCGCAAGGTGGCCAAGGTGCGCCTGACCAACGGGTTCGAGATCATCGCCTATATCCCGGGCGAGGGTCACAACCTGCAGGAGCACTCGATCGTGCTGGTGCGCGGCGGCCGTGTGAAGGACCTGCCTGGGGTGCGGTACCATATCGTCCGCGGGGCGCTCGACGCCGCGGGCGTGAACGATCGCCGGCGCAGCCGGTCCAAGTATGGCGCCAAGCGGCCGAAGGCCGGCGCCGCGGGAGGTAAGAAGTGAGCCGCCGTACCAAGTCTGTCCGCCGCCCGGTTCCCGCGGATCCGCGGTACGATAGCCAGACGGTGTCGAAGTTCATCAATTCGCTGATGTACGAGGGGAAGAAGAGCACCGCCGAGCGGATCTTCTACTCCGCGATGGACATGATCGAAGAGCGCACCGGCCAGCCGGGCGTGACCGTCTTCAAGCAGGCTGTGAACAACGCCAAGCCGGCCCTCGAGGTGAAGAGCCGCCGGGTGGGTGGTGCCTCGCTCCAGGTGCCGGTGGAAGTCCGCCCCGAGCGGCGGGCCGCCCTGGCGATGCGCTGGATCATCGAGTTCTCCCGGGCCCGCTCCGAGAAGACCATGCAGGAGCGCCTGGCTGCCGAGCTGATCCTGGCGAGCAAGGGCGAGGGCAACACGATCAAGAAGAAGGAAGACACCCACCGAATGGCCGAGGCCAACCGGGCCTTCGCGCACTACCGCTGGTAGAGGCGGTCCTGGTGGACCCCCGGGCGAGCCCTCCGCGGGCTCGCCCGGTTGTGTTTTCGGCCGGTGGCCCCGGGGGTGGTGAGGTCGGTCCGGGCGTGGCGCCTTCGCCCCTGGCCCGCTCCGGGCTCTGCACCTAACCCCCGTTGACATCGGAAGATATCGGGTTACCTTTTCCGGGCTTTCCGGGAACCGGGTCAGCTGGCCTGGTTCCCACCGACAAAGCAGACATCCGGATCGTGTGACGGCCGGCGCCAGGGGAGCGGCGCCCTGCTCAGCCACCTCCGATCCTTCTGAAGGGCTGCGGGCTGGCCCAAACGA
Organism: Gemmatimonadales bacterium; assembly: GCA_035549935.1. Lineage (GTDB taxonomy): Bacteria > Gemmatimonadota > Gemmatimonadetes > Gemmatimonadales > GWC2-71-9 > JADJOM01. The sequence goes on from DASZPT010000219.1 coordinate 7,568, forward strand.
AACGCAGGGACCTGTAATGGTCCTCGTCGAGGGCGAAAGCCCCGGCGGGCGCGGAGCGATACCACCGGGACTCCCGGGTCGGTCGCCCCGCTTTTTCGCTGGTAGGCGCCGGGGCAGGCCCTGGCGGCACTGAAGGGACGGTCGAGCGGGTTTCGGCCGCACCGGGTCACACAGAGAAGAGAATGGCGCGCGAAACTCCGCTCGAGCGGTACCGGAACATCGGCATCATGGCGCACATCGATGCCGGGAAGACCACCACCACCGAGCGCATCCTGTACTACACCGGCAAGAACTACAAGATCGGTGAAGTGCACGAGGGTGCGGCGACGATGGACTGGATGGAGCAGGAACAGGAGCGCGGCATCACGATCACGTCGGCCGCGACGACCTGCTTCTGGACCCGGCTCGGGACCCAGTACCGCATCAACATCATCGATACGCCCGGCCACGTGGACTTCACGGCCGAGGTGGAGCGGTCGCTGCGGGTGCTGGACGGCGCGGTGACGCTGCTCGATTCGGTGGCGGGGGTGGAGCCGCAGACCGAGACGGTGTGGCGCCAGGCCGACCGGTACAACGTGCCGCGGCTCATTTTCGCGAACAAGATGGACCGGATCGGGGCGGACTTCTATCGCTGCCTCGACATGATCCGGGACCGGCTGACCCGGAAGGCGCATCCGCTCCAGCTGCCGGTGGGCGCCTCGGACACCTTCACCGGGCACATCGACCTGATCCGGCAGGTGGAGATCGTCTTCCACGAGGAGAACCTGGGCAAGACGTTTTCCGAGATGCCGATCCCGGACGCGTACAAGGAGAAGGCGGCCAAGTACCGGCACGAGCTGATCGAGGCGGCGATCGAGCACGAGGATTCCCTGCTGGAGAAGTACCTGGGCGGCGAGGAGCTGACCGAGGAGGAGATCCGCG
>DASZPT010000220.1:0-4010 GCA_035549935.1 Gemmatimonadales bacterium
GGAGCAGGAGGAAGAGCACCGCGCCTCCGGTCGCGACCCACATCACGACCCGCTGGTCCCGCCGGATGCCCCAGGTGATGAGCCCGCCCAGCACGATCGCCCCGACCCAGCGGTAGATGAACTCCAGACGGTGCTGTGGCAGCGGACCGAAGAGACTCAGGGTGCCGCTCTGGGCGAGCATGAGCAGACCGAAGGCGATGGCGGCCGTACCCGCGCCGCGCCACCACGGTGCGAAGCGCGCCGGCCCGCGGGTCACCGCCGGAACCGCGAGCGCGATGGCGCCGGCGAGGACCAGCGGCTCCATCGTCTGGAATCCCGCCGTCCACCAGAGGCCGAGCGGGATGGCCCCCAGGGTCCAGGCCCAGGCGAGGAGCAGGCCGATCCCCGCGAGGAGGGGCAGGGTGAGTCCGTATCCGTAGGCGAGTGTCAGCGCGAGACCGCCGCCGACAAGGAGTACGCCTCGCGTGTCCACGAGATTGTAGAGCGTGCCGAGCGTGGCGAGATCGGTATGGAAGGCGATGACGGCGACGGTGGCGAGGAGCGCCGCGACGTAGCCCGAGGGGTCCCTGTGCGCGGCGACGTGGGTCGCGATCACGAGCAGCAGGGTGGGAACGATCACCAGCAGGATCTGGAGCGCGACGCCGAGCCGGCCCCAGTGATCGCCGACGAAGAGCGCGTACGCCGTCGAGAGCGCGATGGTCCCGAGCAGCGTCGCGATCTTCATGCCCAGGGAGAGCCGCGCGGCCGCCGGGGTCAGGTCGACATTCGAGATCCGCGCGAGCCGGCCCAGTTCCGCGTCATGCCGGGCCTGGATCCGCGCCAGCGTCCCGGCATCGAGCGCCACGAGCCCCTCGGCCGTGAGCCGCTCCAGCTCGGCCTGGAACGCGTGGATCTCGTTGACCCGTGATTGTTCGGGGGAAGGCATCGGACCAAGGTACGACGGCACGTGCGGGAGGGACAGGAGGGACGCCGGGAAGCGACTCGCCGCACGCGTGCGGCCCGGCCGACGCGGCTACATTGCCGCGCCGACTCCACCGATTCCGGCAACCTTGAACAGCTCCTGACCTCGGGCCCTTTCCGCCATGCTCTCCCTCTTCACGCTCGCCGCGATGCTCGCGACCCAGGGCCCCACCGGCACCATCACCGGGCGGGTCCTGGCCGCCGGCAGCGAGCTGCCGATCGCCGAGGCGATCGTCACCGTGGAGGGGATCGAGGCCCGGGCCACCACAACGGCGTCGGGGATGTTCCGCCTCGGGGGGATTCCCCCGGGGATCTACACCGTGCGCGCGGTGGCCGTGGGGTACGCTCCCGCCGTCCGCACCGATGTCGCGGTGGGGACCGCGCGGCCGGTGGAGATCGCCTTTCTGCTCTCGCCCCGTCCGATCGAGCTGGCCGAGCTGAGCGTGGAGGCGGCGCCATACTTCACGCCCCCGGGGACGGGAGAGCCCACCACACGCGCGCTGGGCCCGGAGGAGATCCGCCGGGCGCCCGGGGTGCAGGAGGACGTGGTGCGGGCGGTGGCACTCCTGCCCGGGGTCGGCGTGACCACCGCGGCCCGCAACGATCTCGTGGTGCGTGGCGGGGCGCCGTTCGAGAATCTCTTCGTGGTGGATCACCTCGAGGTCCCCAACCTGAACCACTTCGGCTCGCAGGGGTCCACCGGCGGGCCGGTGTCGCTCCTCGATCTCGACTTCGTGGAGCAGGCGGAATTCTCGGCCGGCGGCTTCGGGGCGCGTTACGGCAATCGGGTGGGATCGGCCACGGAGATCACGCTCCGTGAAGGCAACGGCGCGCGGCTGGCCGGCACGCTCAACCTCTCCGCGACCGGCTTCGGCGCCGCGGCGGAAGGGCCACTCGGGTCGCAGGGCTCCTTCCTGCTGAGCGCGCGGCGGAGCTATCTCGACCTGCTGTTCGATCTCGCGGGCTTCAACTTCCTGCCGCGCTACTACGATCTGCAGTGGAAGGTGACCCGCCGCCTGGGCCTGCGCGACCAGGTGAGCTGGACCACCGTCGGCGCGCTCGACCACGTCGGCTTCAACAACGCGACCGCCAGCGATCGCTACGACAACAGCCGGATCCTGCGGCTGGACCAGGACCAGTACTTCTCGGCATTGACCTGGCGGCACTCGGGCGATCGCTCGCGCCTCAACGTCACCCTCGGCCGGGTGTTCACCCGCTTCGACACCTTCCAGGACGATTCGCTGGGGCAGCGCATTTTCCGAAACCGCTCCACCGAGGGCGAGACCAGTCTCTCGGCCGAGCTCCTGCGGGAGCTCGACCCGGCGGTGACGCTCACCACCGGCCTCGGGGCCCGTTACGCCGGCCGGCTCGACTACCGGATCACGCTGCCGGGCTTCGTGCGCACCGACGGGCAGGGAGTCCCGTCACCGCTCTCGGTCGACACCAGCTTCACCGCGCTCCGGCTCAGCGGCTGGACCGAGGCGCGTGTCCGTCTGGGCCCCCGGGTGCGCGCCGCGCTGGGCGGCCGGGTGGAGCACTACGGGTATCTCCGGCGCGCCACCCGCGCGGCACCGCGCGCCTCGCTCACGCTGGACGCGGGGCGGACCAGCTTCACCCTCTCGGGCGGCCGGTACTGGCAGGCGCCGAGTTACATCTGGCTGGTGGGTGACACGGCGAACGCCGGGCGGCTCGAGCCGTTCCGGGCCGACCAGGTGGTGGCCGGGGTCGAGCGCCGGCTGCGGGGCGACCTGCGGCTCCAGTTCCAGCTCTACTACAAGCGCTACGGCGATTATCCCGCGCGGGTCTTCCGGCCCCAGGCGGTGCTGGCGCCGGCCGGCTTCGAGGATGTGAAGAGCGACATTCCCTTCGGGCTGGAACCGCTGGTGAGCACGGGGCGGGGCCGGGCCTACGGCGCCGAGCTCTTCCTCCAGAAGAAGCTCTCGGCGATCCCGCTGTACGGACTTGTCAGCGTGAGCCTGGGCCGGAGCGAATTCACCGGGCTCGATGGGGTCGAGCGGGCCGGCGCCTTCGACACCCGGGTCATCGGGAACCTGCTGCTGGGGTGGCGCCCGAATGCCGCCTGGGAACTCTCGGGCAAGTTCCGGGTCGCGAGCGGCCTCCCGACCACCCCCTACGTCACGGCGGGCCCGTCGGCGGGCCGGCTCGACTTCACCCGCTACAACGCCGGCCCGCGCCTCCCCACCTTCCACGCGCTCGACTTCCGCGCGGACCGCCGCTGGAACTGGCGCGGGGTGCAGCTCGTGACCTACCTCGACGTACAGAACATCTACAACCGGAAGAACGTCTCCCAGTTCACCTGGAACGAGCGGAAGCAGCGGGTCGAGGCGGACGAGTCCCTCGGTGTGCTGCCGAGCCTGGGCGTCCGGGTGGAGTTCTAGGCCGCGCCGCCGGTTCGCGCGGCGAAGGAGTGCCATCCGTCACCGCGGCGCTGCTGGATCCCGCCGTCCGCCGAGTCGATACGGTACAGGAAGAGCCACTCGTTGGCGACGAGATCGCTGACCAGGCGGTGCTTCGCGATGATCGCGTCGATCGCCTCCGCCGGGGCCTCGATGACGACGCTCAGCCGGAGCGGCTCGTGGTACCAGTCCCGCCCGTCGTGCACCGACTGGAGCGCGAGCCCGACCCGGAGGTCGCCGCCCGCCCCCTCGAAGACCCCGAGGCTGCCTCCCACCACGTTGTGCAGGACCTTGTTGCCGCTGCCGTAGCGATGGTTGTCCACGGTGGAGGCGTAGTACTGCATGTTGATCCAGTGGGTCACGACCATCGGTGCGGTCATGATCAGCTCGAGGACCCCGAAGCCGCGATCCTCCTGCCACCGGTATTCGTGCAGGAAGGAGCGGCCGGCGAGGTCGAGCCCGCGGGTGCGCTCGCGCGGCGCCACCACGAAGGCCGCGTTCCGCGCCAGTCCCCACTCGGGTCGTACTTCCGACCAGTCGGCGGCGCGCCGGCGGACGGCGCGGTCGAGCGCGTCCCCGGTGAGCCCGGCCAGGCCGAGTGGCCCGGCCCGCTCTGCCCGGGCCCGCTGTCCC
>DASZPT010000221.1:0-1682 GCA_035549935.1 Gemmatimonadales bacterium
CCGCCGGCAGGGGTGGTAGCCGCCCCCCCGGCGGCCCGGCTCAGCCGAAGCTGAGTCCCTTCCCCTGGCCCGGCTCGCGCCGCTCGGGCCGGGCCCGGACGTAGCCCAGCTCCTCCGACCGGCTGATCCGCTTCTCGGCCGCGAGCCCCTCGAGAATCAGCTCGCACGCCGCCACCAGGGTCGGCGCATCATCCCGCGCGGCCAGCCCGCCCGCCACCGCCGCGTCGACCAGCCCAGGCACCATGCTGAACCCGCGGACGCAGCTCTCGCTCTTCTCGTCGCCCTTCACCTTGAGCGCACCCCCGGTGTCGAACCAGTGGACCACCTGGTCGAGCGCGATGTCGCCGAGCCGTTCGTCCATCGTGGCGCCGGCGGCGCGGCGGATCAGCTCCTTCGCGATCGCCTCGCCACCCTGCAGCTCGCCCTCGTACTCCAGCTCGAGTTTCCCGGTGATCGAGGGCAGCGCGAGGTAGATGTCGCTGATCCGCGGTACGACGGTCCGCTCGCCCCAGGCCAGGGCCCGCCGCTCGGCGCTCGAGATCGCGTGCTCCAGGACACTGATCGGCAGCCGCTGGCTCACGCCGGAGCGCTTGTCCACCCGCTTGTCGGCCCGCGCCTCGAAGGCCACCCGCTCGATCACCTCCCGCACGAACTCCGGGACCCGGATCTCGCGCCCGGGCCGCGCGGTCCACGCCTCCTGCAGCGTGATCTCCATCCCCAGTTCGACCGACCGCGGATAGTGGGTGATGATCTCCGAGCCGATCCGGTCCTTGAGCGGCGTGATGATCTTCCCGCGCGCCGTGTAATCCTCCGGATTGGCGGTGTAGGCCAGCAGCACGTCCAGCGGCAGCCGCACCGGGTAGCCTTTGATCTGGACGTCGCCCTCCTGCATGATGTTGAACAGCCCCACCTGCACCTTCCCCGAGAGATCCGGCAGCTCGTTGATGGTGAAGATCCCGCGGTTGGCCCGCGGCAGCAGGCCGAAGTGCATGGTGAGCTCGTCGGAGAGCAGGTGCCCGCCGCGCGCCGCCTTGATGGGGTCGACATCGCCGATCAGGTCCGCCACGGTGACGTCGGGGGTGGCGAGCTTCTCGACGTAGCGCTGGTCGCGCGGCAGCCAGGCGATCGGGGTCGCGTCGCCCCGCTGTTCCACCAGTTCCCGGGCGTACTTCGAGATGGGCGCGAAGGGATCGTCGTTCACCTCGCTCCCCGCGACGATCGGTATCGCCTCGTCGAGGAACCGGGTGAGCTGGCGGAGGATCCGGCTCTTGGCCTGGCCCCGGAGGCCGAGGAGGATGAAGTGGTGCCGGGCGAGGAGGGCATGGGTGAGCTGGGGGAGGATCGTGTCCTCATACCCGATGATGCCGGGGAAGAGGTCCTCGCCCTGCTCGAGCAGGCGGAGGAGGTTGGCGCGGATCTCGTCCCGCACCGACCGGCCCCGCAGGGGGGCCTCCGCCCAGGGAGATCGGCGCAGGTCGCCGAGGGTCGCTGGGAGTCTGGTCATGCCGAAACCTACACCCGGCCGGTCGCCGGCGGCGGTTCGCGCCGCCGGAGTGCTTGACAAGTGTACAACGTTCCGTATCTTGCGCGCGGTTTTTTCGCTCCCGGGCCCGCTCCTGTGGGGCTTACCTGGAAGGCCGTCCCATCCACCACTCAGAGGAACACCATGAAGAAGGTCATCG
>DASZPT010000222.1:0-5347 GCA_035549935.1 Gemmatimonadales bacterium
ACGATCACCACGCCCAGCACCAGCAGACCGGCCGCCGCCCCATACCGGCCATCGAGGAAGAGGGTGACCGCGGCGGGCCCCCAGACCAGCGCCGAGCCGACCACCGGGAGGATCGCGAAGACGACCGTCACGAGCCCCCAGAAGAGACCGTTGGAGAGGCCGGTCGCCCAGAAGCCCAGCGTGACCAGCCCACCCTGGATGCAGGCGATGAGACCGGAACCGATGACCGTCGACACGGTCACATCGCGGAAGCGGTCCCGGAGGATGTCCGCGCTCGCAGGGGAAAATGGGATGTGGGGTCGCACCACGCCCCAGGCGGTGCTCCCGCCCGAGATCAGCAGGTAGTACGTGATGAACAGCGCGAGGGTCAGGTTGAGGCCGATCCGGGTGGCGGTGCCGAGCAGGCCGAACGCGCCCGCGCCGATCCAGTTCACGATCCGCTCGCCGATGCCGGCGAGCTGCGGCCCCAGCTCGAACTCCCCGAACTTGAGTTGGGAGAGCCGGTCGAGGAGCGGACCGCGGATCACCCCGTTGGCGATGCTCTGGGCCTGGTTGGCGACCAGGCCGGCGAAGGAGACCGTGGGGACCACCAGCAGGACCAGGGCGAGCAGGACTACCACCCCCGCGGCGACCCGCGACGGCATCCGGCGGGCCAGCCAGCGGTGGACCGGGGCAAAGATCACGTACAGGACGAGGCCACCCACCAGCCCGCTGACGAACGGCGCCAGCGCGATGAGCAGGCCGGTTCCGAGAAGCAGAATGAGGAAGGATGCGCGCTGATGGGCTGTATCCAGAAACGCCATGATCCCTCGCCTGGAGTGAAGCGGAGCGGCCCCCGAACGCCGCCCCCAAGCTTAGACGCGGCAAGCGGATATTTCACCTCGGCGGGATGCTGCATCTTTCCCGCGGTGGCCGCGTAGGGAGGGTTCCCTCGTGCCGTCTTCCCCACCCCTCTGGAGGCCCGATGCTCAGGCGGTCCAGCCGGTTTCTCTTTGCACTCGCCCCCGTTGCCGCCATCGCCTTCATCGCGGGCCGAGCCAGTGTGGATGACGGGGAGCGACTCTTCCGCGCCGTCTTCGGGATCGTGGCGCGGGACGCGGTCGACAGCCTGCCGGAGGATCGCCTCTACGAGCTCGCGGCGCGCGGCCTCGTGGCCAGCCTCGACGATCCCTACGCCGGCCTCAACTCCCGCGAGGAATACGCCAAGTTCAGCCGGAACCAGCTCGGCAATGCCTACGGCGGGCTCGGGCTCCGCATCACCAAGGCCCGGGGCAGCCTTGCGGTCTACCGGGTGATTCCCGGTGGACCGGCCGAGAAGGGAGGCGTCGGGCGCGGGGACCGGATCGTGGCGGTCAACGACAGCGCGACCAATGGCTGGGACGTTCCCCGCGCCTCGCAGTCGCTGACTGGAACCCCCGGCACGACGGTGAAGGTGACATTCGCGCGAGCCCGCGACGGCCGGCAGTACGCCCGCGAGTTTACCCGGGCCATCATCCATCCCGCGGCGGTGCCGTTCGTCGCCATGCTACCGGGCTCGGTCGGCTACCTCCCCCTCCAGCGCTTCAGTGACCAGTCGGCCGGCGACGTCGCCGCCGCGCTGCAGCAACTGACCCGGGCCGGCGCGCAACGCCTGGTCATGGATCTCCGCGGCAACCCCGGGGGCGATCTCCAGCAGGCGGCCCAGCTGGCCGGGCTCTTCGTGGGGACCGGGAAGCCGGTGGTCCGGGTGCAGTATCGCCGGTTCGCCGACACCCTCGAGGCCCAGAACGGCCCGCTGCTCGCGCCCAGCCTCCCCATGGCGGTGCTGGTCGACAGCAACTCCGCCTCTGCCTCCGAAATCGTGGCCGGCGCGCTGCAGGACTACGACCGGGCCCTGGTGGTCGGCACGACCTCCTTCGGCAAGGGCCTGGTCCAGGGCGTCTACCGGCTGCAGGACGGCTGGGTCCTCCGGCTGACGAGCGGCCACTGGTACACCCCCAGCGGCCGGCTGATCCAGAAGACCGCGGCGGACTCGATCCCGCGGAGCGACCGCCCGGTCTTCCACTCGGCGAGCGGCCGGCCGGTGCTGGGCGGCGGAGGGATCACCCCGGACATCGAGGTAGCGGGGCCCACCACGCCCGCCGCCGAACAGGCCCTTGCCCGTCAGCTCAACGCCCATGGCAAGGAGGCCTCGGCGGTTCTGGACCAGTACGGCGAGGAGCTCGAGCCGGCGGTGACCCCGGGCTTCAGCGTCCGCGCCGAGTGGCGGCGCGAAGCGGTCCGGCGCCTCAGGCAGGCGGGGGTGGTGCTCGATGACTCCCTGGCCGAACAGGGATCGGGGCTGCTCGACCGACTGCTGGAGTCGAGGATCGGGCTCTTCACCGACACCGACTCGACCGCGTTCCTCCGCTCCTTCCGGGAGGATCCGCAACTCGGCCGGGCGCTCGACCTGCTCCGTCAGGCGAACGACCAGCCCGGCCTCTACGCGGCCGCGGCCCGCCGGGGCCGGGACGGCTGAGCGAAGCCGGGGTGATGCTACATTTGCGGGCATGTGGCTTCTCAACGCCCTGCCCCGGCTGAGCGGCTGGATCGTCCACAGCATGCACCGCGTCACGGCAATCGAAGGCGCGGTGCCGACCTCGGGGCCGGTGCTCCTCGTCGCCAATCATCCCAGCGGCCTGATCGACCCCCTCGTGGTGAGCCTGGCCGCGCGCCGACCGGTCCGCTGGCTCGCCAAGTCCACCCTGGTCTTCCATCCCTGGCTCGGCTGGCTCTTTCGGGCCGCCGGGTCCATCCCGGTCTATCGCCGGCAGGACGACCCCGCCCAGATGAGCCGCAACGCCGACACCTTCCGGGCGGCGGCCAGCGTGCTGGCGGGCGGCGATGCGGTGGCGATGTTCCCCGAGGGCATCAGTCATCACAGCCCGGGCCTCGCGCCGATGAAGACCGGGGCCGCGCGGCTCGCCCTCGCCGCCGCCGCGGAACTCGGCGGGCCGTTCCCGGTGGTGCCGGTGGGGGTGATCTATCGTGACGCGCCCATCTTCCGCTCCGAGGCCGGTGTCGTGGTGGGAGCACCGATCGCCTGGTCCGACCTGGCCGGCCGGGATGCGGAGGATCGCGACGCGAGCCAGGCGCTGACCGACCGGATCGGCGAAGGGCTCGCCGGGGTGACGCGGGACCTCGACTCGTGGGCGGACCAGGCGGTGGTGGAGCACGCCGCCGCGGTGCTGGCGGCGGAGACGAGCGCGGCGGCGGCGCCCCCGTCCTGGGTCGCGCGGGGAAGCCGCTTCCTCGCGCGGCTCGACGCGACGAACGACCCATCGCTCCCAGCCCTCCGCCCTCGGCTTCGCGCCCACGCTCGCGCGCTCCGCCGGCTCGATCTCACGCCCGCCGAACTGGCGAGCGGGACCGGTCCACGTACGCCGCGCTATTGGCGGGGGTGGCGGGCGCCGGTGGCGGCCATCGCGTGGGCCATCGGCCGGCTCTGGACCTGGCCGCCCTACCGTGCGACCGGCGCGCTCGCGACGCGCTTCGCGCCCGATCAGGACACGCTCGGGACCTTCAAGGCGGCGATCGGTATCCTGCTCTTCGGATTGTGGATCGTGGTGACGGCGGTGGTGGTGGGGCGGACGGCGGGCGCGATCTTCGGGTGGGTCACCCTGCCGGCGGCGACAGGGCTCGCGTTTCTCACTCTCCGCCTGGAGGAGGCGCGGCAGCGTGCCGCCCTGGCGGAGCGGGCGGCCCAGTGGCGGGTACGGAAATCCGGGACGCTGCAGGCGCTCCGCGACGAGCAGCGCCTGCTGGCGAGCGAACTGGAAGGGGTAGTCGGCCGGCTGGAGTGAGTGCCCGAGGTGGGAGTCGAACCCACACGGGGTTGCCCCCGGCGGATTTTGAGTCCGCTGCGTCTGCCATTCCGCCACTCGGGCCTGTGGCGCGGAGTATCGTGCCCCGCGTGGCGGAAAGCAAGCGCGGTCAGTCGCCCTCGCACGCCGCCCGCGCGTAGGGAAACTCGATCCGCCGCGACTTGTCGCCGACCGTGCCCTCGATCCAGGCCGTGAGCGAATCGCGGCTGACCAGCCGGTAACCCACGCGCTGCGGGAAATCATGCTCCGGGTTCTCGAACACGATCGCGGTGCTGTCGGGGACACGGGTCGCGGTGAACGTGGCGACCGCCTGCCCCGAGGGGTGGGCCTCGTAGGTCGCGCCAGCCGCCGTGGTGCGGAGCACCACGAACTCGTACTCGGCGAGCTCTCCGTCCCGCACCGTGCGGCCGGTCCCGAGCAGGACGCCGGCCCGCGGCCGGAGCCACTGCTCCTCGATGACGGCGGCGCCGCGCTGCATCTGCCAGCAGCCCGCGAGCCAGTGCAACGGCTCGCGGACCGGCGGCCTGCCCGTCGCCGCGGTGAGGGGAAGCACCAGGGCCAGCACCAGCGCGTGCTTGTTCATGAACGGCACCTTGTCGGATGATGGTGAAGCCATGCTAGTCGCACGCGTGCCGGAACCGCTTGCATGAATCCGACCTCCAGTCTCGAATACCTGGAGTACGCGCCGGCCGGCCCGCTGGCAGCGCGGGTCCGATGCCTCTGGGCACTTCGGGCACCGGTCGATCCCGCCGCGGCGTTCGAGCCGGTCTTCCCGGATGGCTGCCCGGAGGTGGTCCTCAACCTCGCGGCGCCGTTCGAGCGGGCCCAGGCGGGCGAGGTCGAGCAACAGGCCCGGGCGCTCCTCGTCGGGCAGCTCCTCGAGCCGATCCGTCTCCGCCCCACCGGCCGCACCGATATCGTGGGGATTCGATTCCAGCCCTGGGGACTCCGCGGCAACTTCGGGGCGGCCCCCGTCGAGCTGGCGGGCCGAACCGGGTCCGCGGCCCTCATTCATCCCGCGCTCGCCGACACGATCCCGGCCCGGCTCGCGGCGATCCCCAACCTTGAACAGCGATGCGAAGCGCTCGAGCGCTTCCTCCTCGAGCTCGGCCTGGGCCGGGAGGCTCCCGGGGCTCCCCGAGCCGTCGCGGCCCTGGCCGCCGGCACCATCCGCTCGGTCACGCGGGCCGCGGGACTCGCCGGCATCTCCTGCCGCCAGGTCGAACGGCAGTGCGCGGCCTGGGTGGGACTCGGGCCGCACGATCTGATCCGGCTCGCGCGATTCCAGCGCGCCCTCGCCGGCCTGCGTCACCACCCCGGCCGGACCCTCACCTGGGTAGCCCACGCGAGCGGTTTCGCCGATCAGGCCCACTTCAGCCGCGACTTCACCCGCTTCGCCGGCCTCACCCCGTCCGCCTTCCGGCGTTCGATGGGTGGACTGACGGCGGCCTTCATTCCCGGGGCGGACGAAGGCGCTTAAGTTTGGGCATGCCGATCCGCTCACG
>DASZPT010000223.1:0-14231 GCA_035549935.1 Gemmatimonadales bacterium
TCATCCACCCAGCGGTAGCCGACCCGCGCCAGGAAGCGGCGGAACTCGGCCTTCTCCCCCGGCGGCACCTGCATCCCCACCAGCACCCGGCCGTAGTCCGCGCCGTGGTTGCGGTAGTGGAAGAGGCTGATGTTCCAGTCGGAGCGCATGGCGTGGAGGAAGCGGAGCAGCGCGCCGGGCCGCTCGGGGAACTCGAAGCGATAGAGCAGCTCGTGACTCGCGAGCGCGGCGTGTCCTCCGACCAGGTGACGGCCGTGGAGCTTGGCCATCTCGTTGTCGGAGAGGTCCAGCGTGGCAAACCCGCTCCGCCCGAGACGGCGGATGATCCTGGCGGTCTCGGCCCGGTCGGCGACCTCGAGGCCCACGAAGACGTGGGCGATCTCGGGGTCCGCGATGCGGTAGTTGAACTCGGTGATGTTCCGGGGCCCGATGGCGGCGCAGAACTTCCGGAAGCTGCCGGGGCGTTCGGGGATGGTGACCGCGAGGATCGCCTCGCGCGCCTCGCCCACCTCGGCCCGCTCGGCGACGAAGCGGAGGCGATCGAAGTTGATGTTGGCCCCGCAGGCGATGGTGACGAGCGACTGGTTGCGGACCCGGTGCTTCGCAACCCAGGCCTTGGCGCCGGCGATCGCGAGGGCGCCGGCCGGCTCGAGGATGCTCCGGGTCTCCTCGAAGACGTCCTTGATGGCCGCGCAGATGGCATCGGTGTCGACCAGGATCATCTCGTCGACGCACTTCCGCGCCAGGCGGAAGGTCTCCCTGCCCACGGTGCGGACCGCGACCCCGTCGGCGAAGAGTCCCACATGCTCGAGGGTGACCCGGCGGCCGGCCCGGAGCGACCGGTCCATCGCGTCGGCGTCGGTGGGCTCGACCCCGATGATCTTCACCTCGGGATGCAGCGCCTTCACGCAGGTCCCCACCCCGGCGACGAGGCCGCCGCCGCCGACCGCGACGAAGATCGCGTCGGGCGGCGCCGGCAGCTGGCGGAGGATCTCGAGGCCGATGGTGCCCTGGCCGGCGATGACCTCGGGATCGTCGTAGGGGTGCACGAAGGTGAGCCGCCGCCGGCGGCCCAGCACGCGGGCGTGGTGATACGCCTCGTCGTAGGTGTCGCCGTGCAGCACCACGCGGGCGCCGCGGGCGGCGACGGCCTCCACCTTGATGCGCGGCGTGGTCACCGGCATCACGATCACGGCCCGGCAGCCGAGCCGCTGGGCGGCGAGGGCCACGCCCTGGGCGTGATTGCCGGCGGAGGCCGCCACCACCCCGCGGCGGCGGGCCGCCGGGGAGAGGCCGACCATCCGGTTGTACGCCCCCCGAAGCTTGAAGGAGAAGACCGGCTGCATGTCTTCCCGCTTGAGGAAAATCCGATTACCGAGCCGGGCGGAGAGTGCGGGGGCCGGCTCCAGGGGTGACTCGATTGCGACGTCGTAGACCCGGGCGTTCAGGATGCGACGCAGATAATCGATGGCCATGGGGGAAGTATGGCGGCATCGCCGGTCTCCGAGTAGGCTTAATCGCTCCCGTCACACTCCCGATTCACTCCGGCTCCGACCCCACATGATCGGTTTCCTGCGCCGCATCTCGCTCACCTGGTGGATTGTCATCTCCATGGTCGTGGGCGTCATCGTTGGCTATCTCGACCACTCGGTGTGGCTCACCACCGACCTCTATCCCTACCTCAACCCGCTCTCGTCGATCTTCCTGCGGATGATCAAGTCGATCGTGGCCCCGCTGGTCTTTGCCAGCCTGGTGGTGGGGATCGCGGGGCACGGCGACGACCTCAAGCGGGTGGGCCGCCTCGCGTTCCGGTCGATCGTCTACTTCGAGGTCGTGACCACGGTCGCCCTGGCCGTCGGGCTCATCGCGGTGAACCTCACCCGGCCCGGCGTGGGGGTCGAGCTGGTGGCCACGGCCGACACGCTGCAGGTCCAGCAGATGACCACCAACCGCCCGACGCTGAGCAGCGTGCTGGAGCACACGGTGCCGGCCAGCTTCGTGGACGCGGCGGCCAAGAACGAAGTCCTCCAGATCGTCTTCTTCTCGGTGCTCTTCGCGGTGGGGCTGGCCCAGTCGCGCAGCCGGCACAAGGCCACCATGCTCTCGTTCTTCGAGGGGCTGGCCGACGTGATGTTCAAGTTCACCGGGATCGTGATGAAATTCGCGCCCATCGGCATCGGCGCCGCGGTCGCCGTCACCATCGGCCACAGCGGTCTGGGGGTGCTCGGCAATCTCGCCAAGCTGGTGGCGACCCTGTACGGCGCGCTGATCGTCTTCGTCGTCGCCGCCCTGATTCCCGTGGCGCTGATCTTCCGGGTGCCGATCCGGGAGTTCTGGCGCTGGGTGAAGGAGCCCTGGCTGATCGCGTTCTCGACGGCCTCGTCGGAGGCGGCCCTGCCGCTGGCGATGGAGAACATGGAGAAGTTCGGCGTCCCCAAGCGGATCGTCTCGTTCGTCCTGCCGACCGGCTACTCGTTCAACCTCGACGGGTCCACCCTGTATCTGGCGCTGGCCTCGGTCTTCGTGGCCCAGGCGGCAGGGGTCGAGATGACCGTGTGGAACCAGATCGTCATGATGCTGACGCTGATGCTGACCAGCAAAGGGGTCGCGGCCGTGCCCCGGGCCTCCCTCGTGATCCTCTCGGGCACGCTCCACACCTTCGGGCTGCCGCTCGAGGGCGTGGCGGTGATTCTCGGGGTCGACGCCCTGATGGACATGGCCCGCACCTCGGTCAACCTCCTCGGCAACTGCCTCGCGTCGGCGGCGATGGCGAAGTGGGAAGGGGAGTGGGGCAGCGAGAAGCAGGGGGCGTAGCGGTCGGGGTCGGGGGTCGGGGGACGGCCCTCGACCCCTTGCACCATCCTGCAACCTTTCCCGCGTGGCCCGCGTCTATCCCCCCGACACTTCACCGGAAGCTGTGCTTCATGTTCGCCTGTCTCGCGCTGGTTCTCGCCGCGGCCCCACCGCCTGTCGTGTCCGCCCCGCTCAGCAACATCCGTTATGACGTGACCTTCACCCGCGAACTGGCCCAGCGCCGGCACCTGGGCGTCGGGATGGAGTTCGACGTCGCCGGCCCCGGGGACGTGGTCCTGTCGCTCCCGGCGTGGACCCCGGGCGCGTACGAGATGACCTGGTTCGCGCGCTGGGTCTCGAAGTTCTCGCCCACGGCGAACGGCAAGGAGCTGTCGTGGGACAAGGTGGACTACGACACGTGGAGGATCCGCACCGGCGGTGCCCGGCACGTGCGGGTCACCTTCGACTTCCAGGCGGACTCGCTCGACAACGCGATGGCCTGGAGCCGGGACGAGTTCGCCTTCTTCAACGGCACCAACGTCTTCCTCTACCCGGAAGGGCGCTCGCTCCTCTTCCCCGCCACGGTGCGAGTGACCACCGAGAGCGACTGGCGGGTGGCGACCAGCATGCACCCGGGCCCCGAGCCCGGCAGCTACACCGAGAAGAATTTTCACGACCTGGTCGACATGCCGTTCTTCGTGGGCCGGTTCGACCTCGACAGCGCCACGGTCGACGGCACCAACCTCCGGCTCGCGACCTATCCCGCCGGGATGCTGACGGGGGCGGCGCGGTCCGCGTTCTGGGAGCAGTACCGCACGATGTTCGCGCCGCAGGGCAGGGTGTTCGGCGAGGTCCCCTTCGCCGCCTACACCACGCTCATGGTCTTCGATTCGGCGTTCGGGGGCGGCTCCGCCCTCGAGCACCAGAGCTCCCACCTGGGCATCTACACGCCGGCAGGCATCGGGCAGACCTGGCTCGCCTCGGTGACGGCGCACGAGATCACCCACGCCTGGAACGTGAAGCGGCTGCGCCCGTCGGAGATGGTGCCGTATCGCTACGATGTGCCGGAGCCGACGCCCTGGCTCTGGGTGAGCGAGGGCATCACCGATTACTACGCCGACCTGGTGCTGTTGCGCGGGGGCGTGGTCGACTCGGCCGGCTTTCTCGAGCAGACCGGTGACAAGATCCGGACTGTGAAGGACGCGCCGCCGGTCGCGCTGGAGGATGCCTCGCTCTCGACCTGGATTCATCCGACCGACGGCACCGGGTACCTCTACTACCCGAAGGGGTCGCTGGCGGGGTTCCTGCTCGACATCATGATCCGCGACGCCTCGAACAACCGGCACGGACTCGACGACGTGATGCGGGAGCTCTACCGGACGACGTACAAGGCGGGCAGGGGCTTCGGCGGCGCCGACTGGTGGGGCGCGGTGCGGCGGGCGGCGGGGGGGAAGGACCTCTCCGGGTTCAACCGGCGCTACGTCGACGACCGGATCCCCTTCCCGCTCGACAGCGTGCTGCCGCTCGCGGGGCTCCGGCTGATCACCGATTCGGTCCGGGTGCCGCGCCTCGGCATCGAGAGCCGGTCGGACTCCACCGGCTCGACCGTCACCAACGTGGCTCCGGGGAGCGCGGCCGCCCAGGCCGGGGTCCAGGTCGGCGACCTGATCCTCGCCCTCGGGGACATTCCGGTGAAGAGCGAGGACGCCTTCCAGCAGTTCCGTGACCGCTACGCCACGCAGGAAGGGGCGGCGCTCCCGATCCGGGTGAAGCGCGGTGCGGAGGAGCTCACCCTGAATGGCACCGTGCGGCTCCTGACCCTCACCAACGACCGACTGACGATCGACCCCGATGCGTCACTCAAGGCGGTGCGGGTGCGGCATGGGGTGTTCAGCGGGTCGACGGGGGAGTAGGGGGAGAGGCCTGGGGCGCGAGGCTCGGGGCCACCATCCCCCGGCCTCGAGGCCCTTACCCCTTACCTTTCACGCTCCCTCACATCAAGTCATCCGGCATGTCCCGCATCGACGAACTCACAGACCAGGTCCGGCGGGTGCTCGACGGCGACCCCTGGTATGGCGACAATATCCTCGCGGTCCTCCAGGGCGTGACGGCGGAGCAGGCGGCCAGGCGGGTGCTGCCACAGGCGCACACCATCTGGGAACTGGTGCTGCACCTGACCTCCTGGACCCGGGAGGTGGCCCGGCGGCTGCGGGAGGGAGACTGGCGCGAGCCGGTGGACGGTGACTGGCCCCCACCGCCGGACCCGACCGCGGGGAACTGGCGCTCGGCCGTGGCGCGCCTCGAGGAGGCCCATCGAGGGCTGCTGGCCGCGATGGAGGCGTTCCCGGCCTCACGGCTCGACGAGCAGCTGGGCGACGAGCGGAGTCAGTCGCTGGGGACCGGCCAGACCTTCGGGCAGATGCTGCACGGCCTGCTGCAGCACGACGTGTATCATCTGGGGCAGATCGGGATCCTGAAGAAGGGGGTGTGAGACGTGAGGAGGGAGGCGTGAGGAGGGACGCCCTCACGCCTCCCGCCTCACGTCTTTCTCCCTACTGCCTCGCCAGCACCTCGTCGGTCGGAACCGGGAACGTGCTGTAGACCACGTCACCCGTCCGATCGATCGCCAGCTGGTCCAGCCGGCCGTACCGCCGCATGTCGATCCAGCGGTGCCCCCACTCGAACACCAGCGAGTAGCGCCGCTCATAGAGCAGGGCGTTGATACCCGCGGCCTGCGTGCCGAACGCGCCGAGCGGAGCAAGCCCACCGGAGTTGACCCGGACGAAATTGATGTCGTCGAGCGCCGCCGCCAGGTTGTTGAGCTGGAGGTTGGCCTCCGCGCGGATCAGGATCAGCTCCTCGTTCCGGATGATCGGGATGGGCGAGGTGGGGCTGCTATAGACCGCCCAGCCAAGGTCCGAGGTCAGGTCCGACGTGGTCTGGGAAGCACGGGGCCGGGTCTTCGCCAGGAACCGGCGGTCCGGCTGCCCGCCCGGCTGAAGCTGGGCGCTGTCCCGCAGCTGCGGGTGGGCGAAATTCTCCGGGGCGATCAATGGGTTGGTCGCGTCGCCCGAGCCGGTGCCGAAGCGGATATACGCGCCAAGGTCGAGCGACTGCAGCGTGTCGACGAACGAGGCGGAGAGGTCGGTGAGCGCCTGGGCCCAGTTCCCGCGGTAGATGTCGACGCGCGCCCGGATGGCCCGATTCACCTTCACGAACTCCGTGGGCGTGGAGAAATCACCGAATCCCGCTCCCAGCTCGAAGGGGAATGCGTCGCCTCCTCCCTGGAGATCGGCCTGGGCGGAATCGAGGAGCCGTTCCACATGATCGTACGCGGCGGTCTGGCTGACGAAGGGCGCCGGCGGCGCGGTCGGCTCCGAGCCGACATCGATCGGAATCGAGTCCTGGGTATGGCCCACCAGCACATTCAGGAAATCGAGGGCCTGCATTGTCCGGGCGAATCCGCTCACGGCCCGGATCTCCTCGTCGGACAGGGTGGGCGAGGAGGGCGCGTACGCCAGCAGGGCGTTGGCACCCCGGATGTTGCGGTAGGGCGCGAGCCACTGGGAGCCCCCGATGAATCCGCCACCGTCGAGCTGGCCGGTCAGCGCCTCGCTGGTGTAGCGCGGCTCGGAGCCGTCGAAACGGTAGCCGTCGCGTCCGATGATGGAGGTATTGAGGATCCAGCCCGGGTAGTAGGCCCGGATCCCGATAAGGAGGCCGGTGGCGGCGTTGGCCACCCGCTCCCGGCTCGGCTTGGGACCGAGGGGATCGGGGCTGTTCGGGTTGGCGATGTCGAAATTGCAGGCCGTCACCCCGAGCAGGGTCAGGCCGAGGATCCGCGCCAGTCGGGCACTACGAGTCGTGGTCATGGTCAGAACCCCACGTCAACGGAGAAGAAGAAGCTGCGGCTCGGCGGGTAGGGAGCCACGTCGATGTTCCGCACGATCGCCTGGTTGCCGAAGTTGCTGACCTCGGGGTCGTACCCCGAGTAGCCGGCGATCCGGATCAGGTTCCGGCCGCTCAGCGTCAGGCGGGCATACCGCGCCCCGCCGCCGAACATGGCCCCGACGACCTTCTGGGGCAGGTCGTAGCTCAGCGAGAGCTCGCGCATCTTCAGATAGGACCCGTCCTCCAGGTACACCTTGGTGTTCCCGGCGGCCCACTTGCCCACCCGGGCGGCGCCGCCGTCGGCAACGTCGGCACTGTTCTGGCCCGCGTCGAACAGCAGGCGGGTCAGGTTGATCACGTCACCCCCCTGCTTCCAGTCCCACTGCATCCCCAGCCGAAAGCGCTTCCATTCGACGTCATTGGAGAAGCCCATCTGGAAATCGGGATACGCGTCGCCGATGGCCTGCTGCTGCCCGTTGACGAGCCCGATGATCTGGGTCGCGGACTTCCCCTTCTCGATCTGGAAGACGCCGAGCGAGGTGCCGAATCCGCCGGTCTGGAAGGGCGGGATCGGGAGGCTCGTGATCTTGCTCCGGTTGAGGGAGAACGTCGTCCCGAAGACCCAGTAGAGCGCGCTGCTCTGGACCGGTACCAACTGCAGCCCGATCTCCACGCCCCGGTTCCGCAGCACGCCGCCGGAGTTGAAGATGCGGGTCGCGTAGCCGGTCGACGGGGCCAGGGTCTGCTCCAGGAGAAGATCGGTGATGCGCCGCTGGTAGACCGTGAAGGAGAGCTGACCCCGCCCGCCGGCGAGCTGCGCGTCGAAGCCGGTCTCGATCTCCTTCTGTCGCTCCGGCCGGATATCGGGGTCCCCCAGGCGCTGGCTCACCAGGGTACCCACCCGGCCATCGGTGGTGAGCGAGGTGTCGGGCGTGAACTTGGCGCCGAAGATCGGCTGGTTGCCGGTCTCACCGTAGGCGAGACGCACCTTGAGCTCGTCGACGCCGCCGATGGGCCGCCCGATCCGGTAGCTGGTGGCGGCCTTGGGGTAGGCGAAGAACTTGTCCGGGTTCCCGTTGGAGCTGCTCCGATCGAACCGGGCCCCAACCGTGAGGAGGAGCCGCCGGTCCATCACCAGGAGTTCTTCCTGCCCGAAGAACCCGAAGTCCCGCACCTTGTTGATCCCCTGCGAGACGTCGCGGCTCGCCGCCTGCGTGGGCGAGGACTGCCCCGCCACGAGGGTGCGGCCGACGATGCCGGTCGCGTTGAGTTCGCGATCCTCGTACTGGACCCCGAACGAGGTCGTGGCATCCAACGCCTTGGAGACCGGCGTGTAGTTGTGGGCCGCGTTGAGGGCAATGTTGGTGCTCAGGTTGCTGGCCTTGCCGAGGACCACCGTACCCGGCTGGCCGTCGTTGGGCTCGTACTGCAACTGGGGCGGCGAAAGGAAGTCGTTCCGCTGGCTGAAATAGTCCGCGCCGCCGATGGCGGTCACATTGAGCCGCTGCGTCTCCCGCTGCAGGAGGGACACCCGCGCGGTCACCGTGCCGAGCGCGCGCCAGACGTCCTCGTTGTTCTTGATCAGGCTGAGGGTCTGCAGCGGGTTGCTCCGCTCGAACGGATTGACCGGATAGACCCCGTTCTTCGGACGGGGGTCGAAGAAGCTGGGCGTGAACGGAAGCACCAGGCCCGGCGAAGTCCCCGAGTTGTCGTTGTTGGACAGCGCCCGGTCCGAGTTGGTGTGGATGACATTGGTGCTGACCGAGAGGTTGACCCGGTCGCTCAGCACCTGGTCCAGATTCACCCGCAGGCCCTGCTTCTTGTAGCCGCTGCCGACCGCGATTCCCTCGTCATGGTTCACCAGGCCGGAGATGAAGTACTTGGTCTGCTCCGTGCCGCCGGTGACGCTGGCCTCGGTCTCGCTGCTGAGCCCCTTCTGGCCGTACAGCAGCTCCTCCCAGTCGACCCGCTTGCCCGGCACGAAGTACTGCCGCACCAGGTTGCTGTCGTAGACCGAGAAGGCCTCGGTGGTATCGTTGAAGACCCGCTGGCCCAGCTTCTTGGCGATCGAGGAGAACCCGAACCGCTGGGTGATGTTGAACTGCGGCTTGCCGACCTGGCCGCGCTTGGTCGTGATGATCACCACGCCGTTGGTGGCCTTGGAGCCGTAGATCGCGGCGGCCGAACCGCCCTTCAGGATCTCGATGCGGTCGATGTCCGCCGGATTGAGATCGGCGATCCGGTTGACCGGGTTATCCTGGTTGGAGGCGTTGCCGCCCGCGGCCGCCGCCGTCACCGCGTTCTGGCCGTTCGCGATGGCCGCATTGCTCACGACGATGCCGTCCACCACGAAGAGCGGGTCCGCCCCGGCGTTGATCGTCGAGATCCCGCGGAGATTCACCTGGATGCCGCCGCCCGGCGCGCCCCCATTCTGCTGGATGTACGCTCCCGGCACCTTGCCCTGGAGGGCGCTCTCCAGCGTCTGGGCCGGCGCCCGGACCAGTTCGTCGGAACTGACCGTGGCGACCGCGTTCGGCAGGTTCTGCTTCTCCACGCCGGTGGCCTGGCCGGTCACCACGATCTCCTCGAGCTTGAGGAAGTCGCGCACGACACTCACGTCGACCTGGGTCTCGTCCGCCCCGATCCGCACCGTCCGGCGCTTGTAGCCAATGAACCGGACCAGCAGGACGAGCTCGCCCTCCGGCACATTGGTGATCAGGAAGGTGCCGTTGTCCTTCGTGTAGGCGCCGAGACGGGTGCCCTCGATCGTGACCGTGGCCCCGGCGACGGGCCCGCTTGTCGCCGAATCCCGGACAGTGCCGGTGAGCACCCGACCCTGGGCATAGCTCTCCCGAGAGAGGAGCAACAGCCCGCACAGCGCCAGCCAAACCAAGCGAGGCCGCATAGGATCTCCTGGTTGCCGCTGGAATACCGAGTTGTTCCGCGAAGAAACTGCGAGAGGTGAGTCGGCAATCTTCCGGCAATCAGGAGATTGTCAAGATCCTGCAAAGACGGCTGGCTGCGGCCCCCCGTCCGATCGATTCCGGGACGGATGCTCCAAGGTTGAACAGGACTCGGCCGAAAAGCGCCTCCGGGCTGGCGCCGGCCGCCCGCAACTCCCTGATGGCAGTATCCCGGCTGGCCTTGCTCAACTTCTCCCCCCCGGGCCGGCGGATCAGGGGGTGATGCAGGAACGTCGGGGGGATGGCCCGGCCCAGCATCCGGGCGAGCGCGATCTGGCGGCCGGTCGACTCGAGCAGATCGACGCCCCGCACCACGAGATCGACCCCCTGCAGGAGGTCGTCCACCACCACCGAGAACTGATAGGTCCAGTTGCCGAGGCGGTCCCTGAGGAGGAGGTCACCACACTGCGCCGCGGGAGCCTGCGCCTGGGGGCCGAGCGCGAGGTCGTCGAACCGCTCCTCCTCGCCGGCCAGGACGACCCTGAGGCCGAGTCCGGGTCCCGGCTCGAGCCCCCGCTCGCGGCAGCGGCCGGAGTAGGGGGTCTCCCGGTCCGGCGCGTCTCCCGCGACCAGCGCGAGATCTTTCCGCGAGCAGTCGCAGGCATACACGTGATGCCCGCGGCGGCGGAGTTCCTCGACCGCGGTCTCGTAGCGTTCGGGATGGTCGCTCTGCCTGAGCGGGGGGCCGAAGGCGGGATCGGGCGCAAAGCCGAGCCAGGCGAGGTCCTCCAGCAGCGCGGCCTCGAACTCGGGCCGGCAGCGCTGCCGGTCGTGATCCTCGATCCGGAGGAGCACCCTCGCGCCGCGCGCCTCCGCCACGCCCCAGACGAAGAGCGCGTTGGCGACATGGCCCAGGTGCAGGTAGCCGGTGGGCGCGGGGGCGAATCGGGTGATCATCGAGGCCGGAGAACCCGCCTCGGGCCTACACCGCCTCCCCTTCCTCCACCTTCTGAATCCTGGGCAGCGTCACCCGGGCATTCCCCGGCTCCTCCACCGGCCGCTCGCTCCGGCGCAGGTCGCTGATCGCGGTATGGACCCGGTCGGTGAGCCGCCGCTCCTCGCGCAGCGTGTCGATCAGCGCTTCGGCCTGGCGGGCCTGCAGCGTGAGCGCCGCCGCCTTCTCCAGCACGAAGTCGATCTGCGCCTTCTGCGAGAGCAGCGCCTCGAGGCTCGACCGCACATCGGTGAGCATCACGTCGGCGTGGGCCAGGCGCTCCTCCGCCTGGTCGAGCTGGCGCTTCCGCACATCGAGTGTGTGGAGCGCGTTGTCCGCTTCGCCGAGCCGCGCGAGGAGCGTGTCGAGCTCCTGACGGGTCTGCGAGACCTGGGGGCCCGCCTCGGTGATCGCGCGAACGTCGGTCTGGGTCCGCTCGGCCAGCTCGTACATCCCGCGGATCTCCGCCTCGAGCTTGCCGATGGTCGCCTGGCGTGACGCCGCCTGGTCCACCGCCTGGGCCAGCTGCTGCTCGGTGCTGCGCCATTCGGCGAGCTTGAGCTCGAACCCGGTGATCCGCTCCTGCACCGCCTGGAGCGACTCGGCCCGGCCGTCGAGGGTGCTGGAGAGCGACTCGAGGCCGGCCAGCCGTTCGGCGGCGTGCTCGAGGGCCGCCTCGATCTCGCGGGTCCGCTCGCCCAGCGCATCCGCCGCCGCCGCCGCTTCCTGGCGGAGGGCGGAGGCGCGCTCCAGGTGCTCGGTGGTGCGCTCCAGCGCGGCGCGCCGCTGGTCCACGTCACGCGCCAGGTCGTGCAGCCGGTCGGCGAGAGTCTGGAGATCGCCGGTCCGGGTCTCGACCCCGGCGACGCTGCCCTGCACCACCCGGACCCGCTGCTCCAGGTCGCGGAGGTCGGCGGCGAGCCCCACCAGCTGGCTCGACGCGCGGCCCACTTCCTCGAGCCGCGGTGTGAGCGCGGTGAGGAGTCCTTCCGACGACGACAGCCGTTCGGCCAGCGCCCGCGACCGCTCCTCGATGCTCGCGCCCAGCCCCACCGCCTCGGTGAGCCGGCGCTGGACCTCGTCCACCAGCCCGCGGCGCGCTTCCACCACGGCGAGCGATGCGCCGAGCTGCTCGGTCTCCTGCCGGAGGCTGTCGACGGTCGAGCGCATCCGGTCGAGGCCCGCCACGTCCTGGCGGAGCGCGGCCACGCTCCGCTCGGTCTCGCCCAGCCAGCTGTCGGTGCTCGACAGGCTCTCGCGGGTGCGCGCCACCTGTTCCTCGGCGCGCCGCATCTGCTCGGCCGCTTCGCGGATCGCCTCGTGACTCCGGCCCAGCTGCGCGAGGTCGCGGGTCGCGGCCTCGAGCCGCGGGCCCACCTCCTCGAGCTGCTCCACCCGGGGCGCCAGGTCGCTCACGGTCTCCTCGAGGCGGTCGACCTCGCTCGCGGTCGTGCGGACCCGCGCCGCCAGTTCCTGCACGCCGGCCACGTCGCCGGCGAGCGCCTGCACCTGGTTGCCGAGACTCTCGGCCCGGGCGGTCACCGTGGTGAGCGACTGGCTGGTCTCCTGCAGCACGCGGAGCCGCTGCTCCGACTCGCCCAGCCCGCGCCGGAGGTCGGTGACGCGCTCAGTGAGCCCGTCGAGGCCCTTCTCCTCGAGCGCGGCACGCTCGGCGCTCTGCTGCACCGTCTCCCTGAGCGCGGCGAGGTCGCGCTGGACCGACCCCTCGACGGCATCGAGCTGCTGCAGCCGGTCGGCCAGCTGCCGACCCCGGTCGAGCAGCATCGCCTGGTTGGAGGTGAGCGACTCGAGGCGGGCGCCGAGCTCGGCGAGGGCCCGGGCGTACTCCTCCTGGCGCTCCATCCCCGCATCCACCTGCCGCATCAGCGTGCCGAGGTGCTCCACCCGCCCGGTGGCCCGGTCGACCGCCTCGCGCTGCTGCTCCAGCGCGGCCATCCGCTGCGCCAGCTGGTCGGCGGCGGCCTTGGTCGTGGCGAGTTGCCGGCGCGCCTGGGTGACCCCCTCGGTGACGGGACTCAGGCTCGCCACCAGTTGCTCGATCCCCGCGACCCGGTGCTCGGTCTCGGCGAGTCGCTGCGCCACGCGGGTCCAGTCGCTCTCCACCGCCTGCAGCCGGGCCGCGGCGCCACCCGCCTGCCTGATCGTCGTGTCGTGCTGCTCCCGCATGCGGGCGAGGTCGGCGCGGTGAGCGTCGAGCTGGCCCTGCGCGAGCTCGACATCGCTCTTGAGCTGCGCGAAGGGGCCCTGCATCGCGAGGAAGCCGGTGAGCTCGTCGCGGAGCTTCTCCGACGCCGTCCCCGCCTGGCCCAGGGCGTCCATCTGGCCCTGGATCCGCTCCATCTCGGTCGTGGCCGCGGCGAGCTTCTCGTCGGCGCGGGTCTGGCGCGCCTGCAGCCCGGCGAGCGCCGCATCGGCCTCGGCGAGCCGGCTCACCAGCTGCTCCACCGCGCTCATCTGGCGCTCGAGGGCGTTCAGCCGCTCACCCATCGTCCCCAGTCGCTCCAGCTGGCCGATGGAGCGATCGGCGTGTCGGACCAGTTCCTCCAGGGCCGCACGCTGGCCTTCGATCCGGTCGGCGAGTTCCTGGTACACGGCGAGTTCCTCCCCGCGGACGGCGCCACGGCGGAGGTTCTGGAGGAAAGCACCCATAGGCGAGGCTCCAGGCAGTTGCTGAACGGGGCTGGGATACAGGATCCGGCGGACCGGTCCTACTGTGGCAAAGATGAGGCCGCCCAGTGGCTTGGCTGGTGTCGGAGCGGTAAGCGGAGCCCGGACAGGACGATGCGTCCGGCTGTTGCGCGGGTGTAACGGGCGCTGACGAAAGACTGGTCAGGGGAAATGCGAAGCGGGGCCGGGAGAAGCGAGAGCAGAATGGTGCGGCATATCACAGCGGATTTCACCCCGCCGCCAGCCGCCGGAACCGGGGATTGGCCCGCAGGGGGTCGAACATCGGATCGAGGCGGAGCCACCCCGGCGACAGGTAGAATGGCACGTGCAGCAGCGTCTCCAGCAGGTCCAGCGCCTGGTCCTGCTCCCCAGCCAGGATGCAGGTCCGCGCCAGCTGCAGCTGCACATAGGGGCCGAGGAAACCGTCGTCGCTGATCGACCGCATGCGGGCACCGCGGCGAGCCTCCTCGAGGGCCTCGGCCTTCCGGCCCAGATAGGCGAGGGCCACGCCAAGCAACGCGTGCCGCTGCGCGTCCTCGGGCGCGGCGCGCACCTGCTCCTCGAGCGCCAGTCGCGCCGAGTCGGCGTAGATCCTGGTCAGCCGCCGGTCGCCGCGCGCATGGTACAGGCCCGTGAGCATGATGGCCCATGCGCCGCGATCATTGTCGAACGCACTGACCGGCATGCGCAGTACCGCACGCTGGGCCGAGTCGTCGAGCACCCAGTACAGGTCCTGGTAGAGGGCGAGGAAGGCGAACATCGGTTCCCGGCCGGTACGCTCGGCCGCCGCCGCGGTCGCGGCCCGGGCCGCGGTCAGGTCGCCCCGCGCCACCTCGATCATCACCTTGAGCGAGGCGATCGCCGGGCTCGTCGGCGCCAGCGCGATGGCGCGGTCGATGGCCGAATCGGCCGCGGGGTAGTCGCGGAGGAAGAGGTTGACGGTTCCCTCCCGCCTGGCCGCG
>DASZPT010000224.1:0-14073 GCA_035549935.1 Gemmatimonadales bacterium
GCCCCGGGTGGCGCCCCCCGGCAGTTCGCCGCTCCCGCCGCTCCGCACCGCCGGCGCCCTCTGGCTCGGCGCGCTCGACGCCTTCGACAATTTCAGGAAGGGCGCCGACATCTACCACAGCGCGATGCATGGCGGTCCCGGAACCCGGCATAAGCTCGAGCTCGCGAAGGTGTACCTCGAGAAGGCCCTCGCGCGCACGCCGAGAAACCCACAGGTCCTGGCGCTGCTGAGCGACGTGATCCACGTCCTCGGGATCCGCGGGTTCACCGAGTATGGCGGGGCGGACCGGGAGTCGCGCGCGCTGCGGCTCCAGGCCCTCGCCCTCGACGACGACTGTGGCGAGGTCCATACCTCGATCGGCGTGTCGCTGGTCTACTGGGATGACGAGTTCGACCTGGGCGGGGCGGAGCTCCGGCGCGGGGCGGAGCTTTCGCCCGACGCGGCCCAGAGCCGGCGCCTCTACGGGGCGTGGCTCAAGATCGCGGGGCGGCTGGAGGAGGCGCTGGTCGAGATGCGGGCGGCGGTGGAGGCGGCGCCCAAGGCGCCGTTCATGTGGGTGGGCCTGGGTGACGTGCTCATGACCATGGGCCGCTACGACGAGGCCCTCCGCCCGTTGCGCGAGGCGCTCCGGCTCGCGCCCGGCTACGACGCCGCGCGGGAACGGCTCGAGATGAGCTGCCACCGGGCGGGGCGCCACGAGGAAGCCCTCGCCGCGCGGCGGGCGATGCTGGGCACCCGGAACGAGGCCGCGCGACTGGCCGCGCTCGACGAACTGGTGACCCGCGAGGGATGGAGTGCGGCGCGGGAACAGGATCTCCGGAGCGAGCTGGCCGCCCTCTTCGCGGACGCGGAGCGCGAGGATCCCTTTCAGGACCGCGGGGGCACCCGCCAGCTCTCCGACCGGGTCATCATCACCCTCGCCGACCTCGGCGAGTGGCGGCAGGCAATGGACTGGGTCGAACGCGCCTACCACCGCCGCCCGGGACGGCTCCGCCGGATCCTCACCGACCTGCCCTACGACCATCACGGGCTCGCGATCGATCCACGCTATGCCCGCCTGCTGCAGGCGGCTGGCCTGGTCGACCTGCTCCGGCCGTAGTCCCCGCCGCTACAGGTTCTTGCGGTAGAACGCCAGGATCTTCGCCCACGCCTGGTCCACCGAGGGAGAATCCGATCCCTTGCGGCCGGGCCGCAGGAAGCCGTGCCCGGTCCCGGGATACAGATCGTAGTCGAAGGAGACCTTCGCGTCCTTGAGCTGGCGGGCGACGTCGGGGAGCGCGGCGTTGATCCGGGCATCCTCCTCGCCGTAGACCCCGAGGACCCTGGCCTTGATGTTCCGGAGCGCGGCGCTGTCGGGCGCCGGCCCATAGCAGACCACGGCGGCCTTGAGGTTCGGGTTGGCAGTCGCGTAGGCGAAGCTCTTGCCCCCGCCCCAGCAGAAACCGATCGTCGCGATGTCACCCTTCTTCACGGCGGGGAGGCCGTTGAGGTAGGCGTAGGCCGCGTCGAGATCGGCGTTGACGGCGTCGGGGGCCAGGAGCGCGGTGAGCTTGCGGCCCGAGTCGGGGTTCGCCGGGGTCATGCCGAAGCGGGACGAGAGGAGGTCGGGCGTGATGGCGACGTAGCCCTGGCCCGCGAGCTTGTCGGCCACGGTGGGTTCCCAGTCGGAGAGCCCGAAGATCTCGTGGATCACGATGATGGCCGGCGCCTTGTCCCTGCGCTCGGGATAGGCCACGTAGGCGCGGACCGAATCCCCTGCGGCGTTGGCGAACCTGACCCACTCGCCATGCGTCGTGACCGCGGTGTCGCGGCCCATCGAGCCGGCCTGGTGTGGTGCGCCCGCCAGCCAGACCCCCATCACACCCGCCACCAGGCCGCTGGCCGCGGCCATGACCGTCGAAACAGCACCCTTAGGCATATCTTCGTCTCCAGGTACGACCGTGATGGAGTGCAACCACTGCAGAACAGCTTTCCGCAGATTACACCGATTTCGCAGATTCGAAAGGCGCAAAAGGAAAACGGACTCAGGGTTGGAGAAGCGGAGGCGGCCACTCTCTAACCCACGAATCCGTTTCAATCTGCGAAATCTGCGGCAGGCTGTTCGCTCGGGGAGCAGCTATTTGCGGAACAATCTCGCAAACACCCCGCTCTCCTCCGCCCCTTCGAGGGCATCGGCGAAGGCCGTCATCGTGGCGTAGCGGTCGGCCGGGTCGAGGGACATCGCCTTGCCGAGGACCTGTTCCAGCCGGGCCGGGAGGTCGGACTTCACCTCCCGCAGGGTCTTGGGCTTCCCGCGGAGGCGCGCGATCATCATCTCCTGCGCGCTCCGGCCCTGGAACGGCAGCTGGCCGGTGAACATCTCGAACCCGACGATCGCGAGGGCGTAGATATCGCTCCGGGCATCGAGGCCCTTCCCGCGGATCTGTTCCGGACTCATGAACTCGGGTGTGCCGAGCACGATCCCGGTCGCGGTGAGCTTGGCGACCTCCGGTTCCTGCCGCCGCTCCTTCGCGAGCCCGAAGTCCATGATCACCGCCCGCACCCCGCCCGGCCCCCGGTCGTCGGGCACCAGCATCACGTTCTCGGGCTTGAGGTCGCGGTGCACGATCTGCAGGTCGTGCGCGTGCTGCAGCCCGCGGCACATCTGCACCAGCAGCGGCACGCCGAAATCCACCGCCAGCGCGCCGGAGCGGACCTCGCGGTCGGAGAGGAGCTCGCCGGGGAGGTACGGCATCACCAGGTAGATGAGCCCGTCCTCGGTCTCGCCCAGCCGGAAGATCTTGCAGACGTTGGGATGCTCGAGCCGCATCGCGAGGCCCGCCTCGCGCCGGAGCCGTTCGACCGAGCTCTTGTCCTCCTTGAGCTTGGGCGTGAGCACCTTGATGGCGACGGTCTCGCCGGTGGTGACATCCTTGGCGAGGTAGACGTAGCTCATCCCCCCCTCGCCGAGCCGCTTCCCGACCTGGTAGCGCTGGTCCAGCAGCTGGTTGGTGAGGGTGCTCGCCTTGTCGAGCCCGGGGCCCCGCTTGAGGGCCGCCTGGCGGACCAGGGTCCGGAGGCCGGCGCTGGTCTGCTGGCCCTCGCCCGCCTGGGGCGCCGGGGCGCCGCCCGAGACCTCGACGAGCGGACTCCCGTCCTGGGGGCAGAAGCGGGCCGGATCAGCATAGACCCGGTTGCACCGGGGACAGCGGCGGCTGCTCAATCGCGGTACCGGTTGCGGCCGTCGAGCTTGGCCTTGTAGAGGTTCTGGTCGGCGAGATGCAGCAGGCTCTCGCCGTCACTCACCCGCTCGTCGGGGTAGCAGGCGATCCCGACGCTGATCGTCACGTGCACCTGCCGGTCGTCCTCGCCGAAGTTCTGCGCGGCCACCTTGCGGATGATCCGCTCGGCGAAGATCCGGGCGCCGCTGGTGGCGGTTTCCGGGAGGAGCACCACGAATTCCTCGCCGCCGTAGCGGGCCACGATGTCCACGGTGCGCTGTTCCCGCCGCAGGATCGCCCCAAGTTGGCGCAGAACCCCGTCGCCCACAATATGCCCGTGGGCGTCGTTGATATGCTTGAAGTTGTCGACGTCCACCATGAGGCAGGCCAGCATGGTGTTGTAGCGGTTGGCCCGCTCGATCTCCTGCACCAGCTTCTCCGCCAGGGCCCGGCGGTTGAACGTCTCGGTGAGGGGATCGGTCTCGGCCAGCTGCTTCATCTGCTCGCGGCCGAGCACCGCGCTCTCGAGATCGTAGGCCTTGTCGAGCGCCTGGCTCGCCGCCTTGATCACCTGCTCCGCGAAGGCCAGATCGGAGTGGTTGAGCGGGGTGTCCTCCGCGGTGGTCCGCAGGAAGAAGACCCCGGCCCGCTGGTCCTTCATCACGAACGGAATCGCGATCGCCGAGCGGGTCGGGACCTGGAACCCTTCCGCCTCCCACTCCGCCCGGGCCTGGGCGTAGAGGGGATCGGTCGCGACGTCGGTGACGAGCACGGTCTGCCGGGTGTCGAGCGCGCGGCGGATCTCGGGATAGCGGTTGAGCCCGATCCGGAGATTGCGGAGCATCGGGTTCTCGTAGCTCGCCACCACCGTCGCCTCCTCCTCGCCGGGCGTGGCGAAGATGAGCGAGCATTTCGAAATCTTGAGTCCGCGCGCCACCCGCCGCACCAGGATATGGTAGATCTCCTCCGGCTTGAGCGACGCCGTCACTTCCTGGAGGATGTCCACCATTTCGGAGCGGGTCCGGGCCTCGGCCCGGGCCTGGTTGAGCTCGCGGCCCACCCGGAGGTGGGCCTTCACCCGGGCGAGGAGCTCGCGCACCCGGAACGGCTTCGAGATGAAGTCGGCGGCGCCCAGACCGAGGGCCCGCACCGTCGCCTCTTCCGGGGGCATCGACGAGATCATGAGCACCGGCACGTGGCGGAGCGACGGGTCCCCCTTCACCCGCTCGAGCAACTGCAGCCCGTCGGCGCCCGGCATCATGATGTCGAGCAGCAGGAGATCGTACTGGTCGGCCCGGAGCCGGTCGAGCAGGTGCTCGCCGTTGGTCACGGTCACGACCTCGTACTCGTTCTCCTTGAGAATCCAGGACAGGGTGCGGGTGAGCGCCTGATCGTCGTCGGCCACCAGGATCTTCGGGGCCAGGCTCATGCGGCCACCAGCCGGGCGAAGAGCTCGGGGTCGACGTTGCCGCCGCTCAGCACGGCCACCGTGGGCGCCGCCGTCGCGGCCTTCCCCGCCAGCACCGCCGCGACGGTCACCGCGCCGGACGGCTCCACCCGGAGGCCCTGGTGCTCGAAGAGCCACCGCACCGCGGCGCTGATCTCCTCGTCGGTCACCGTGACGGCGCGGTGGACGTGGGGCCGGATCACGCTCCAGGGCAGGGTCCCGATGGCGCGGGTGAGGAGGCCATCGGCCAGGCTCTGGGTCGCGGGCAGGGTGACCGGCCGTCCCCCTTCGAGCGCCCGGCTCAGCTTGGGCGCGCCGGCGGGCTCCACCCCGACGATCTCGACGCCGGGCTTGAGCGCCTTGATCGCGGCGGTGATCCCGGCGAGGAGGCCACCGCCGCCCACCGGGACCAGCAGGGTGGCCACCTCCGGCACCTGGTCGAGGATCTCGAGACCGGCGGTACCCTGCCCCGCGATCACGTCGGCGTGGTCGAAGGCGGGGACGAAGGCGAGCCCCTGCTCCGCCACGATCTGATCGGTGCGAGCCTGCTGTTCGGGAGAGCGGGTCTTCCCGGCGAGAACCACCTCGCCGCCCCACCGCTGCACGCCGGCGACCTTCACGCCGGGCGCCGACTCCGGCATCACGACGACGCTCCGGACCCCGAACCGGTGCGCCGCCCACGCCACCGCCTGGCCGTGGTTCCCGCTCGAGTTGGTGACCACCCCACCGGCCCGCCCCGCGGGGCCGAGCCGGTCGAGGGCGGTGTAAGCGCCACGGATCTTGAAGGCGCCGATCGGCTGGAGATGCTCGCACTTGAGGTACAGCGGCCGGCGGGCCACCTCGACCATCGGGGTGCGGACGGCCACGCCCTGGAGGGCGCGCTCTGCGGCACGGATGGTATCGAGCGTGACGGGGGAGTCGACCGCGGGCGGCAGGGTCACGGGGCGAACCTACGGCGCACGTGGGCGGAGGGCAAGGAGGTTCCGCGCCTCACTCGCCCGCCTCCGCCGCCGGGGCATCCTCCTCCTCCGCCCCCTCCTCGTCCTCCTTCACGACCCGGGCGACGTCGACCACCGTGTCCCCGGCGTCGAGGTTCATCACCTTCACCCCCTGGGTGTTGCGGCTGATGACCCGGATACCCCCGACCGGCTGGCGGATGATCACCCCGTGCTTGGTGATGAGCATCAGCTCGTCCTCCGGCTGCACCTCCATCAGCGCCACGAGCGCGCCGGTCTTGTCGGTCTTCTTGAGGGTGATGATCCCCTTGCCGCCCCGCTTCTG
This sequence comes from Gemmatimonadales bacterium, assembly GCA_035549935.1. Classification (GTDB taxonomy): domain Bacteria; phylum Gemmatimonadota; class Gemmatimonadetes; order Gemmatimonadales; family GWC2-71-9; genus JADJOM01. Next base: position 5,929 of record DASZPT010000224.1, read on the forward strand.
CACCCGGTAGTCGGAGAGCTCGGACCGCTTGCCGAAGCCCTTCTCGCTCACCACCAGCAGGGTGGCGTCGCGCCGGATCACCACCATGCCGATCACCCGGTCGTCCTTCTCGAGCTCGATCCCCTTCACCCCGGTCGCCACCCGGCCCATCTCGCGGACATCGCCCTGGTGGAACCGGATGCTCATCCCGTCGGCCGTCGCGAGGACGATATCGCTCTCCGGCTCGCAGGTCTGCACGTCGATCAGCTCGTCGCCGTCCTCGATGTTGATGGCGCGGATGCCGGTGCTCCGGACGTTGCCGTACTCGGCGAGCGAGGTCTTCTTCACGGTGCCGTTCCGGGTGGCGAACATCAGGAACCGGTCCGCCGCGAATTCCCGGACCGCCACCGTCGCCGCGACCCGCTCCTCCGGCTTGATGGCGATGCAGTTGACCACCGGCTTGCCGCGGGAGGCGCGGCCGCCCTGCGGGATCTCGTGCACCTTGAGCCAGTAGACCTGGCCGGTGTCGGTGAAGAACATCAGGTAGTCGTGGGTGCTGGCGATGAAGAGGTGCTCGATCCAGTCCTCTTCCTTGGTCGTGGCCCCCACCGAGCCCCGGCCCCCGCGCCGCTGGCGGCGGTAGGTGCTCACCGCGATCCGCTTGATGTAGCCGGTGTGCGAGATCGTGATGACCATGTCCTCTTCGGCGATGAGGTCCTCGACCGAGAAGTCGCCCTGGTCGGCCAGGATCTCGGTGCGCCGGTCGTCGCCGTACTTCCTCGCGACCTCCTCCAGCTCCTCCTTGAGGATCGCCATCCGCTTGGGCCGGCTGGCCAGGATGCTCTTGAGCTCCTTGATCAGCGCCCGCACCTCGGCCAGCTCCGCCTCCAGCTTCTCGATCTCGAGGCCGGTGAGCTTGGCGAGCCTCATGTTGAGGATCGCGTCGCTCTGCTTCTCCGACAGCCCGAAGCGCTTGCGGAGCCGCGCGTCGGCATCCGGCACGTCCTTCGACTTCCGGATGATCTCGACGACCTCGTCGATGTTGTCGACCGCGATCTTGAGGCCCTCGAGGATGTGCTCCCGGGCCTGGGCCGCGTCGAGGTCGAACTGGGTCCGGCGAACCACGACGTCGTGGCGGTGCTCGACGAACCGTTCCAGCAGCTGCTTCAGGTTCATCACCTTCGGCACACCCTTGTCCAGCGCGAGCATGATCACGCCGAACGTGGTCTGCATCGCGGTGTGCTTGTAGAGCTGGTTGAGCACCACGTTGGGGATCGCATCGCGCTTGAGCGTGATGACGATGCGCATCCCGTCCTTGTCCGACTCGTCGTTGACGCCGCTGATCCCCTCGAGCTTCTTCTCGATCACCAGCTCGGCGATCGCCTTGACCAGGTTCTCCTTGTTGACCTGGTAGGGGATCTCGGTGACGACGATCTGGCTCTTCCCGCTCGACTCCTTCTCCTCGATCTGGGCCCGGGCCCGGACCTGGATGCGGCCGCGCCCGGTCTCGTAGGCCTCCTTGATGCCGCTGCGCCCGTAGATGAACGCGCCGGTCGGGAAGTCCGGGCCCTTGATGATCCTGTGGAGATCGGCGATCGTCGCCTCGGGATCGTCGATCAGGTGCTGCACCGCCTTCGCCACCTCCCGCAGGTTGTGCGGCGGGATGTTGGTCGCCATGCCCACCGCGATGCCGCTCGAGCCGTTCACCAGCAGGTTCGGCACCTTCGCGGGCAGGACCGTCGGCTCCTGCAGCCGGTCGTCGAAGTTGGCCTGGTAATCGACGGTGTTCTTGTCGATGTCCTCCAGCATCGTGACCGCGATCGGCGTGAGGCGCGCCTCGGTGTAGCGGTAGGCCGCCGCCGGATCGCCGTCCACCGACCCGAAGTTCCCCTGCCCGTCGATCAGCGGATAGCGCAGCGAGAAGTCCTGCACCATGCGCACCAGCGCGTCGTACACCGAGCTGTCGCCGTGCGGGTGATACTTGCCCAGCACGTCGCCCACCACCGTCGCCGATTTCTTGTACGGCCGGCCGGGAATGAGCCCCAGCTCGTTCATCGCATACAGGATGCGGCGATGCACCGGCTTGAGACCGTCACGCACGTCGGGGAGCGCGCGCGAGACGATCACGCTCATCGAATAGTTGATGAAGGACTGCTGCATCTCCTCTTCGATGAGGCGCGGCAGGATCCGTTCGTTCTGGGAAGGGCCGGTCATGCGGGTCCAGACGTGTGGAGAATGAGATCGGCCCGGACGGGCCGGAGAACGGCGAAATATACCCCGGCCCTTGGGCTGGATGCAATCGGGACGCTTCCCCGCAAGTCGTTTTCAGCGACCGACTTAGCGATAGTCTGGTCACCTGGCTTTGGGCTCGGCGCCCGGCGCCCCGGCACCACACCAACGGAGCCCACGGCCCCAGGCCCGAGGCCTCCCCGGTCCCCCGACCCTCACACTTCCCCCCACCCCCGCCGATACTCGAACAGGGCACACAAGTCCTTACCCTGTGCGAGGTTCAGTGGTGGCAGGTACCCAGCCAAGGACGGAAGGGCTGCCGACCAGGTCGGGGCTCAAGCATCGGTTCCGGATCGGCACGATCGGCCTCGGCGCGTTGCTCCTGGCCCTCGCGCCGAGCGCCGGGCTTGCGCTCGTCCCGCTCGGCCTCGCGCTGGTCGACCGCGGCTACCGCCCGGCGGGCCGCCGACCGCTCGCGCTCCTGGCCGGTCTCGTCGCGATCGGCTCCGGGCTCCTGGCGGTACGGCACGGCATCGTGGCGGCAGGCATCGTGGCGCTGGGCGCCGCGGCGATCCTGATCGCCCTCCGCCCCACCCGCGCCCGCGCCCGCCTGGCGGAGCAGATCGCGATCGCGGTGGCGCTCCTCGGCGTCGCCACGCTGCTCGGTCACATCTACCACGCCCGCTGGCTCCTCAGCGTCCGCTACGGCGCGATCCCGCTCGATACCACCATCGGCATCCTGGCCGGGGCGCTCGGGGTGCTCCTGCTGGTACCGTCGGCGCCCGCGATGAGCCTGATGTGTTCGACCTCCATCGCGGGCCGGGAGGCGCGGCGGCTGGTGTTCCTGTATGCCCCGCTCGTCCTGCTCATGGCGGCGCTCCTCACCGCCTGGGAGTTCGCCGGGTGGCTCACCGCGGGGGAAGCGGAGGCGTTCCGCACCCTCGCCTTCCTCCTCGCCATGTTCGGCTTCGGATGGCGCGCCTTCCGCGATCTCGACCGCGCCGAGTACAGCCTCACCCAGGCGCTCGGGCAGGGGGAGAAGATGAAGACCGCGCTGCAGGCGGAGCTGATGCAGCGTACCAGCGCGCTCACGGCGACCTCGCTCCGGGCCGAGGCGGCGCGGGCCCAGCTGCAGGCGGTGGTGGAGAGCGCCCCCGACCTGATCGCGGCGATCGACCCCGACTTCCACCAGGTGGTCGCCAACCGCGCCTACCTCACCGCCTTCCGCGGCGACTACGAGCAGCCGGCGCTTCGCGCCGCCTGGGCGCGGGCGCTCGCGGGCGAGCGGTTCACCTCCGAGGACGAGATCCCGCGCTTCGACGGGACCCCCGCGATCTGGGAGCGGGCCTACGGGCCGGTCAAGGACGGACGCGGCCACGTGATCGGCGCGGTCGGGGTCCTGCGCGACATCACGGCCCGGCGGGCGCTGGAGCACGAGGCGGCGGCCAGCCGCCGGCTGCTCGAGGCGGTGCTGCATCACACGCCCGCGGGGGTCTTCGTCAAGCAGGCCGACGGCAGGTACCTCCTCGCCAACCCGGTGTTCGGCCGGATGGCCCACCGCGACCCCGCCACCATCCCCGGGTGCCGGGACGACGATCTCTTCGCGCCGGACGTGGCGGCGGGCGCCCGGGAGTCCGACCGGTGGGCGCTGGAGCAACGGGCGGCTCACGAACGGGAAGTGGCGCTGACGATGCCGGGCGGCGACCAGCGCACCTTCCTCGTGTCCAAGGCGCCGATGCCCGACGGGCAGGGCGGGTGGTGGCTCTGCGGCGTGGCGACCGACATGACCGACCAGAAGCGCGCCGACGCGGCGCTCAAGCGGAGCGAGCTCGACCTCGCCGGCCGCAACCGCGACCTCGAGACGCTGCTCCACGTGATCTCGCACGACCTCAAGGAGCCGCTCCGGTCGATCGAGAGCTTCTCGCGCCTGCTGGCGTCGCGGCACGGGACGCAGCTCGACCCGCGCGGGGCGGACTTCCTCGAGCGGGTGGTGAAAGCGGCGGGACGGATGGGGCGGCTGCTGGAGGAGATCCAGCTGCTCGCGCGCGCTCGGCGGGCCGAGCCCGCCGACGCGGAAGTGGATGGCGGGGAGATCGCGCAGGAAGTGCTGGCACGCCTCGACGGGGCGATCCGTGAGGCGAGCGCCACCGTGGTGGTCGACCCCGCGCTGCCGAGCCTCCGGGTCGAGCGGGTCTGGGCGACCCAGGCGCTCTACAACCTGGTCGCGAACGCGCTCAAGTTCCGCCGGCCCGGAGCGCCGGCGGACATCGCCGTCACCGCCTGGCGCCGGGACGGCCTCGCCGGGTTCCAGGTGCTCGACCGCGGGCCCGGCGTCCCGGCCGAGCAGTCGGAGCGGATCTTCCAGCTGTTCCAGCGGGGGGTGGGGCGCGAGGTGCCGGGCACCGGGGCCGGGCTCGCCATCGTGCGCCAGATCGCCGAGCGCCACGGCGGCCGCGCCTGGGTGGAGCCGCGCCCGGGCGGGGGATCGGCCTTCACCGTGGTCTTCGCGGCGGAAGGGGAGCGGGCGGCATGAGTCTCGACAGCCTGATCCGCCGTCCCATCGACGTGCTGGTGGTCGATGACAGCGACGACGCGGTGGTGCTCACCCGCGAGGCCTTCGCATCGGGCGAGGGACTCCGGATCGCGCATGTCGCCGGGGACGGCCTCGAGGCGCTCAGGTTCCTGCGGCGTGAGCCGCCCTACGAGTCGGCCCGCCGGCCGGGACTCATCCTGCTCGACCTCAACATGCCGCGGCTCGACGGGCTCGAGACCCTCCGCACCCTCAAGCGGGATCCCGCGCTCCGGCACATCCCCGTCATCGTGCTCACCGTGAGCGACCAGCCCTCCGACATCCGGACCGCCTACGCCGAAGGGGCCGCGGGATACGTCCGCAAGCCGGACGACTTCGAGGCCTTCGCCGCCGTCGCGCGGGAGCTGCAGGACTACTGGACCCTGGTCTGCCGGCTCCCCGCATGAACGACGATACCCTGGTCCCCGAGGCCCTCACGGAGCCCGCCCTCCCGGGGCTCTGCCGCAGCGTCATGGTCATCGAGGACAATCCCGACGATGCCCTGCTGCTCAGCGTGCTGCTCGAGGAGCTGCCGGGGTATCCCTGCCGGCTGCTGCGGGCCAGCACGCTGGCCCAGGCGGTGCAGCTGGCCGGTCAGGTGCGGCCCGAAGTGATCCTGCTCGACCTCAACCTCCCGGACAGCAGCGGGATCGAGACCCTCACGCGGATCGCGCAGCACTGCCCCGACATCCCGGTGATCGTCCTCACCGGCGACGATAACGAGCGCCTCGCCATGGCCGCGGTCCGCAACGGCGCCCAGGATTACCTGGTGAAGGGCCGGGTGGACAGCTGGACCCTGATCAGGACCATTCGCCACTCGCACGAGCGGCATCGCCTGCTCGCGGAGCTGGAGACGGCCCGCCGGCGCGAGGCGCACCGCGCCACCCACGACCCCCTCACCGGGCTGCCCAACCGCGCGCTCTACTTCGACCGCCTCTCCCACGCGATCGAGCAGGCCAGCCGGCGGCGCGAGAAGCTGGCGGTGCTCTATCTCGACCTGGACGGGTTCAAGCCGGTGAACGACACCCACGGCCATGCGACGGGTGACGAGGTGCTCATCCAGGTGAGCCAGCGGCTCTCGAGCGGCGTCCGCCGGAGCGACACCCTCGCCCGGCTCGGCGGCGACGAGTTCGCGGTGCTGTTCGAGAAGGTGCCGGAACGGTCGGTGGGGGAGTCGCTGGTGCTCGCGCTCAAGGCGCTCTTCAAGGACCCGATCGCGGTGGGGAACCACCGGTTCCCGATCGGCTTCAGCGCCGGCCTGGCACTCTATCCGGACGACGGAAAGAACGCCGACGCGCTGCTGCAGACCGCCGATGCGGCGATGTACCGGGAGAAGTCGACCCGCGGGGAGCGGCGGACGGTGGTGGAGCTGAAGGTGATCTAGGGGCGGGGCACCGCGCTCAGCCCCAGCGGCACCTGCCGGAACCCCTCCCAGCGATGGGCCGTGCCATCCGCATCCCGCAGCAGGAGTTGAGCCGAAATCCCGCCGTCGAGCCCCACCGCGTTCACCGCGCCCAGCCCCCGCATCACCAGGGCGAGTTCCGGTACGGTGAGGCCGAACGGAACCGAGCCGAGGGTGGGGCCCAGGGCATCGAACCGGGTCAGCGCCACCAGCACGCGTCCCTCGGTATCGACCCCCAGCGCCAGGCGCGCGTCGCGGTGCTCGAGGTCGATGTCAGGCGAGCCGGTTTCGAGCAGCCGCGGCAGGGAACCGTCCCGCAACAGCGCCGGATACGACTGGAACGCTTCCCGGATGCCGCCCAGCTTCTCGCCCTGCCGAACCCGGGCGAGCGCGGCATCATCGAGCAGCTGCACCGCGCCGAGCGAGTCCACCGTGACCGCCAGTGCCAGCGGCCCGCGCTTCGGCGGGCGATATTCGGTGCCGGCGTGCACCACCCAACCCCAGGCGCCGTCGCCGGCGAACATCCCGGCATTGAGAGCCAGCGCCGCGGCCGCGGGGGCCCGGTCCAGGGTCCATACCTGGAGCCCACCGGGCGCCACCCCGTTCTCGAGCGAGAGCGTGAACCGGGCGGGGTCGAGGCGGGCCACCACGACCCTGGTGCGGCGGATCTCGCCTCGCCCGTGCATCGCCAGCTCGGTCCACTCGAGCCCGCCCTTCCCCGCGCGCCACACGCTTCCCCGGGCCAGTTCGCCCGGCCCGGCCTCCGCGAGGCGCACCGGCCCGTGACTGGTCTCGAAGGTGGCCGGCGCGGTGGGCGCGGCCGAACCGCCGAGCAGCAGCGTGAGCCCCGCGGCGAGGGAGTGACGGCGCATCAATCGTCGTCGCTGGAGGCGTTCTGCTTGCAGGCCTTCTGCATCTCCTGCATCTGCAGCTGGGTGAGCCGCATGGCCGCCGCCATGTCCTTGCTCTCGCCGGCCTTCCTGAGCTCCGCCTCGTGCTTCTTGGTCCATTCCTGGTTGAACTTGGTGACGCAGTCGGTGTACGGGTCACCGGTCATGATGCTGGCCTGCTGCAGCTTGTCGTCCTCCTCCTTGATATGGGCCTTCTCCGCGTCGGTGAACTCCGCCCCTCCCCTGGCGCGGGCATTGTAGCCCAGGGCCTCCATCAGGTCCTTGAGCCGGGCCTTCACCGCCGCACCCTCGACCGGCGTGCCGTACCCGCGCAGGTCCCTGGTGTTGGGGTCGCTGGCGTAGACGCTCACCAGCATCGGAATGCGGTCGCCGATGCCATTGCCGCCCCAGTCGCAGGCGGAGATGCCGGCGGCGGTCATGGCGACGCTGTCGAGCCGTTTGTTGTTGGCCTGCTGCGCGTTCCAGTCGAGCTCCGGCACCTCGACCTTGTTCGGGTCGAGCGAGTCCATCAGGGCGTGCTGCTGCTGGACCGCGGCCTGGTCGCCGTGGATCATCTTGGGGTAGATCACCTTGTAGCGCTCCCAGTCGGCGCCCCGGCGCAGGTCGAACTCCCGCTTCCGCTTTTCGATCGCCTCCCGCTTCGCGACGGCGGTGAAATACCCCTGGTTGGGCCCCGGCTCGCGGGCAATCTTCTTGATCTCGGCATCGCGCGCGGCCATGCCCTTGAGGTAGCGGTCGACCACGTCGCTGGTGATCACCATGGTCGACTTGTCGCACTTGGCCTGGGACGCGCCCCCCGCGACGAGGGCAGTGTCGGGCTTCTTGGTCACCTTGTCGGTCAGCTTCTTCTTGAGGCCACCGAGCTGGGCCTGCGCCGGGGAGGCCGCGGCAAGCAGGGCGAGCGGGAGGAGGAGAGTCAGGAGACGGCGCATAGGAGGACCCGGAGGGTTGGGAGCGGCCAGGAGTGATGCCGTGATGCTAGGGCACCGCGTTCAACGATGCAACTGCCTCTGGTGTCTCAGGCACGGCGGGTTCTCACCGGAGGGGCGCGGGGG
>DASZPT010000225.1:0-23536 GCA_035549935.1 Gemmatimonadales bacterium
CGGGGCGAACGGGCCCGAGACCGCCGAGGAGCGGCTGCGCCGCCGGTCCACACCCCTGGTGCGCAAGATGGCCGCCGAGCATGGGGTCGATATCGCCGCGGTGCAGGGAAGCGGCCACGCCGGCCGGGTGACCAAGAACGACCTGCTCGGGTTCCTCGAGGGCGGATCCGCGGCCGCTCCGTCCGCGCCGGCCGCTCCGCTGCCGGCCGCACGGCCCGCGCCCGCCGCAGCGCCGGTGGCCACGCCGGCGGCGCATGGTCCCGCCGTCGAGGCGTGGCCCGGCGACCGGGTCGAGCCCTGGTCCCGCATCCGCCGGCTCACCGCCGAGCATATGGTGATGTCGCGGCGGGTCTCGGCCCACGTCCAGACCCTCTTCGAAATCGACTACACCCGCGTCTCGCAGATCCGCGCGAAGCGGAAGAAGGAGTTCGCCGAGCGGGGCGTGAACCTGACGTACCTGGCCTTCGTCGCGCACGCCGTGGCCCAGAACCTCCGCAGACACCCGGGCCTCAACGCCGCCGTCGCCAGCGACGCCACCATCTTCCGGCGCGACGTGAATCTCGGCATCGCCGTGGCGCTCGACTGGGGGCTCATCGTGCCGGTCGTCAAGCAGGCCGACGGGCTGTCCCTCATGGGCGTCGCCCGCGCCATCAACGACCTGGGCGAGCGGGCCCGGACCAAGAAGCTCAATCCCGACGAGGTGCAGCGCGGGACCTTCACGATCACCAACCCCGGCGTCTTCGGTTCCTACGCCGGGCTCCCGATCATCAATCAGCCACAGGTCGCGATCCTCTGCGTCGGGTCCATCGAGAAGCGCCCCGCGGTCGTGACCCTGCCCGACGGCACCGACACCATCGCGCCGCGGCTCAAGGGCATGCTGACGATGTCGTTCGATCACCGGGTGGTGGACGGCGCCGACGCCGACCGCTTCCTGGCCGACGTCAAGAAGATGCTCGAACAGTTCCCTGACGACGGGGCCTGATCATGACGCGGGTGCTCACGGTGGCGCGGGTGACGGTCCTGCCCGAATTCGAGGTCGAGTACATCACGACCGTCCATGCCCTGGCCGAACTCGGGCGCCCGCGCGGCCAGCACATCTGGCTCTTCAAGAGCGCCAGGGTGCCGCACACCTATCTCGAGTTCAGCGAGAGCCGCTCGGAGATGTCCCACCGATCCCGCGCCTCCCGCACCGACATGGAACTCCGCCTCGAGCGGCGGCTCCACGTCATTGCCCAGTACGACGCCGCCTCCGGCGAGCTGTGGGAAGAAGTCGAGCCGCCCGAACCGCGCAGCAGCTCCGGCTGGGAGCCGGAGATGGAAGACGAAGACCCCAACTCCTGAATCGACCGCGAACCATGCCTGCACGCCAGCTCGAGATCGACGGCGCCACCTGGGACGTCGCCCCCACCGGCCGGGTCACGCAGTACACCCGCGACGAGTTCGGGGTGCTGTTCCGCCGCCGCGACGGTACCGAAGTCCGCGTGAGCCGCTACGCGCCGCTCGGCTCCCGCCATGCGGAGGACTCGCTCGCCGAGCTCTCGGAGCGCGAGCTCCGGGAGCTCTGGAAACGCTCCCAGCCCGCCTGGACCGCGCCCGAGACCGGCTACCGTCGCTGACGGATGTCCCTCGTCGACCTCCACCTCCATTCCACGGCCTCTGACGGCGCCCTGCCGCCGGACGAGGTCGTGGCACGGGCCGCGGCCGCCGGGCTCGCGGCCATGGCCCTCACCGACCACGACACGCTCGATGGTCTTCCCGCGGCCGTCGCCGCGGGGGAGCGGCTCGGCGTCCGCGTGATCGCGGGGTGCGAGTTCTCGACCGCGGCGCCCTGGGGGGAGATGCACGTGCTGGGGTACTTCCTGCCCCTCGGCTGGGATCCGCTCGAGCGCTTCCTGGCGCGCTGCCGCGCGGATCGCGAGCGCCGCGGCGGGGAAATCGTCGAGCGTCTGAACGGTCTCGGGGTGCCGCTCCGGATGGAGGATGTGCTGGAGGAATCGCGGGGCGGGGCGGTCGGTCGCCCCCACGTGGCCCGGGCGCTCGCCCGCCGGGGCCTCGTGAAGTCGGTGCAGGACGCCTTCGACCGCTACATCGGCTGGCACCGGCCCGCCTTCGTGGAGAAGCGCCTGCCGACCTTCGTCGAGGTGGCCGAGCTGGTACATTCGGTCGGCGGGGTGCTCTCGGCGGCGCACCTGAAGGACCGCGGCACCCTCCCGGCGCTCACCACGCTCCGGAGCCAGGGGCTCGATGCGGTGGAGACCCGTCACCCGGTGCACGATCCCGACCAGGTGGCCCGCCTCACCGACTACGCCCGGCAGCTCGGGCTCAAGCGGAGCGGCGGCTCCGATTGGCACGGTGATGATCCCGAGCACGAGGCCGGCGACCGGATCGGCGGCCAGCAGGTCCCGTTCGAGTGGCTGCAGGACCTCGAGGACGCCCGCCCGACCCCGACCGCCCTGGTGGCGGGGTAGCACCACCCCGCCCCGCCCCCCGACCCCTGACCCCTGACCCCTGACCCCCTGATCGCGACCAACCATGCCTACGACTTGGAACTTTGCCGGCAAGACCCTCCTCGTCACCGGTGTCGGTCGCGCGGGGCAGATCGGCCACGCCGTGGCCCAGGCCCTGGGACAGGCCGGCGCGCGCCTCGTCGCCGTGGACCGCAACGCCGTCGGCGTCGCCGACCGGGTGAAGGAATTCCAGGCGATGGGCATCCAGGCGAAGCCCGCCGCCGGCGATCTCACCGAGCCCGATGTCGCGGCGATTGCCGTGGAGACCGCGGTGCGCCACTTCGGCGGCCTGGACGGAGTAGTGAACGTGGCCGGCGGGCTCACCACGTACGGGCCCGTGGAGCAGATCGCCGCCGAGGATCTCGACCGCGAGTTGAGCATCAACCTCAAGACCGCCTACCTGATGACCCGCGCCGCGATCGCGCCTCTCGCGAAGAGCCGGGGCACCGTGGTCAACTTCGCCTCGGTCGCCTACTATCGCGCCAGCGGCCAGATGGCGGCCTACAGCGCGGCCAAGGCCGGTGTCGCCGCGATGACGCAGAGCCTCGCCGTCGAGCTCTGGGACCGCGGCATCCGGGTGAACGCGGTGGCCCCCGGGATGGTGCGCACGCCGGAGAACGTGGCCAGCGCCGGTGCCGGCGCGCACTACGTGGAAATGGACCAGATCGTGAACGCGGTGCTCTTCCTCGCCGGTGAGGCCTCCTCCGGAATCACCGGCCACATCCTGCCCGTCACGAACGGCGTGAGCTAGGATGGAACTCGCCTCCCGCGTCGCGCTGGTCACCGGCGGCGGGCGCCGGGTCGGCCAGGCCCTCGCGCTGGCCCTCGCACGCCGCGGGATGGATCTCGCCATTCACTACAACAGCGCCGCCGACGGCGCCCGCGAGACCGCGGCCGCCGCCCGGGCACTCGGCTGCCGGGCCGAGCTCTTCCCGGCGAACCTCGAGGACGCCACCGCGGCGAAGGCGCTGCCCGCCGAGGTCGCGGCAAGGTTCGGCCGTCTCGACGTGCTGGTGAATTCGGCCGGGATCATGCCCCAGGCGACGGTCGAGGAAACCACGCCCGAGCTGTGGGATCACACGATGGCGGTGAATCTCCGCTCGGCGTTCTTCACGGTGCAGGGCGCGCTCCCCTGGCTGCGCGCCGCGGGCGGCAAGGTGGTGAACCTGGCCGACGTCGGCGGCCTCGAACCGTGGCCCCGCTACACCGCCCACTGCGTCAGCAAGGCTGGCGTGGTCATGCTCACGAAGACCCTGGCGGTCGCCCTCGCGCCCGACATCACCGTGAACGCGATCGCGCCGGGCGCGGTGTTGCCGCCCGATGACTGGAGCGACGCGGCGCGTGAGCATCTGGCGAAGACGACGCCGCTCAGGCGGCTGGGCTCGCCGGCGGACGTCGCGGGGGCGCTGGTCTACCTCCTCGAAGCCGATTATGTGACCGGGGAGGTCCTGGTGGTGGACGGGGGGCGGCTGATCCGCTGAGTGCCCGGGTCCGAAGGATGCCCGGGGCGTTCCCCGCATTCTCGAACAGGGGTGAGGCCTCCGCCCCCCACTGGGGGAATATCAGCGCCCGCGAACCGCCATCCTCACCCCCGCGACGCGGACATGAGCGAAATCACGCTGGGTGACGTGGTCATCATCGGCGGCGGCTGTTACGGCACGTTCTACGCCCGCCAGCTCCTCCAGGCCCGGGATCGCGGCAAGGCCGAGTTCGCCCGCCTGCTCATCGTCGACCACGATCCCGGCTGTCAGTTCCGGCGCGAGCTCCACGGCGCCGATCGGTGCGAGCTGGTCACCGCGGACTGGGACCGGTTCTTCGACACCTATCTCGGCGATCGGTCCGCCCACGCCGAGCTGGCCTCGCCCGATGTGATCGTCCCCTCGCCCCTCATGCCCCACCTGATGTATCACTGGCTGGTCCGGCGCGCCCGCGCCGCCTGGCCCGGACGCCTGGTCGAGACCCGCCCGGTCCGCGAGGGCCCCGGAACACCCTATGACCAGGCCGCCCCCGATGGCACGCGCTACGTCTCCTTCGCCGACTGGCTCTGCCCGACCCACTGCATCGAGCCCTGGCTCTGTCCCGTGACCCGCGCGCCCCGCACCTGGGAGATGGCCGACGCCGTGACCAGTTTCACCCGCCGCCTGGGGGCGACGGGAACCGTGGCCGGTCCGGTGCTCTTCCAGTGTCAGCACCTGGTCTTCGGCGTCGGCACCTTCCCGGTGACACAGGTCCTCGCCGGATTCGACACCGTGCGTGAGGCGGGAGCGGCGGGAGGCGCGGTCGACCTTCCGGTCGCGACGCTCTCCTCCTGCCACGGCGCCCTCAACCTGCTGCATCTCGGGCCGCTGGGTGGGGGTAGCGATTCCTGACCGGTCTATATTTACTGCGTCAGATCATTACCCAGGTCCCGAGCCCCTGACCATCATGCACGAACTGGATACGATCATCATCGGTGGAGGTCCCGCGGGTCTCTGCGCCGCGATGTATGCGGGGCGGGGGATGTTGCGGAGTGTACTGCTGGAGAGCAAGGTGCCCGGCGGCGAGCTGCTCAACACCGAGAAGATCGAGGACTACCCCGGCTTCGAATCGATCCTCGGCCGCGACCTGGCCGAGAAGATGACCGAGCACGCGAAGAAGTTCGGGGCCGATATCCGGCAGGCCACGGTGGAGGGGATCCACCGGCTCGAGGACGGCACCTTCGAGGTCCGGACGATCGAAGGCGACACCTACCACGCCCCGACCGTCATCCTCACGGCGGGCGGGACCCCCACCAAGCTCGGTGTGCCGGGCGAGGCCGAGTACGCCGGCTTCGGCGTGTCGTACTGCGCCGTATGTGACGGCGCCTTCTTCCGCAACCAGACCATCGCCGTGGTGGGCGGCGGCGATGCCGCGGTGGAAGAGGCGGACTACCTGACCCGCTACGCCGCCAAGGTGTACCTCATCCACCGGCGCGACGAGCTCCGCGCCTCCAGGATCCTGCAGGAACGGCTCTTCGCCAATCCCAAGATCGAGGTCATCTGGAACAAGAAGGTGCTCGAGCTCAAGGGACGGGAACATCTCGGCATGAAGGAGCTGCAGGCGGCGGTGCTGGAGGACACGGTCACCGGCGCGGTCAGCGAGCTTGCGGTGAGCGGCTGCTTCGTCTTCATCGGATTCAAGCCGAACTCGGGGCTCATCAAGGAGCATTTCCGGCATGACCCGAGCGGCTACATCATCACCGACGAGCGGATGATGACGTCGATCCCCGGCCTCTTCGCCGCGGGTGACCTCCGGGTCCAGCTGGTCCGCCAGGTCACGACCGCCGTGGGCGATGCCACCACGGCCGCGATCGCGGTGGAGAAGTACCTGGCCGAGCGGCGGAGCAAGGTCGGTGTCTGATCTCGAGATCGTGGCGCTGCCCAACGGCCAGTTCGCCGAGAACTGCTATCTCGTCGCGGACCGGTCGACCCGGGAAGCGATCATGATCGACCCGGGGGAGGAGCCGCGGCTCTTCCTCGCGGAGCTGGATACCCGCCGCTGGGCCCTCTCCGCCGTCTGGCTCACCCACGGCCACATCGATCACATCCTCGGCGTCCGGGCGGTGAAGGAGGCCACCGGGGTGCCGGTCTATCTCCACCCCGCCGATCGACCGCTCTACGACAACCTGCCCCGCCAGGCGGAGCTCTGGCTGGGCGAATCGATCGAGCCGCCGCCGGCCCCCGACGAGACCCTGAGCGACGGCCAGCGCCTCGTGCTCGGGGCCCACGAGTTCGTCGTCCGGCACACCCCCGGGCACTCGCCCGGCTCCGTCAGCTTCGTGGGCAACGGGCACGTCTTTGGCGGCGATGTCCTCTTCAACGGCTCCATCGGCCGCACCGATCTGCCCGGTGGGGACCTCGGCACGCTCATGCACAGCCTCCATGCCGTGTTCATGGCGCTGCCCGACTCGACGGTCGTCTTCAGTGGCCACGGGCCCGAGACGACGATCGGGGTGGAGCGGATGACCAATCCGTTCCTCACCGGGGCGTACCACCATGAGTAGTTCCGGGTTCCGGGTTCCGAGTTCCGAGTGGCTCCAGGCGCCCGGCGGCGGCGAACGCCGTCAAGGGAGCACGGTTCACCAACCCGGAACCCGGAACTCGGAACTCGGAACGGCCGGGACCGCCTCCCCAGCGCTGTCCTGCAACCGCTGCGGCTTCCCCGTCCGTTCCCGCCCCTGGGGCTGCAAGAATCCCTGCGCCAACTGCGGGACGGTCTACCCCCTCGGTGACTGCTCTGACTGAGCCGGCTCGCCCGGCGCCGCCCGGGTTTCTCGCGCCGCCCAGGACGCCGATCAACCTCGCCCGCTCGGACTTCCCGCCACCGCTGCGGGCGCCCGGCACGCTCACCATCCTCGATATCACCAAGTACTTCGGCGACGCGACCGGCGGGATCCGCACGTATCTCCTCTCGAAGGCGGCCTACGTGCAGCAGCAGGCCGGCCTCCGCCAGGTCCTCGTGGTCCCCGGCGAAGCCGATGCGCTGGGTGAGGAACGGGGCGTCCGCTGCTACCGGCTCCGCGGCCCGCGGATCCCGTTCGACAAGTCCTACCGCTTCCTGCTCGCGACCCGGACCACCCGGCGGATCCTGGAGCACGAACGCCCCGACGTGATCGAGGTCGGCAGCCCCTGGTTCGTGCCGTGGGTGACGCGGCGCGCCAACCGGTCCCTCCAGGCGCCGATGGTCTGGTTCTATCACACCCATTTCCCCGCCATCATCGATCCGGGGCTCACGCCGAGCCGCTGGCGGAACGCCGCGGCGCATGCGGCGTGGGGTTACGTGCGCACCCTCGCTTCGCTCTATCGCGCGGTGCTGGTCGCGAGCGAGTCGGTGGCCCGCGCCCTCGAGCGGGAGGGCGTCGAGCGGGTGTACCGCGTCTCGCTCGGCGTCGACCTCGATCGCTTCCACCCGGCCCGGCGCGCGCGGCTCGCCGAGACCCGGCGGCGCTTCGGCCTTCCCGATGCGCCGCTCGCGATCTTCGTGGGTCGCTTCGCGGGGGAGAAACAGATCGAGACCGTCCTTACCGCCTGGCACGAAATCGCGCGGCGGACCGATGCATGGCTGGTGCTGGTGGGGGCGGGCCCGCGCGAAGCAGAACTGCGGGCCCGCGCCGAGGGACGGCAGGTGCGGTGGGTCCCGTACCAGCGTGACCGGGAGGCGCTGGCTGACCTGCTCGCGGCGGCGGACCTCTACGTCGCGCCGGGCCCCGCCGAGACCTTCGGGCTGAGCGCGCTCGAGGGCATGGCCTCGGGGCTTCCGGTGCTCTCGGTCGATGCCGGCGGCGTCGCCGACCGGGTGCGCGAGTCCGGTGCCGGGGCGCTCTACGCGCCGGGCGACCCCGCGGCCTGCGCCGAGGCGGCGATCACCCTCCTGCGCGGCGATCCCGCCGCCCTGGGTCGAAGCGCGCGCGCCTTCGCGGAACGGCACCATGGGTACCGCCAGGCCTTCGACGGCATCGTGGCGGTGTACCGCGAGGTGCTGGCCCAGCGCGCCTGATGCGTCTCACTCCCTTCGAGGCTCACGCCCTCTGCCTCGGGATCGTCACCCTCGACATCCTCGGCCGCGCCTTCCGGCTCCGCTGGTACCTCCGGGGGCTGGGCGCCGAACTCACGCTCTCGCAGGCCGTTACGGCGACGACCTGGGGAGACGCCGCGGCGGGCCTGACACCCCTTCGCTTCGGCGGCGAGGCCGCCAAGTTCGCCGGGCTCCTGCGCGGAGGCATCCGGCCCGCGACCGCGCTCCTCGCCCTGGGCCTCGAGGCGGTGGTCACCTATCCCCTGGTCTTCCTGTTCGGGGGCTGGCTGGCGTGGCGCTTCGCGCCATCCTGGTGGGAAGAGGCCGGCCCGCTGCTCGATACTGCGATGCGGTCGGCGGGCCCCTGGCTCCTCGGCGTCGTCCTCCTTGGCATCGCCGGCAGCTGGGCCGCGATTCGCTGGCACCGCACCCGGGTGCCGGCCGACGCTGCCGCACCGCCGGGGGTCAAGGCGGCGATCCGCCAGGTGCCCCGCTGGGTGGTCCTCGCCGGGATTCCTCTCTCGCTCTACAACATCGTCGGCCGGACCCTGGTCCTGCCGCTCCTCGCGTCGACGCTGCCCGAGCATCCCGCGTTCGGGGTCATGATGCTCGGCAGCTTCGCGCTGCTCTACAGCCAGCTTCTGCTCCCGATGCCGGCCGGCGCCGGCGCCGTGGACTTCGGGTTTCTCGCCGGGGTGGCGGGGAATCTCGGCCCCGCATCCGGGGGTCTCCTCCTCGCCTGGCGCTTCTATACGGTAGGGGTCGGCGCGCTGAGTGGTGCCGCGATCGCGGTGCATACGCTGGGGTGGGCCGCGATGCGGCGCCTCATGTCCCGCCCGGCCCGGGATCCCTCCCCACCAGCATGATGGCGGGCCCGGTATCCCCGACACCAATCCTCGCCTTTACCCCGACGCCAGGGTAAGATCTGTCGGCTGCTATGCGACTAAAAAAGTCTTTCATCCGCTCGGGTCCCTCCCTTCACCGTCTGTTTCACATGATTACTCACTCGTCACCCCGTCGCGCGCACGCATGACCACACGCATCGAGAAGGACCCCCTGGGCGAGAAGCCCGTGCCCAACGATGCCCTCTACGGCATCCAGACGGTGCGCGCGGTCGAGAATTTCCCGATCTCGGGGCTCCGGCCGCTGCCGGCGTTCGTCGACGCGGTCATCTGGATCAAGCGGTCGGCGGCGCTCACCCACAAGGAGACCGGCCGCCTCGAGGCGAAGGTGGCCGACGCCATCGTCACCGCCGCTGACGAGGTGCTGGGCGGCCGGCACCGGGATCAGTTCGTGGTGGACGTGTACCAGGCCGGCGCGGGAACCAGTCACAACATGAACTGCAACGAGGTCCTCGCCAACCGCGCCGCCGAGCTGCTGGGTGGGCGCCGCGGCGAGTACAGCGTGGTGCACCCCAACGATCACGTCAATATGGCGCAGAGCACCAACGACGTGATTCCCACCGCGATGCGGCTCGCCACCCTCGCCACCGTCCCCGCGCTGCTCCAGGCGATGGACCGGCTCGCGGAGGCGTTCCTCGAGCGGGGACGGGCCTTCGACCACGTCATCAAGTCGGGCCGGACCCATCTGCAGGACGCCACCCCGATCCGGCTGGGTCAGGAGTTCGCCGCGTACGGGCACACCGTCGCCCGGCACCGGGCCAAGCTCGCCCAGGCGGCCGACTGGCTCCGCGAACTCGGCATCGGCGGGACCGCGGTGGGCACCGGCATCAACGCGGAGCCGCAGTATCCCGCGCTGATGGTGAAGTATCTCCAGCAGGTGAGCGGGCTCGAGCTCCGGGTGGGGCAGGACCGGGTCCAGCTGATGCAGTCGATGGGCGACATCGCGACCTTCTCCGGGGCCTTCCGCGCCTGGGTGCTCGATCTCAACAAGATCGCGAACGACATCCGGCTTCTCGCCTCCGGCCCGCGCACCGGCCTGGCGGAGATCCAGCTGCCGGCGGTGCAGCCCGGCTCGAGCATCATGCCCGGCAAGGTGAACCCCTCGATCGCCGAGATGGTGAACCAGGTCTGTTTCCAGGCGCTGGGGCTCGATACCACGGTGGCGCTCGCCGCCGAGGCGGGACAGCTCGAGCTCAACGTGATGATGCCGGTCATCACGCACAATATCGTGTTCGGCCTCACCATCGTGGCCAACGCCTGCCGGGTGCTCGCCGACCGCTGCGTCGCGGGAATCGTCGCCGACGAGACGGTCTGTGCCTACTGGCTCGAGCGGAGTCCCGCGCTGGTCACCGCGCTGGCGCCGAAGATCGGGTATGCCGAATCCGCCAAGCTCGCCAAGGAGGCGATCGCCACCGGCCTCACGGTGAAGGAACTCGTCATCAAGAAGGGTGTGCTCAAGGGGAAGGAGCTGGAAGAGGTGCTGGACCTGCGGGCCATGACCGAACTCGGGGTGCCCGGCGGGAAGGGAATACCAGGTGGAGGGTGAGTCACGGTTTCTTGCCTGCACTGTGCCACGACGGCATATTGGACACGTATGCGGATCACGACCTGGACTGAGTACAGCCTGATCATTGCGCTGCACCTCGCGAAGCGGGGCGCGGCGGGGGCCGGGCCGGTCGCTGCCCGGGAGATCGCCGAAACCGAGCGGCTCCCCGGCGACTATGTGGAGCAGATCCTCCTGCGCCTTCGGCGCGCCGGCCTGGTCGAAAGTGTGCGCGGCGCCAAGGGCGGCTACTACCTCGCCAAGGAGCCGGCGATGATCTCGATGCGGGACATCATGACCGCGTCGGAGCATCAGACCTTCGAGATGAATTGTGAGGCACATCCTGTCGACGCCGAACGCTGCCGGCCCGGCGCCGGCTGCACCATCCGGCCGGTCTGGTTCGCGCTGCAGCAGCGCGTCGACGAGCTGCTGAGCAGCATCTCGCTCGCCGATCTCATGAAAGAGGAAACCCAGGTCCAGGAGCTGGTCACGATCGCTCCCGCGGGGTGACCCGGGTCCCATCCGGTGAAGGATCGGCGCGAGGCCCGGTGCGTTCACCGGGCCTCTGTCGTTCGGCGCCTCCGCCTCACCGTTGACGCACCCCCGGCGCAGCAGGTACTTTCTTGCCCCACGCCGAAGTGGTGGAACTGGTAGACGCGCTGCGTTCAGGGCGCAGTGGGCGCAAGCCCGTGGGGGTACGAGTCCCCCCTTCGGCACTTGAAATCAGCGCGAGCCGTGCGGGAGTGCCCCTTCCGCCGGCTCGCGCCGCTTTTTCGCCCCGCTCCGGCGCCACCCCCAAGCCTTCTCTCCCCCGAACCCCCTGTCTATCTTGAAGTTACGATGGCTCAACCGCGGCGCCCCTCCGCCGATGATGAGGGCAGGGAGATCGTCGCCAGGAATCCCAAGGCGACCCACGACTACCACATCCTCGAGACGTGGGAGGCGGGGCTGGTGCTCACCGGCACCGAGGTGAAGTCGCTCCGGGACAAGAAGGTGTCGATCAAGGAAGGGTTCGCCCGGGTGGCGAACAACGAGGTCTTCCTCGAAGGGATCAACATCACACCCTACGAGCAGGGGAACCGCTACAATCATGAGCCGGTGCGCACCCGGAAGCTGCTCCTGCACCGGCGCGAGATTCAGCGCCTCATCGGCGCGGTGGAGCAGAAGGGGCTCACCCTGGTGCCGCTCGAACTCTATTTCCGCAACGGGGTGGCGAAGGTGAAGCTGGCCCTCGGACGCGGCAAGAAACAGCATGACCGGCGTGACGACCTCCGCCGGCGCGACGCCGAGCGCGAGGTCGCGCGGGCGCTGGCCCAGCGGGGGCGTGTGTGACGGAACGGTGGCGCGGCGTCTACGCCGGCATGATGCTCCTCGTCGCCCCCGCCGCCCTGGCGGCGCGGCCCGTCCCCGCCGCGGTGCCGCTCACCGTCACGGTGACCACCGCCCGCGGCGAGATGCGGCTCCCGGTGCGGCTCGATTCCGCGGCCGGCCCCGCCATCTCCGGGGAAGGGCTGGTCCGCGCGCTCAGCGGGGGCGTCCTGACCAATCTCCCCTGGGTCGAGGTCACCCTCGCGCGCCAGTCGTTCCGCTTCCTCCTCGGCGCGCCGATTCTCTCGTTCAATGACCGGCTCCAGCCGCTGGCGGGGTGGGCCTTCCGCTCCCGCGACTCGGTGTTCCTCCCCCTCCAGTTTGTCTCCGAGGTCCTGCCCGAGGTGTTGAGCGAACGGTACGAATGGGATCCGGCCACGGCCCGGCTCCGCGAGACCGCCCCGCCCACGCCACCCGTCACCGCGGCCAGTCCGCCCCCCCGCGGCGAGCGACGCCTGCCCAACGGTCTCCTGCCCGGCCACGTGGTCACGGTCGACGCGGGGCACGGGGGCATCGATCCCGGGAACCCGGGGATCTACTTCCCCCGCGGCATGAACGAGAAACACGTCACGCTGCAGGTGGCGCTGCTCCTCCGCCAGGAGCTCAAGCAGCGTGGGATCCAGGTGGTGATGACCCGGACCACCGACACGCTCATCGGCCTGCTCGACCGGGGACGCTTCTGCACCGAGGCCTGCGACCTCTTCGTGAGTCTCCATGTCGATGCGCTGCCCACCTCCGCCCGGCGCAAGTACGGTGAGATCGACGGGTTCCACACGATCATCATCGGCGAGCAGAACACCGAGGAGGCCGACCGGATCGCCCGGATGGAGAACGACGCGCTCCGCTTCGAGGGGGACACCGGGACGGAGTCCGGCGAGGGACTCGACTTCATTCTCAAGAACCTCCAGCTCAACGAGTACCTCCGCGAGTCGGCCCGCGCGGCCGAGCTGGTGCAGTCGGAGGTCGGGAAGATCCACACCGGCACCAACCGTGGCGTGAAGCAGTCCCGGGTGCTGGCGGTCCTCAACACCGCCCGCCGCCCCGCCATCCTCATCGAGATGGGGTTCTCGACCAACCCGCGTGACGCCCGCCTCCTCACCAGCCGGAAGTCCCAGGAGGCGATGGCGAGCGCGATCGCCGACGCGATCGTGCAGTATCTCCTCGAGTACGAGCGGAAGGCCGGGCTGGGCCAGTCGGGAGGGAAGGGGCGATGAGGCGCGCCTGGCTGCTCCTCGTCCTCCTCGGCGCCGGCGGCTGCGTCTACTACAACGGCATGTACAACGCCAAGCGCCTCGCCAACCGGGCCCGCAAGGCGGAGGCGGAAAACCGCACCTTCGAGGCGACCAGTCTCTGGGGGCAGGTCGGGGTCAAGGCGGAGTCGGTCCTGGCCCAGCATCCCCGGAGCAAGTACGCCGACGAGGCGCGGCTCCTGCAAGGCACCTCGCTGGCGCGCCTGCGCAACTGCGCCGGGGCGCTCCGTCCCCTCGAGATCGTCGCCGTGACGAGCACCAATGCCACCTTCCGCGAGGAAGCCACCGCCCTGCTCGGCGACTGTCGCACCCAGCTCGGCGATGCGAAGGGGGCGATGGAGGCCTACAGCAGCCTGCGTGAGAGCAAGGATCCCGCGCGGCGCCGCCTCGCGCTGTTCGCGCACGGCCGCGCGCAGCGGATGGAGGGGCACTACGCCGAGGCGCTGGAGGAACTCGCCGGCACCAGCCAGCCCGGCGCCGCGGGGGAACGCGCCGCGGCCCTCGCCGGGCTCGGGCGTCTCCCCGAGGCGAATGCGGTGGCCGATTCGCTCCTCGCCGCGCGCGACACCCTGGTCCCCTGGGACGCGATCGTGAGTCTCACCGCCGGCCACGACCGGGACGCGGCCGCCCGGCTCACCGACCGGCTGGTGGCCGACACCATTCTCCCGCTGGCCCAGCGGGCCCGCCTGCTCGTCGCCGACGCGGAACGCTGGCGCCCGACCGATGTGGCCCGGAGCGACGCGCGGATCACACAGATGGAGCAACTCGCCGCCGGCAATCCGCAGGCCGGGGCGGCCCGGCTCGAGGGCCTGCGGCTCCAGCTGCAGGAAATCGACGCGATCCCCGCGCTGCGCGCCTGGATCGAGCGGGTCGAGGCGCTGAGCGAGGGAACCGGGCAGGTCGCGCCCGAGGCGCTCCGCCTCGCCGCCACCGCCACCCGGGTGGTCCTCACCGCCGATTCGGTCGACGCCGGAAGTCCGGCCGGCGACCTGCGCCTCTTCCTCGCCGGGGAGCTCGCGAGAGACTCGCTCGAGGCGGCCCGCCTCGCCGCGGTGCAGTTCGGTCGCGTGGTCCGCGAGTGGCCGGGCTCGCCCTTCGCCCCCAAGGCCGTTCTCGCGCTCATCGTCCTCGAGCCCGCGGGCGCCGATAGCCTCCAGGGAGTGCTTCAAGCCCGCTACGGCGGCAGTCCCTATGTCGCCCTGATCCAGACCGGCGCCTCCGCGGAGTACGAGGCGCTGGAGGATTCCCTCCGGCGGTTCGCCGGGAGCTTCCGCCCCGAGGCCCGCCGTCTCGCGCCCCCCGCGCCCATCCAGCGTCAGGACCGGCCCGCCGCCGCTCCACGCGAGCCGGTGAACTAGTGGCCCGGGATCTCTCCCGCACCGTCTTCGGGCAGACCTTCCAGAATCCGATCCTCCTCGCCGCCGGTACCGCCGGATTCGGCCGCGAAGTCGCCGGCGTGATCGACCTCGAACGGCTCGGCGGCATCGTCACCAAGGCCGTGTCGCGCGAACCGCGGGCGGGAAACCGCGCCCCGCGGGTGGCGGAGTTCGCCGGAGGGATGCTCAACTCGGTGGGCCTCGCCAATCCGGGGCTCGCCCAGGTGCGGCAGGAGCAGATCCCCTGGCTCGCGACCCACCTGGTGCGGCCCCGGGTGATCGTGAATGTGGTCGGCTTCGAGGAAGCGCATTTCGCCGAGGTGGTGGGTGGCCTGGCGGAGGCGCCGGGCATCACGGCCTTCGAGATCAACCTCTCCTGCCCCAACACCCACGCCGGCGGCATGGAGTTCGGCGCCGACCCGGGGACCGCCGCGCGGGTCGTGGAGCTCTGCCGGGCGCGAACCAGCCGGCCGCTCGTCGCGAAGCTCTCGCCCGCGCTCCCGGACATCGCTGGCATGGCCATGGCGGTCCGGGCGGCCGGCGCCGACGGAGTCACGGTGGTGAACACATTGCCCGGCTACCTCGAGCGTGAAGACGGGCAGCCCCGGCTGGGGAACGGCAACGGCGGCGTGAGCGGCCCGGCCCTCCTCCCCGTCGGGGTGCTCGCGGTGCGGAAGATCATGCAGAAGTCGGGGGGGATGCCTGTGATCGGCGTCGGGGGTGTGCGCTCCGCCGACGATGCCCGGCAGTATCTCCACGCCGGCGCCGCGCTGGTGGCCATCGGCACCGCGGCGATGGTGCGCCCCCGGATCCCCGAAGAGGTCGTCGCCGACCTGGAGACCAACGGTGTCTGAAATCATCATCGCGCTCGACCTGCCGGCGGACGACGCCCGTCGCCTGCTCGACCGGATTCCGGAAGCGCGGTGGGTGAAGGTCGGCTCGATCCTCTTCGCCGCCGAGGGCCCGGCGCTGATCCGGGAACTCACCCGGCGCGGCCTCCGCGTCTTCCTCGACCTCAAGTGGCACGATATCCCGAACACCGTGGCCGGGGCGGTCGAGTCCGCCCGGGACCTCGGAATCGCGATGGCGACGGTCCACACCCTGGGTGGACGCGCGATGATGGAGGCGGCGGCGCGGGCGGCCGGTTCGGCGGTCGGGATTGTGGGGGTGACCGTCCTGACGTCCCATACCGCCGACGCCTATGGCCGGGCGGTGGGGCGGACTGGTGTGGTGCTGCTGGAGGAGGTGGGACGGCTTGCCGCGGAAGCCCTGGGGTCGGGACTGCGGGGTATCGTCTGCTCCCCCCTCGAGGTCGCGACCGTCCGGGCGGCAACCGGCTCGGAGGCCTGGATCGTCGTGCCCGGAATCCGCCGCCCCACGGACGCGGCGGGGGACCAGGCCCGGACCGCCGGCCCGGCGGAAGCGACGGCCGCCGGTGCGACGCATCTTGTTGTGGGACGCCCGATTCTGCAGGCAGAGGACCCCCGGGAAGCGTTTCTGGAACTCCAATCCGCCGCGACCTGAACCAG
The DNA here is from genome assembly GCA_035549935.1 of Gemmatimonadales bacterium. GTDB lineage: Bacteria > Gemmatimonadota > Gemmatimonadetes > Gemmatimonadales > GWC2-71-9 > JADJOM01. The sequence continues at coordinate 16,008 of DASZPT010000225.1, forward strand.
GGGCGGGGGACGGGTCGGCGGAGGCCGCAGGGCCTCAGTTTCCCCCTCCCGCCTTTCGCCCGCCCCTCGCCTCCGGGCTCCAGCCTAAGTACCTGCCTTCCCTTGCATTATCCCAGACCCCCCGATACATTCTCGTGCTCCTCCGTAACCCGGTTTCTGGGAGAGGTCTGTGAAGGTTCGCTCGAGCATCAAGCCCATCTGCGAGTACTGCAAGGTCGTCCGGCGGCAGGGTGTGCTCCGGATCATCTGCAAGCGCAACCCCAAGCACAAGCAGCGGCAGGGATAACCGATGGCACGTATCGCAGGAGTTGACCTGCCGCGCGAGAAGCGGGTCGAGATCGGCCTGACCTATATCTTCGGGATCGGCCGGCCGACCAGCAATCGCATTCTCTCGGAGACCGGGGTAAGCCCCGATACCCGTGTGCGGGACCTGTCGGACGCGGAAGTCGCGCGGCTCCGGCAGTTCATCGAGCGGTCCCTCCGCGTCGAGGGCGCGCTCCGCACCGAGATCGCGATGAACATCAAGCGGCTCATGGACATCGGCAGCTATCGCGGCATTCGGCACCGCCGCGGGCTCCCGGTTCGTGGGCAGCGCACCCATACCAACGCTCGCACCAAGAAGGGCCCCCGTCGGGCCATCGCGGGCAAGAAGAAGGTGACGAAGAAGTAAATGACCGCACCCGAAAAGCCTCAGGCCCCGGCCGCTCCGGCGGCTGCCGCCCCGGCAAAGGCGCCGGCCGCGAAGCGTGGCAAGAAGGTGGTAGAGAGCGAGGGCATCGCCCACGTCTCCGCCACGTTCAACAACCTGCTGATCACGATCACCGATCTGAAGGGGAACACCCTGGTCTGGGGTTCCGCCGGCAAGGCCGGCTTCAAGGGCTCCAAGAAGTCGACGCCCTTCGCCGCCACCGTCGCCGCCGAGAACTGCGGCCGCGAGGCGATGAACCTCGGCCTCCGGCGGGTGCACGTGCGGGTCCAGGGCCCCGGCAGCGGGCGCGAGTCCGCCATCCAGGCCCTCGCTTCGGTGGGGCTCAAGGTCGTCTCCATCCGGGACGTGACCCCGATTCCCCACAACGGCTGCCGTCCTCCCAAGAAGCGGCGGGTCTGAGCCATGCGCTACACCGGTCCCAGTTGCCGTCAGTGCCGTCGGGAAGGCACCAAGCTGTTCCTCAAGGGCACCCGCTGCCTGACCGAGAAGTGCGCTGTCGAGCGCCGCGGCTATCCGCCGGGCCAGCACGGCCAGTCGGCCGGCCGCGGCCGGAAGGCGTCGGAGTACGCCAAGCAGCTGCGTGAGAAGCAGAAGGTGAAGCGGATCTACGGGCTCACCGAGCGCCAGTTCCGCAACACCTTCGATCGCATCTCCCGCGAGCAGGGCGTGAAGGGCACCAACCTGGTGGTCGCCCTCGAGTCGCGTCTGGACAACATCGTCTACCGGATGGGCTTCGCGCCCAACCGGAAGGCCGCCCGCCAGCTCGTGCTCCATGGGCACGTGGAAGTGAATGGCGGCAAGGTCGATGTGGCGTCCTACGTCGTGAAGCCCGGCATGGAAGTCCGGATCGCCGAGGCCAGCCGTGACATGGTGGCCGTGCGCGCGTCGCTCGAGTTCGCCTCCCGCGGCCAGCCGGTCTCCTGGATCCAGGTGAACGCCGAGAAGGCGAGCGGCAAGGTCACCGAGCGGCCCACCCGCGAGGCGATCCCGCTCAATGCGCAGGAACAGCTCATCGTCGAGCTCTACTCGAAGTGACCATGACCATTGACCTGACCGGACTGGTTCGCCCGCACCTGGTCGAGATGACCAAGCGGGACGAACACCCGAACATCGCCGAGTTCCGGCTCCAGCCCCTGGAGCGCGGGTTCGGCTACACGCTGGGGAACTCCCTCCGGCGGCTCCTGCTGTCGTCGCTGCGCGGCAGCGCGGTGTGGGCCTTCCGGCTCGATGGCGTGGTGCACGAGCACCAGACCATCCCCGGCGTCCACGAGGATGTGCACCAGATTATCCAGCGGCTCAAGGCCCTGACCCTCGTCCTCGCCGAGGATGTGGAAGAGGCCGTGCTCCGCATCAAGAAGGACGGCGCCGGCCCGGTCTATGCCCGCGACATCGTCCCGAGTGGCTCGGTGCGCGTGGTGAACCCCGATCACCTGCTGTTCACCGTGCAGGATGACCGCGAGGTCAACGGCGAGCTGTACGTGAACAAGGGCCGCGGCTACGTCGAGGCGGAGCTGCATCCCAAGGATCGCTCGCTCCCGGTCGATCTCATCACCGTCGACGCGATCTACAACCCGGTCCGCCGCGCCAACTTCTCGGTCGCCGAGACCCGCGTGGGCCAGCGCACCGACTACGACCGGCTGACCGTCAGCGTCGAGACCAACGGCACCATCACCCCGGAAGACGCGATCGCCTACGCCGCGGCCCTGGCGCAGGAGCACTTCCGGTACTTCGTCGAATTCGGCAAGGTCCCGGTGGCCCGTCCCGGTCAGGGCGGCACCGTGGGCGGGGCGACCGGCCAGCTGCGCGAGAAGCTCGGGCGCCTCATCGACGACTTCGGCCTCTCGGTCCGCTCGCTCAACTCGCTCAAGAACTCCAACATTCGCACCCTGGGCGACCTCGTGACCTACACCGAGGACGAACTGCTCAAGGTGAAGAATGTCGGGGAGAAGGCCCTCAAGGAGATCGCCGATCTCCTCCGGGCCCAGGACCTGAACTTCGGAATGCGGTTCGAGGAAGCGGATGGCGACCTCCGGGTGGTGAACCCGGGCACGCCGCCGACTGCCCGCGCGGCCGCTGAGGGCGGGGAGGAAGGCTGATGCGCCACCAGGCCAAGGGACGCCAGCTGTCCCGTACGTCCGAACACCGCCATGCCCTGATGCGGAACATGGCCACCAGCCTCATCCTGCACGGCGGGATCGAGACCACCGTGGCCAAGGCGAAGGAGCTGCGCCCCTACGCCGAGAAGCTGATCACCCTCGCGCGCCGGGGCGACCTGCATGCCCGCCGCCAGGTGGCCCAGAAGATCCGCGAGCGCGAGGCCCTCACCCGGCTCTTCAAGGAGATCGGCCCCCGCTTCGCCGCCCGGCCCGGCGGATACACCCGCATCCTCAAGCTCGGCCACCGGTCGGGTGACGGTGCCGAGGTGGCCCGCATCGAGCTGCTCCCGGAGTGAGGCAGCCGGCGATTCCGCGCATGCAGAAGGGGACCCCGAGGGGTCCCCTTTTTCGTATCCGCTCCGCCGGAGCCGCCCGGTCGCGGCGGCGCCACGGGGAAGGCTCAGGTCGCCTTCTTCACCCGGTTAGACTTGATGCACTGGGTGCAGACCGACATGCGACGCGGGGCACCCTCGACCAGCACGCGCACGGTCTGGAGATTGGGATACCACCGGCGCTTCTTCCGGTTGTTGGCGTGGCTCACGTTGTTGCCGGTAATCGGCCCCTTGCCACACACCGTACAGGTCCGGGCCATGCGAAATTCTCCGGAATGCTGGGTCGAAACTGCTGCCAAATGAGCCCGGAAGTATAATCCCCCAAACCGCTTGACACAACTCCACGGACCCAGAGAGACCATGCCGCGGGCGCTCATCACCGGGATCACAGGCCAGGACGGCTCCTACCTGGCGGAACTGCTGCTGGCCAAGGGGTACCAGGTCGTCGGCATGGTCCGCCGCACCAGCCACCACAGCTACGAGCGGATCGACCACCTCCTCGACCGGATCCAGATCCTCCCGGCCGACCTCCTCGACCAGCACTCGCTGACCCAGGTGATCAAGGAGACCGAGCCGGACGAGGTCTACAACCTCGCGGCCCAGTCCTACGTCCCGACCTCCTGGAGCCAGCCGGTCCTGACCGGCGAATTCACCGCGCTCGGCGTCACCCGTATTCTCGAGGCCATCCGGCTGGCCTGGCCCAGGGCCCGGTTCTACCAGGCCTCGAGCTCCGAGATGTTCGGCAAGGCGGTGGAGACGCCCCAGCGGGAGAGCACGCCGTTCTACCCCCGGTCACCCTACGGGGTCGCCAAGGTGTACGGGCACTGGATCACGGTGAATTACCGCGAGAGCTACAACCTCTACGCGGTGAGTGGCATTCTCTTCAACCACGAGTCGCCCCGGCGCGGCATCGAGTTCGTGACCCGCAAGGTGACCGACGGCGTGGCCCGCATCAAGGCGGGGAAGGCGACCGAGCTCCTCCTCGGCAACCTCGATGCCCGGCGGGACTGGGGCTTCGCCGGCGACTACGTCGACGCGATGTGGCGGATGCTGCAGCAGCCCGAGCCCCGAGACTACGTGATCGGGACCGGGCAGACCCACACGGTGCAGTACCTGGTCGAGACGGCCTTCAAGCACGCCGGCCTGGACTGGCGGAAGTACGTCCGGCAGGACCCGCGCTACATGCGCCCCGCCGAGGTCGATACGCTCCTCGCCGACCCGACCCTCGCGATGCAGGACCTCGGCTGGAAGCCGAGCGTGTCCTTCGAGCAGCTGGTTGCGATGATGGTCGACGCCGACCTCGCGCGCTGGGGTGTCACGAAGTGAAGGTGCTGGTCACCGGCGCCAGTGGCTTCGTCGGCGGGTTCCTCCTGCCGCGACTGGTGGAGGCCGGTCACGAGGTGATCGCGACCCACCTGCCGGACCAGCCCGCGTCGCGCGGTGCGATCCGCTGGCTGCCGCTCGACCTCAGGCAGGACGCATCGGTCCGCGCCGCTGCCGCCGAGCGGCCCGATGCGGTCATTCACCTGGCCGCGATCGCCTCGGGCGCCGACGCGCGCCGGGACCCGGGGCTTGCCTGGGAGGTGAATGCCGCCGGCACCGCGCGCCTCGCGGAGGCGCTGGGCGCGCTCCGTGCCGCCGGGGGCGATCCGCTCCTGCTGCTCGTGTCGACCGCGGAAGTCTATGGCGGCCTCGCCGAGGCGCGGCCCCGCCATGAGGCCGACCCGGTTGCACCCGCCTCCCCCTATGCCGCGAGCAAGGCCGGCGCGGAACTGGCCGTGCAGGAAACGGCGCGGCGGACTGGGCTCCGGGTCTCGATCGCGCGGGCCTTTCCGCATACGGGGCCCGGGCAATCCGACCGCTACGCCATCCCCGCGTTCGCCCGGCGGCTCCGGGACGCGGCGCGGACCGGGGCCGGGTCGGTGAAGACCGGAAACCTGGAGCCGGTGCGGGATATCCTCGACGTGCGCGACGTGGTGGAGGCCTATCTCGCCCTCCTGGCGCCGGGCACCGCGCCGGGGATCTACAACATCGCCTCGGGTGCGGGGTACAGCCTGCTCGATATCTTCAGCCGCCTGGCGCGGATCATCGGGACCCCCGCGCGGCCGGAGCGCGACCCGGCGCTGCTCCGCACGGCCGACGTGCTTCACCTGGTGGGAGACGCGACCCGCCTGCGCACCACCACCGGCTGGACCCCGCGGTTCTCCCTCGATCAGACGCTGCAGGATCTGGTGCATGCCCAAACGGACTGACCTTCGCTCCATCCTCCTCCTCGGCTCCGGCCCGATTGTCATCGGCCAGGGCGCCGAGTTCGACTACTCCGGGACCCAGGCGGTGCGGGCGCTCCGGGAAGAGGGATACCGGGTGATCCTGGTGAACTCGAACCCGGCGACGATCATGACCGACCCGGAGGTGGCGGACCGGACCTATGTCGAGCCGGTCACCCCCGAGTGGGTGGCACGGGTGATCGAGCGGGAACGCCCCGATGCCCTGCTCCCGACGATGGGCGGGCAGACCGCCCTCAACGTGGCGATGGCGCTCACCCGCGACGGCACTCTCGCCCGCTACGGGGTAGAGCTGATCGGCGCCAACGAGCGGGCGATCCGGGTGGCGGAAGACCGGGAGGAATTCGCGCGGGCGATGGTGCGGATCGGGCTGCGGACCCCGCGGGGCCGGACGGTGCGGAGTCTCGGCGAGGCGCTCGAGGCGGTGGCCGAGACCGGCTATCCCGCGATCATACGGCCGTCGTTCACGCTGGGCGGGACCGGCGGCGGCATCGCCTACAACCGGGAGGAGTTCGTCGAGATCGTGGGCCGCGGACTCGACCTCTCCCCCGTCGGCTCCGTGCTGGTGGAGCAGAGCATCATCGGCTGGAAGGAATACGAGCTCGAGGTGATGCGGGACGGCGCCGACAACGTCGTCATCGTCTGCTCGATCGAGAACCTCGACCCGATGGGGGTCCATACCGGTGACTCGATCACCGTCGCGCCGGCGATGACCCTCACCGACCGCGAGTACCAGGTGATGCGCGACAGCGCCATCCGCATCATCCGTGAGGTCGGCGTGGCGGCGGGGGGCTGCAACATCCAGTTCGCGGTGAGCCCCACCACCGGCGAGCAGCTGGTGATCGAGATGAACCCGCGGGTCTCCCGCTCCTCGGCGCTGGCGTCGAAGGCGACCGGGTTCCCGATCGCGCGGATCGGCGCCAAGGTGGCCGTCGGCTATCGGCTCGACGAGCTGCCCAACGACATCACGAAGACCACGCCGGCGTCCTTCGAGCCGGTGCTCGACTACGTCGTCGTGAAGGTCCCCCGCTTCGCCTTCGAGAAGTTTCCCGCCGCCGACCCGACCCTCGGTACCCAGATGAAGGCGGTGGGCGAGGCGATGGCCATCGGCCGGACGTTCAAGGAGGCGTTCCAGAAGGGATTCCGCGCCCTCGAGGTCGATCGGGCGGGCTGGGAACTGGGCCGGACGCCGGCGGACGACCGCCTCACCGATACCTCGCTCGAGGCGATCAAGGCCGCGGTGCGCCGGCCGACACCGGAGCGGATCTTCCAGGTGAAGCGCGCGCTGCAGGTCGGCGTGACGGTGGACGAGCTGGCCGGGCGCAGCGGCATCGATCCCTGGTTTCTGGACCAGATGCTCGAGCTGGTCGAGGCGGAGCGGACCTGGAGCCAGCATCGCGGCGGGGAACCGGGAGAGGCGCTCCTGCTCCGGCGGATGAAGCAGATGGGGTTCTCCGACCGCCAGCTGGCCGACCTCCGCGGGGCGAAGGAGGCGGAGATCCGGGCGACCCGTCACCGCCTGGGCATCCGCCCGGCGTACAAGACGGTCGACACCTGCGCCGGTGAGTTTCCCTCGAAGACCCCCTACCTCTACTCCTCCTACGACGAGGAGAACGAGGCCCAGGCGCTGGGGACGAAGACGGTTCTCATCCTCGGGAGCGGGCCCAACCGGATCGGGCAGGGCGTCGAGTTCGACTACTGCTGTGTGCGGGCCACGCTCGCCTTCCGGGAAATGGGCTACCGCACGGTGATGGTGAACTCGAATCCCGAGACGGTCTCCACCGACTACGACATCTCCGACACCCTGTACTTCGAGCCGCTCACGCTCGAGGATGTGCTGGAGATCGTGCATGTGGAGCGGCCGCTCGGGGTCGTGGTGCAGCTCGGTGGGCAGACACCGCTCCGTCTCGCGCGGGGTCTCGAGGCGGCCGGTGTCCCGATCCTCGGGACCTCCCCCGACAGCATCGACGCCGCCGAGGACCGGAAGCGCTTCGAGGCGCTGGCCCGGGAGCTGGAGGTGACCCAGCCGCCGGCGGGGACCGCGCTG
>DASZPT010000226.1:0-9659 GCA_035549935.1 Gemmatimonadales bacterium
AGTTCTTCGCGGCGCGCCGCTGAACGCTTGCGTGGGGTCGGCGCGGACGTTACTGTTCCGGCGTCGATGGACCGCCGATGAGATCGGTGGTTGTCCTTGTCGGGCGAGGGAGTCGGACTCGCCAGATGAAGGCGCGGAGAGCCCTCTCGCTCACCGCGCCTTTTGTTTTTCTGCCACGCGAGGAACGGATATGACCATGATAGAACAGGCCCCGCCCCAGGTGGCGGTCACGCGCGTCGTCCTGGCGGATGATCACGCCCTCTTCCGGGACGGTCTGGCGACCCTGCTGGGCCGCGAGGAAGGCATCCAGATCGTGGGCGTCGCGGCGGAGGGACGGCAGGCGCTCGACCTCTGCCGGGAGCTGCTGCCCGATGTGCTGCTCGTCGATCTGCAGATGCCGGGGATGGATGGACTCGATGTGCTCGATACCATGGCGCGCGAGCTGCCCGCGGTGAAGACCATCGTGCTCAGTGCCTTCGATGCGGACGAGGACGTGTATCGCGCGGTCCGGGCGGGGGCTGCCGCCTACTGCCTCAAGTCGACCTCGCCCGCGGAACTCGCCGAGACGGTCCTGGCGGTGGCCAAGGGCAGCGAGAACCGGATTCCGCCGGCGCTCCTCGCCAAGCTCTCGACGTACATCCGCCGCCCGCGCCTCACCGCGCGCGAGCTCGAGATCCTGCACCTCGTGGCGGGCGGCCTCAGCAACCTCGAGATCGCCACCGCCCTCGGGATCGCCGAGGGGACGGTGAAGACCCACATCAAGAGCATCCTCGCCAAGCTCGAGGCGCGGGATCGCTCCCAGGCCATGGTGATCGGGATGAAACGGGGACTGGTCCGGCCGGAGTAGCATGAGGTGAGGGGTGAGGCGGAGAACCTGGCGCGCCCTACCCCTCACCCCTTCTCCCGTCTCCCTCCCCCTCGTCACTCCGCCACCATCCGCGTGCCGCAAGGTCCTCCGGGTGCATGGTGCCTCACCCGAATGGTGCATTGCTCCCGGTCCACACCATCCCGACTTGGCCTAAAGCCCGCTGCCGGTTAACTTTTCGCCCCCGCAAGCCGGGGTTGTCAGGACAGGTGTCCGAGTGGCTGAAGGAGCCGGTCTCGAAAACCGGTAAACCCGCAAGGGTTTCGAGGGTTCGAATCCCTCCCTGTCCGTGGTAGCATGGGCGAATGGTGCCTGGGGTCGACTCCGGCACCATTCGCCCTTTTCTTGTGTAAGTGGCGGAGGGTTCAGGGTTTCGGCCCCCTGCCGATACTCCAGGGATGCCGGCCACGATGACCTCGACGCCGTCTGCGGAGCAGTTCCACGGCTGCCTGCTCGGGCTCGCCCTCGGCGATGCGCTGGGGGCGCCGGTCGAGGCGTTCCCGCCCGCGATCGCCCACGCCTACAGCGAAGCGCTGAGCGAATCGGCCTTTCCGGCTCCGGGCCCGGGGGGCTGGGTCTTCGGGCAGGTCACCGACGATACCCAGCTCTCGCGCGAGCTCTTCCAGAGCATCGCCGAACTGGGACGGTTCGAACCCCAGGCCTTCGCCGAGCGGCTCCTGGCGCTGGTGGTCTCCGGCCGGCTCATCGGTGGCGGACCGGCGACGGTCGGCGCGGCACGCCAGCTCGCGCTGGGGCATCCCTGGCACCAGTGCGGGATGCCGAGTCCCTATGCCGGCAACGGCGCCGCGATGCGGGCCGGCCCGCTTGGCCTCGTCTACCGGCACGACCCCCGCCGACTCACCCGGGTCGCGGTCGATCAGGCGCGGGTGACCCACCACGATTCCCGCGCGATCGCGGGCGCGGTGGCCGTGGCGTGGGCCGTCGCGATCGCGAGTCGGCGCGAGGCCATCGTCCCGGGGGAGTTCCTCGGGGAGATCGCGCTCGAGGTGGAGCCGCTGGATCGCGGCATGGCCGCCACGATCCGCTCGCTGGCCGACTGGATCCACCTCCATCCCGCCACGGCCGCCGGCGCGCCCGAGTGGCAGGCGCTCGAGCCCGAGTCGGCCGCGGGATGGCAGGGGATTTCCTCCTACGTGGTGAGCAGTGTCTGCTGGAGTCTCTACGCCTTCCTGAAGCACCCGGACCGCTGGTGGGAGGCGGTGCGCGTCGCCATCGCGGTGGGGGGCGACACCGACACGATCGCGTCGATGACCGGTGCGATGTGCGGGGCCCGTCTCGGCGCCGGCGTGCTCCCCCGGCTGCATCTCTCCCGGATCGCGGACGCGGGGCAGGGGCTCGCGGATGACCTGCGCGAACTCTCGGCCCGGCTGCACCGGATCGCGCGGGATGGCGAGACGCCGGAGCCGGCCTGATGCGGCCCGCCTCACGTCCATCCGGCCCGGCCCCCGCGGTGGGCCCGCGCGGCCGCCCCTGGCCCGTCATCACGCTGGTCGCGCTGCTCGGGGTGCTCGCGACCGGCACGCTCTACGTCCGCGCCCGCCGGGGCACCACCCAGGCCGCGCACGACGAGTTCAGCCGGATCGCGGCGGACGCGGCGCTGCGCCTGGTGGGACGGGTGCGCTCGTTCGAGGAGGCGTTGCACGCGAGCGCCGGGTTCGTGATGGGCTCGGACTCGGTGACGCCCGCCGAATGGGGGCGCTTCGAGCAGACGCTCCGGGTCACGACCTTCCTCTCCGGCGTCACCAGCATGGCCTACGCCCGCCGGGTCCCGGGATCGCGGGTGGATGCGCCGGCGTTCGTGGTGGTCGACAGCGAACGCCTCGGCTTCGAGGCGGAGGAGACTTCTCCCTTCGAACGGCCCGGTGCCGACGCCGCCGTTCTCCAGGCCTGCGTGACGGGGGACGTCGCATCGATCCTGTGGATCGAGGGCGCCGAGCAGCGCCTGCACGTGGCGCTCATCCGCGCCGTGTACCGCCAGCAGCAGCGCTACAACGAGCATGGCTGTGAGCGGAACCTGGCCGGGATGGTCTTCATCCAGGTTCACCCCGACCTTCTGGCCCAGACCCTCACCGCCGACAACGGGCACCACGCCCGGTTCACGCTCCTGCCCGGGGATCCGGTTGTCCGGGATGCATCCCACGATACGCACCAGGTCCGGTATCTCCCGGTGGTCTTCGGCGGCCGACGCTGGTACCTGCAGGGCACGAGCACGCCGCGCTTCGAGAACTCCCACACCCGGCAGTTCCCAGGCTACGTGCTTCTGGGGGGGCTCCTGGTGACCGGACTCGCCGCGACGCTCGCGGGCTCCGAGGTGGAGCGGCGCCGGCTGGAGAAGGAGTCGCGCCGCGCGATGGAGCGGACCCTGGCCCGCGCCGAAACGGCACTGGAACAGTCGGAGCAGCGGCTCACGGCCCTGGTCGACTCGGCGATGGATGCCATCCTGAGCCTGGGCGAGGACGGGCGGGTGGTGCTGGCCAATCCCGCGGCCGCGCAGATGATGCGCTGCCGCCAGGAGGACCTCCTCGGCCAGCCGCTCGACCGCTTCCTGCCCGAGCGGATGCTCGAGCGCTACCGGATGACGATGGAGGAGTTCATCCAGGGCGCGCGGCACAAGGTGGTCGGCCGCGACGAGGAGCTCATCGGGCGGCGCTTCGACGGGGAGGAGTTCCCGGTCGAAGCCACCCTCTCGCGGGCGGAGTTCGCGGGGCGGCATTCCTACATCCTGATCGTCCGGGATCTGTCCGAGCGCCGGGCGATCGAGGCGGAACGGCGGATGCTCGAGGGGCAGCTGCGGCAGAGCCAGAAGATGGAGGCGATCGGGACCCTTGCCGGCGGCATCGCCCACGACTTCAACAATCTCCTCGGTTCGATCCTCGGGAACGCCGAGATGGCGTTCGAGGAGCTGGACGGGGGCCACCCCGCGCGCGAATTCGTGGGCGAGATCGTGCGGGCCGGTGAGCGCGCCCGCGACCTCGTCCGGCGGATCCTGGGCTTCACCCGCCAGCAGGAGCAGGAGCGGAAGCCGGTCCACCTCGATGCCACCGCCCGGGAAGTGGCCCAGCTCCTCCGGGCGACCCTCCCCGCCCGGATCGGGCTCGTGACCGAGGTGGCCCCCGGGCTCCCGACGGTCCTCGCCGACCCGGGGCAGATTCACCAGGTCCTGGTCAACCTGATTACCAACAGCGCCTATGCGATCGGCGAGCGGCCGGGGACGATCCGGGTCACCCTGCGGCGCTTCGCGGCCGGCACGGACCCCCACCTGCCGGAGTCCCTCACCAGGCGCGACTGCCTCGAGCTGGCGGTGACGGACGACGGAGCAGGGATGGACCCGGCGGTGCTGGAGCGGATCTTCGACCCGTTCTTCACCACCAAGCCGGTGGGCCAGGGGACCGGGCTCGGGCTCTCGGTGGCGCACGGGATCGTGCAGCAGCACGAGGGCGTCATCCGCGCCACCAGCGCCCGTGGCCGGGGGACGACGGTGCAGGTCCTTCTCCCCGCCCTCGACGAGGAACCGCCCGCGTCGACCGCCATTGCGGCGCCGCTGCCGCACGGCGATGGTCAATGCGTACTGCTGGTGGACGACGAGGAAGCGCTTCGGGTCATGGGGGCGAAGATCCTCCGGCGGCTGCAGTACACCCCGGTGGTGGTGACCGGAGCGGCGGAGGCGCTGCGGCTCCTGGAAGCGGGGCAGCCGGTGGATATTCTCGTCACCGACTACAGCATGCCCGGCTTGTCAGGCATCGACCTGGCGCAGCGCGCCATCAAGCTGCGTCCCGACCTGCCGATCGTCCTGCTCACCGGGTACGGGCTAATCACCTCGCCGGATCAGCTCAGAGGCGACGGTATTCGGGCGGTATTGCCCAAGCCGGTGGCTCTCCGCGCCCTGGCCGAGACGCTGGCCTCTGTCAACGGATTCCATGCCGCGCATTCTCGTAGTTGACGACGACGACCAGTTCCGTCGTATGGTCCAGCGAACGCTGGAGCGTGCGGGGTACGAGGTCGACGCGGCAGCGAACGGTGAGGAGGCCCTGACGCGCTTCGAACGGCGTCCGGCCGACCTGGTGCTGACCGACCTCGTGATGCCGGAGAAGGAGGGGCTGGAGACGATCGTGGCGCTGCGACGGATCTGGGCGTCACCCCGGATCATCGCGATGTCGGGGGGCGGGCGCGGCTCGCCGGAGGAGTATCTCGGCGCGGCGCGGGTCCTCGGTGTCTCGGCGACGCTGGAAAAGCCGTTTGCGACCCGGGACCTGCTGGCGGCGGTGCGGCGGGTGCTGGAAGGGGGGGCGGGAGAAGCGAGCGGGGAGTGAGCCGCGGGCAGGCGCTCGCTCCCTGCTCCCTGCTCCCGTCTCCCGTCCCCCGTCCCCCGTCCCCTCCTACTGCTGCCGTCCCCCCAGGTTCCCCCGCAGGCGCGCAAGGTCCAGCAGCGGCATCCCGCCTTCGGTCGGCACCATGATGATCAGGTTGCTCGATCCCTTCATATCGTGCAGCACCTCGAGATACTGCTTGGTGAGCGCCTCGGCGGTGAGCGTCTGGTTGAGGAGCCGCTGCTGATCGCTCTGGAGCCGGGCCACCTCCACCCGGTGGCGCTCGGTCTGGATCTGCTGCTCCTGCGCGATCTTGTTGTTGATCGCCGCCACGACCTGCTCCGGCGGTTGCAGGTCGCGGAGGAAGAACGCCGTCACCTCGGCGATCCGGAACTGCTCGCCCCCCGCCCGCGGCTGGGTGATCAGCGCGCTGTCCACCTGGGCCTGCATCGCCGCCGCGATCTCGGTCCGCTTCGCGATGTCATTGATCGAGAAGCGCACCATCCCGTCGCGCACTCCCTTCCGGATCGCGTTGTACACGATCGAGTGGATCTGCTCCTCGGTCCCGATCTCGGTGAAGATCCGGGGCGCGTCCATGGGGCTGATCTGCCAGCGGAGCCCGGCATCGACGGTCATTCCCATCTGCTCGCTCGAGAGCGCGGCGATGGTCTCGACCTGGTCTCCGATCCGGGGATACTGCTCCTCGCGCGTGGAGTAGCGCTCGACCGAGGACCAGGGCGGGACCATGTGAATGCCGGGGAGCAGCGGCTTCATGTCCACCGTGCCGAAGGCGTGCTTCACCCCGACCTGGCCCGGTTCGATCACGACCACCAGCGCGCCGAGAATGAGCAGGCCCGCCAGCGTGGTGAACACCAGGGCGAAGAGCCGGAGCAGCCCGGACGAGCGGGGCGCGCTGGATCCGGCGCGCGCGACCATCATGAAGAACGCGATGAACAGCAGGACACCGCCCAGGATGAGCTTGCCCATTACCGCCCTCGGTTGGAAAGGAGATGCGGAAAGGTAAGCCGCCCTGGCTCAGCCGAGTAGGCGGGCCCGGACCGGGTCCCAGCGCCAGCGTACCGCCGGCCCCTGCAGGTGGACGCCGCCGAGCCAGCGATCGAGGGTGGGCAGGGCGGCGCGGTCGAACGCGCCCGCGAGAGCGGCCCGACCGCGCTCGGTGATCGTGGCGGTCCCCGGCGCGAGCGTGAGGAGGGGCTCGTCGCCCGCGGCCAGCGCTTCGAGTATCCGGGCAAAGCCCAGGTCGCCCAGGAAGACCCGCTCCTCCTGGCGCTGCAGGGCGCGGAAGAGGGACTCCGGTGACGCGGGCCCGTCCGCGAGTGCGGCGAGGGCCGTGGCCTCCGTGCGGCCGAGGCCGCTCGCCGGGGCGGGGTACTCCTCGAGCAGGCGACGGAGGGCGCCGGCGAGGAAGGGAAGGGGACGGGTATCGCGCTCCAGCAGTTCCGCGATCGCCGTCGGGGCCGGCTCCCGGAGTGCCGCCCAGCCCTCCCGGCCCAGCGCCAGCTGCGCGGGGGTGATCGGTGCCCGGTGCGGAAAGAGCGAGGCGAGCTGGTGGCCGGTGAGCTGTCCCAGCCCGTGGAAGGGCTCGATCCCCGGGAACTCGCCGATGCAGATCAGGCTCACGCGCGGATGGGGCAGCCGGGAGAAGTGGTCGAGGTGGTGGAGCAGGAGGCACTGGTCGTGAAGGTCGTGCTCCAGCCAGATCACGACCTCGTCGTGATCGGCCGCCCGGGCGAGACCCGCATCCCAGGCGTCCTGCATCGCCACGAGCGGCCCCGGATCGCCGCCCGGCCCTGCGAACCAGCGGGCCCGCGCGACGATCTCCTCGGCGCGGGGCCGGCCCGGCAGGACCGGCCCGTCCCAGAGCACATCGCCCCAGACGGCCAGCTCGCCGGGGAGGCCGGCCTCGCGCATCGAGGGGAGAACAGCGTCACCGTTGAGGAGGTGGAGCATACTGGCTATTTTCCCCCGCCCCACAGACCGGGACAGGTGCTCGAGCGGTTGAAGAGGCACGCCTGGAAAGCGTGTAAACGGTGAAAGCCGTTTCGAGGGTTCGAATCCCTCCCTGTCCGTACCTTCCATATATAGGGCTGCCGCACTGCCGGGCAGCCTTGTGGTTTTTCAGGGAACCGATCCGGGACCGGCGGCGTATCTTCCGGGGGCACACTCGTACAGGGGACACCAATGCTGATTCGCCGGCCACCGGACATTCGCACCGCGGAGATCACGACGGAAGCCGCCTATCTCTCGCGGCGGGAGTTTCTGTCCGGTCTCGCCCTGGCGGGGGTCGCGCTTTCGGCCGGCGAGCGCCGGGCCCTCGGCCGCATGCTGCCCAGGGACGACGACAAGCTCACCCCCTGGGAGTCGGTCACCACCTACAACAACTTCTACGAGTTCGGCACCGACAAGTCGGACCCGTCCGAGAACTCGAAGAACTTCAAGGCGCGCCCCTGGAAGGTGCGGGTCGAGGGCGAGATCGCCAAGCCGGGCGACTACGACTTCGATGCCCTGGTGAACCCGTACAAGGCCGAGGAGCACGTCTACCGGCACCGGTGTGTCGAGGCCTGGAGCATGGTGATTCCCTGGCTCGGCTTCCCGCTCAAGGACTTCGTGGCGCGGATGCAGCCGACCAGCCGGGCGAAGTACGTCGAGTTCACGACGCTCCATGACCCGGCCCAGATGCCGGGACAGCGGAGCCGGATCCTGCCCTGGCCCTACGTCGAGGCCCTGCGGCTGGACGAGGCGATGAACCCGTTGGCGCTGCTGGTGACCGGTCTCTATGGCAAGCCGCTCCCCAACCAGAACGGGGCGCCGCTCCGGCTGGTGGTGCCGTGGAAGTACGGCTTCAAGGGGGGGAAGTCGATTGTCCGGATCCGGTTCACCGCCGAGCAGCCGCTCACGACCTGGGCGGCGGTGGCCCCGGACGAGTACGGGTTCTTCGCCAACGTGAATCCGAGTGTGGATCACCCGCGGTGGAGCCAGGCCCGGGAACGCCGCATCGGCGAGCTGTTCCGGCGGCCCACGCTGCCCTTCAACGGCTACGCCGACCAGGTGGCAGGGCTCTACGCGGGGATGGATCTCCGCAGGAACTTCTAGGCGGGGGCGCGTGACCCGACTGCAGTTCACCACCCGGGTGGTGAAGCCGCTCGCGTTCGTCGCCTCCCTCGGCCCCCTGGTCTGGCTGGTGCTGGCCGCCTTCGGGTACCGGGACATCGGGGCCGACCCGGTGAAGACCATCCAGGTGGTCACCGGCCTCGCGACCATCGTTCTGCTGCTGGCGACACTGGCGGTCACTCCGCTCCGGAAGTACACCCACTGGAGCGAGCTCATCCGGCTCCGCCGCATGCTCGGCCTCTTCGCGTTCTTCTACGTCCTGCTCCACGCGGTGACCTACTTCGTGTTCGACCAGTCGCTCGACCCGGGGCTCATCTGGGCGGACACGGTGAAGCACCCGCGGATCGCGGTGGGGTTCGTGGCGTTCCTCGTCCTGATCCCGCTCGCGGTTACCTCGACCGACGGGATGATCCGCCGGCTGGGGAAGCGCTGGGGCCGGCTCCATCGCCTGGTTTACCTCGCCACCGCGCTCGGGGTGCTGCACTACCTGATGGTGCAGAAGCTGGATATCACGAAGGGGATCGTCTACCTGGTGGCGTTCCTGCTGCTCATGGCGCTCCGCCTCCCTGCCTGGCTCCGGCGGCCCGCGCCGCGACTCGGAACCCGGAACTCGGAACTCGGAACCACCCAGTAGCCTTCCCGGGCCGGAGTTACTACCTTCCGGCCCGACCATGCCCTCCCGCTCGACCCTCCTCGACGACCGGGCCATCGCCCGCGCGCTCACCCGCATGGCCTCCGAACTCGTGGAACGCTGCCACGGGACCGCCGACGTGGTGCTGGTGGGGATTCAGCGCCGCGGGGTGGAGCTGGCCCAGCGTCTCGCGAAGCTCATCGAAGGTCTCGAGGGGCGGGCCATCCCCACCGGCAAGCTCGATATCACCCTCTATCGTGACGATCTCCAGACCATCGGCCCACGGCCGGTGATCGGGGAGACGCACCTCCCCGCCGATCTCGACGGGCGCACGGTCGTGATCGTGGACGACGTGCTCTACACCGGGCGGACCATCCGCGCGGCGCTCGACGAGCTGGCCGACTTCGGGCGCCCGCGCCGGATCCTCCTCTGCGTGCTGGTCGACCGGGGCGGGCGCGAGCTGCCGATCCAGCCGGACATCGTGGGGCTCCGCCAGAGTGTCGGGAAGGACGAACGGATTGACGTTCAGGTACGGGAACTCGATGGGAAAGACGCCGTCGAACTCGTGAAGGCGACCTGAGGCGATTTCAACGCAGAGGCGCAGAGGGCGCAGAGAGCGCAGAGGGGTCAGTGCAGTGAACGTCTACCGTGAGTCTGGAATGTCCGTGTGGCTGTCCTGCCCTGGGTTTCCTCTGCGACCTCC
>DASZPT010000227.1:0-17955 GCA_035549935.1 Gemmatimonadales bacterium
CCCCCCCCCCCCCCCCCCCCCCCCCCCCACTTCTCCCCCCGGTACGCGATCACCCGCACCTTCTCCAGGGTGACGAGCCCGCCACCGATCATCCGGTCGAGCTCGGGAAGGATCGCCTCGATCTTCTCCTCGCTCTCCACACACTCCACCACGATGGGCAGGTCGACCGAGAGGCGCAGCACCTTGTCGGTGTGCAGGGTGGCCGTCGCGCCGAAGCCCATGATGCCGCGGGTCACCGTCGCCCCTGCATACCCCCGCTTGCGGAGCAGCTGGACGATCGCCTCGTAGAGCGGCATCCCCTCGAAGTGATCCCGTTCGCCGATGTGGATCCGCATGAGGACCCGTTCGCCGGTGAGGCCGTGCATGGTGTCACCCCCTCCTGAGCGCGACCAGCTCGCGCCCTGACATGATGCCGAGCGCGGTCGCGGCGAGGCAGAGCACCACACTCAGCCCGACGTAGAGCAGCGCCCGTCCCACCTGGCCATCCTCCAGCAGGCGGATCGACTCGTAGCTGAAGCTGCTGAAGGTCGTGTACCCCCCGCAGAGGCCGATGGTGAGCATCGCGCGGACCTCGGGGGTGATGGCGGCCGAATCGGCCGAATAGCGGTAGAGGAGACCGAGGAGGAAGGACCCGGTGATGTTGATGAGGAGGGTGCCGAGCGGGAAGGTCCCGCCGGCGGCCCGCTGGATCGCGCCCCCCAGGAGGTAACGCAGCACCCCGCCGGCGGCGCTGCCGAACGCGATGTAGAGGAGGATCATGCTGGGAACATGGTGTCGGGAGTCAGGGGTCGGGGGCACGGAAGGGAACCAGGGAGTCCTCGCTTCGCTCGGAATGACCGGGGTGTGCCGCCCCTGACCCCCGGCCCCCGACCTCCAGCCTACCTGCGATGCCAGTACATCCGCATCTCCGTGATCTTCGCGCCGTCGGTCTCGCAGAAGATCGCGCCGCGGGCCTCGACCCACTCGCCCGTCCGCCGGCGCCGGAAGAGGCACTTGAACTCGGTGGAGAACCAGGGACCCGCCGCGAAGATCTCGCCCGAGGTGAACGTGATCTCCGACTGGTTGAGCGGAACGTCGGCCCAGTAGCCCCGCACGGCGTCGAGCCCCGTGAGCGGCTCGGAGAAGGGCGTCTCGATGAACACCGGATCGGCCGAGAAGACGCTCATCATGAGGTCCGGCTTCCCGCGCGCCCACCCCTGCCCGAACTCGTCGATCAGTGTCCGGCCCAGTGCCCGTGTGGCGTCCAGCGTGCTCTCACCCATGAAACCGGTTCACTCCGTGGCTAAGATTGGGGCAACCCATGGGACCGAATCTACACTCGCTCCTCGCCGCCGTCGCCGGGTTCGCCCTGCTCGCCGCCGGCCGGCCGACCCGTTCGCCCGGACCCTGCCCACCGGAGGCGGCCGAGCTGGTCGCCGCGGCGTGGCGCGCCTACCGGACCGACTCGATCCCGGTGGCCGCCGAGCGCTTTGCCCGGGCCGACCGCCTCTGCGAGGACAACTTCGACGCCAAGGTCGGGCTCGGGTACACCCACCTGCGGAGCGACCGGGTGGCGGCGGCGGATTCGCTCTTCACGCTGGTCACGACCCGGGCGCCCGCCAACGGCGACGCCTGGGACGGACTGGTCCTCACCCGCTGGCGCCGGGGCGACCCGGCTGGCGCCCGTGCCGCCGCACTCACTGCCCTCGAGCTCCACCCCGACAACGCCGCGACGAAGGAGATCCTGGCCCGCATCGATCCCGACTGGAACCGCCCGCCGCTCGGCCGGCGCAGCCGTCTCACCCGCCTCCGCGTCGATGCCCGCACCCGCGGCGACTACTTCGAGGTCCCCGGCCTGGTCGGCTGGAAGCGGTTCTATGTGAACGGGGTCAACCTGGGCGTGGCGCTGCCGGGGAAATTCCCGAGCGAGTTCCCCCCCGACTCCCTGACCTACGCCGGCTGGCTCGATACCCTGTCGGCGATGCACGCCAATACCCTCCGCCTCTACACCATCCTGCCGCCCTCGTTCTACCGCGCGGTGCTGGCGTGGAACCGGGCCCATCCGGCGCGTCCTTTCTGGCTCATCCACGGCGTCTGGACCGAGCTGCCGCCGGAGCACGACTTCAACGACCCGAGCTGGCGCGACGAGTTCCGGCAGGAAATGCGGCGGGTGGTCGACCTGCTGCATGGCAGCATCGAGATCCCGGTCCGGCCGGGTCACGCCGGCGGACGCTACGATGCCGACGTCTCGCGCTGGGTGCTGGGCTACATCATCGGACGCGAGTGGGAGCCGTACGCGGTGAAGGAGTTCGACGCCAGGCATCCTTCCCCGGCGCCGTATCGCGGGCGCTATCTCTCCACCCGGCCCGGCGCCGCGGCGACCGACATCTGGATGGCGGAGCAGTGCGACTACCTGCTCGGCTACGAGGTCGACACCTGGAACACCATCCGCCCCATCGCCTACACCAACTGGCCCACGCTCGACCCCCTGACCCACATCACCGAGGCGACAGGCAAGGAAGAGAGCGAGTGGCGCCGGAAGGTGGGACGGCCGCTCCCGCGCGACCCGGTCGAGTACGAGAACGACGCCATCGGCCTCGACGCCATGGTGATCCGGGCGACGGCGGCCAACCCGGCCGGATGGTTCGCGAGCTACCACGCCTATCCCTACTATCCCGACTTCCTGCTCTACGACCCCGCGTACAACCAGGCCAGTTCCAGCGAGGGGCGCTCGAACTACTTCGGCTACCTCGTGGACCTCAAGCGCCACCACGCCGGGATCCCGTTGCTCCTCTCGGAGTACGGCGTGCCGTCGAGTCGCGGCCTCGCCCACCTGCAGCCACAGGGGTGGCACCATGGCGGGCACGACGAAATGGCCATGGCGGCGATCGATGCCCGGCTCACGCGCGAGATCCGCGAGGCAGGCGCCGCGGGGGGCATCATCTTCGCGTGGATCGACGAGTGGTTCAAGAAGAACTGGATCGTGATCGACTACGAGATCCCGCTCGAGAATACCCGCCAGTGGCACAACGTGATGGACGCCGAGCAGAACTACGGGATCCTCGGCATGTACGCCGGCGACGGCGCGACCACGCCGGTCCTCGGCGGCGACATCGCCCGGTGGCGGGCCCTCGCGCCCTACCTCGCCGATTCCACCGCCACCGCCGGCCAGCCGGGCCGGGTGGGGATCGGGGCCGACGAATCGTATCTCTATCTCTCCGTCGAGCTGGCGGGGTTCGCCGGCCGCCCCTTCCCCGGCGCCACCCAGGGCCAGCAGGTGGCGATCGCCCTGGACACCTATCGCGCCGACCTCGGACAGGTGAGCCTCCCCGGCGCGGCGCTGAGCGGGAACGTGGGGTTCGAGTTCCTGGCGCTCCTCGGTGATACGGCCGCGAGCAACCTCCTGGTCACGCCGGACTACAACCCGTATGCCTCCGCGGACGTGATCGTGGACGGCGACGACTATGGCAAGTTCCGCCACCGGCCCATCGTGACACGGCCGCGGAGCGATGGGCGGTTCGACTCGCTGTTCGTGATCACGAACCGCGCGCGCTTCACCCGGGACGGCCGGTTCATCGGGGCGAAGGGCGTGAACCGGGGTCACCTGCGCTACGGCACCGAGGCGGGGTCGACCCTCTCCGACTGGTACTATGACCAGGCCACCGGCACCATCGAGTTGCGCCTCGCGTGGGGGCTCCTCAACGTGAGCGACCCCTCGACCCGCACGGTGCTCTACGAGGAGCGGGACGACGGCGACATCGGGACGGCGACGACCGACGGCATCCGGGTCGGCGTGGCGGTCCTCGGCCGCCAGCGCACCCCGACCGACGCGTGGTCGGTGATCGGCTCGCTGCCGAAGGCCGAGCAGGGGACCTGGCAGCGGCGCCGCTTCCCGACCTGGCTGTGGCCCGCCTGGACCACGCCGAAGCATCACCAGCGGCTCAAGCCGGTGTACGACTCGCTCAAGGCGCTCTGGGGGGAGTGGTGACGAGAGCTCCTGGTCGGCTGTTCCGCGTTCCGCGTTCCGCGTTCCACGAAGCGCCCGCCGAGCGCCCGCGCTCCTGCACCCGGTGCCGCCACCAACGCGGAACTCGGAACTCGGAACTCGGAACGCTGTTTCTCCTGCTGTGTCTCGCCACCCCCGCCGCCGCCCAGGTCCCCGCCGGCGACTCCGCCTGGGCCCGGGGTGACTACCCCGCCGCCCGCGCCCATTACGAATCGGCGCTCCACGACGACGCCGGCTCTGTGCGCGCCCTCTACCGCCTTGGCATTCTCGCCGCGTGGGACGGGCGGCTCGACTCGGCGCTCGCCCTGCTCCGGGACGCGCGCGAGATGGAGCCCGGCGAGCCCGACGTGCGGCTGCAGGAGGCGACGGTCCTCTCGTGGAAGGGACGGTACGCCGAATCGCTCATCAAGTGGGACTCGCTGATCGTGGCCCACCCCGAGCGGCGTGACGCCGCCTACGGCCGGGCCCGTACCCTCGCGTGGGCCGGCCGCCTCACCGAGGCCGATCGCGCCTACGCCGACCTCTTCCGGAGCGACACGACCGACCTCGACGCCCTCGCGGGCCAGGCGCAGGTCGCGGCGTGGAGGGGAGACCTGGGCCAGGCGTCGCAGTACTACCTGCGGGTGCTGGCGCGGAACCCCGGGCATGTGGGCGCGCTGGTCGGCCTCGGGCAGGTCCGCCAGTGGCAGGGGCGGCCCGGCGAGGCCGAGCAGTATGTCGCCCGGGCGCTCGCGGTGGCGCCGGCCGACCGCACCGCCCTCGAGGCCCAGCGCGCGATCCGGGCGCTCCGCCGCCCGCGGGCCGACCTCACCCTCGGCTGGAGCCGCGACTCCGACCGGAACACCCTCTGGTGGCAGAACGCCGCAACCTCGCTCCTCCTCGCCAACGGGTTGCGCGGGTTCGCCAGCGCCGGGGTCGCCGAGGCGAGCGACCCGGTGCGCAACGGCAGTCGCCTGTCGGGCGAGGCCGGCCTCTCGCTGGACCGCGGGCACGTGAACCTGACGGGCGCGCTGGGGGTCCGGCGCCTGTCGAGCGACGGGGCCGCCGACCGGAGCCCCGCCACCTGGCGCGTCGCCTCGAGTCTCCGGCTCTCGCCGGCCGCCGGCCTCGGCGCCGGCTACGCGCACTACAGCTTCGACGAGACGGCGCTCCTCCTCGGCCGGGGACTCGATGTCGACGAGCTGAGCCTGGACGCCGATGTCGAGCCCCGTCCCGGGCTGTCGCTGGGCGCCGGGGCCGGCACCGCCTGGCTCAGCGACGACAACCGGCGGCGCTGGCTCCTCCTCGCCGTGACCCAGCGGGTAGCGGGACACTTCACGGTCGGCGCGTTCGGCCGGGTGCTCGGGTACGACACCCGCGGCGACGGGTACTTCGCGCCCGACCGCTTCCTGGTGGGGGAAGTGCGTGGCTCCTACACCTACGGCGTGCGTCGCTGGGCCTTCCGGCTCTCGGGAGGACTCGGGACCCAGAAGATCGGCAAGGCTGGCAGCGCCCAGAGCGAGTGGCACGGCGAGGCCCGCGCCGCCCGCCGCTGGTCGATCGACAACGAGGTCGCCCTCTCGGGCGGCATCTCCAACAGCGCCGAGAGCAGCACCACCGGCGCGTTCCGGTACTACACCGCCGCGCTCACCCTCCGGCTCGGCCTCTAGACTCCTCGACTCCAGGTCCCATGTCCGCCAACCGTCACGAGCAGCTGGCACACGAGATCACCGCCACCACCGATGGCTTCCTGCGGTCCCTCGAGGGGATCCCGGGCGACCGGTGGCTCTACACCAGCTCCCCCGAGGTCTGGTCGGTCGGACAGACGGCCGAGCATACCGCCGGCGTCTTCCGGAACATCCAGCGGCTGATGGCGAAGAAGCTGCTCGACACCCCGCTCCCCGCCGGGAGCCGTTCTCCGATGGGCGACGAAGTCATCGTCCGGCTGATGGCCAACCGGGACAAGCGGTACTCCGCACCGGAGTTCACCCTGCCGACCGGCAAGTGGGCCGGCGCCACGCCGCTGATCGCCGACTTCGTGGAGTCCCGCAGGCTCCTGCTCGAGTGGCTCGCGGCGCGGACGGAGGACCTGCGGGGCTACGGGGTCCCGCACCCGCTCATCGGGCCGATGGATGGGGTGCAGTGGCTCCTCTTCGCCGCGGCGCATACCGAGCGGCACACGCGGCAGATCGTGGAGTTCCGGCGGCAGGCGGGGTTCTGAGGGTGAGGCGTGAGGGGTGAGGAGTAAAGGGGGACGGCGCACGGGGACTTCCTGCGCCGAGTCCCCCTCACCCCTTACCCCTCACTGCTCACCCCCGAGGTACGTCTCGAAGAACCCGCTCCCCGAATCCGCCACCGCGACCCCGCCCACCCGCCCGTCGAGGCGGAAGCTCCCCCGCATCTGCAGGAAGTGCCGGTCCCGTCCCCCCACCCCGCCGGTCGCCTGGAAATCGTGGATGGTGGCGGTCACCCGCACCGTGTCCTCCTCGCGCGCCGCCACGAACTCGAACTCCGCCGGCACCGCGATCCCCTCGCGCACCGCGTCCCGGAGCCTGCCGCGATACGCGACCGACCGCGCCCGCAGGATCTGCCGGACGCCGAGGGAATCGACCAGCGCCACCAGGACCCGGGGCGCCCCGGACGACGTCGCCGCCACCGTGTCGCTCGGCGCGTAGACGGCCCCGTACAGCAGGTTGAAGGTCGCCCCCCGGGCCGCCCCCCAGTCCCAGGTCACGTCGCGCCACACACCCCAGTTGTGATCGTGATAGGCCTCCACCGCATCGAGCTGACGGCATCGCCCCGCCCGGCAGATCGTCCCGCGCGCCGTCCCGCGGAGCACCGGCACCACGTAGCCCGAGAGATACTCCCCCTCCTTGAGGTCCACCGGCGGGAAGTAGCGGTTCCTGCCGGGCGTGACTTCGAGATCGAAGCGCACCTTCCCCGCCGGCCCGGACGCCTCGCCCGCCAGCCGGTACTTCCCCTCCCGCTGCCGGACGGTGTTCGTGCCCAGGGAGAGGTCGGCGCCCGCGGTGTCGAAGGCGACGGCGCTCGCCGGGAGGTCCGCGATGTAGCGCTCGTAGCCCCCGCCCGGCGCCCGCCGTGAAATCAGCAGCCGCCCGCCCCAACGGCCGGTCGGGATCGAACCGCCCACGAGATAGGTGATGTACCACCACTCGTCGGCGCTGACCGCGAGGTTGAAGTAGTGCCACTCCGCCCAGGTCGAATCCGCGGTGGGCGGGTAGTGAAAGCGGTCGATCTCGTGATACAGCTGCTCCGGCGTCGGCGCGATCCACTGCGAATCGGCGGGCGCGTCCTGCCACGTCCCCGCGAGGAGACGGAGGCCAGCGCCCAGGGCGGCGGCGCGGCTCGGGATTTCGGCGCCGGCCCGCACCGCCACCGGCTCACCCCCCGGCTTCCGGAGGTAGATCAGCTTGTTCTCGATCACCGGCGAGACGGCCTCGACCAGCGCGGCGTTGCGCGCGCCGCCGAGGAGCTGCCGGGTCAGGAAGCGCGCCCGGTCGATGCTGAAGTAGAGCCCGCTCAGGCCACCGGTCCGCATCGCCTCCACATCGATCCCCTGCGGGAGCACCGTCACCTCCCCCCCGCCGATCAGCGACACGTCCTTCGACTGATCCACCATCGCCTGCCCCACCGACAGCAGGACGATCATGACCCCGACCCCGAGGCCGTAGCCCAGGAGCAGGAGCAGCGATCGCCCCCGGTTGACGAAGAGCTGGCGGAAGGCGAGGGTGGTCAGCACTGGAGTTCCGGGTCCCGGGTTCCGGGCTCCGGGTCGGAACCCGGAACATCGCCCACGATCTCCCCATCCAGCATGTGCACCACCCGCCCCGCCTCGCCGGCGAGCTTCTCGTCGTGGGTCACCACCACCAGCGTGACCCCGTCGGCGGAGAGGCGCTGGAAGAGGTCGAGGATGCTCCGCCCGGTGCGGGCGTCGAGCTCGCCGGTGGGCTCGTCGGCCAGGATGAGCGCGGGACGGTTGGCCAGCGCCCGCGCGATCGCCACCCGCTGCATCTCCCCGCCCGAGAGCTGGGTCGCGCGGTGCCGGCCCCGGTCGGCCAGTCCCACGTAGCCCAGGAGCTCCTTCGCCCGCGCCCGCCGCTCCGCCCGGCCGATTCCCGCTTCCGCCATCGGCAGCTCGATGTTCTCCTCCGCCGAGAGGACCGGAAGCAGGTGGAACCGCTGGAAGACGAAGCCGATCCGGGTGAGCCGGAGCCGGGTGAGGTCCCGGTCGTTCATCGACTCGAGATGCTGCCCCAGGATCTCGACACTCCCGCCGGACGGCGTGTCGATCCCGCCGAGCAGCTGGAGCAGCGTCGACTTGCCGCACCCCGACGGGCCCACGATCGCCGCGTAGTCGCCCTGCCGGATGTCGAGCGAGACGCCGCGGAGGGCGTGGACCGTCTCGCCGTTCATCGGATAGTCCTTGCGGAGGTCCCGCGCCCGCGCGACGACGGTCAAGTGGCCTCCGTGCGGAGCGTCGCGGCGATCGGCGAGCCGGCCGCGACCAGCGCGGGATAGACCCCGGCCGCGATCCCGGTCACCAGCAGCACGATCCCGGCGATGACCAGGCTCTGCGGGTAGGGAACGAAGAAGGAGATCGCCGCCGGCAACCCCGGGAACGAGGTCAGGATCCGGTCGAGGAACCGCGCCGTGACGATGCCGAAGGCGGAGCCGAGCAGCCCGCCGGCGATCGTGAGGAACGCCCCTTCGAGCATGACGCCCTTGAGGATGGTCGCGCGGGAGATCCCGATCGCCCGGAGGGTCGCGATCTCGCCCAGGCGCTCGTTGACGGTAATGGTCATGAGGGTCGAGACGAGGAGCACGGTGACCACGAGGCTGATGCTGCCGAGGATGTAGGAGAGCTGGCGGAAGTAGACCAGCCGCGTGCGGAAGTGGACCACCATGTCGGCGATGCTGTTCACCTCGAGCATCGGATGCGCCTG
Organism: Gemmatimonadales bacterium; assembly: GCA_035549935.1. Lineage (GTDB taxonomy): Bacteria > Gemmatimonadota > Gemmatimonadetes > Gemmatimonadales > GWC2-71-9 > JADJOM01. The sequence goes on from DASZPT010000227.1 coordinate 8,929, forward strand.
CCGGAGCCTGGCGGTGACCGGCTCGACCTCGCGGTCGTCCCGGACGCGGACCAGCACCGCCGACGCGCGGTCCTCCGCGCGGAACCGGGCCAGCGACTGCATCACCGGGAGGGTGGTGCCCACCGAGGGCTGGCCCCGGTAGTCGTAGAGCCACTTCACCCGCCCCCGTACCACCAGCCGATGCTCCACCGCCCCGGTCGCCGCCTGCGGATCGAGCCGGCCGACGAGGGTGATGGTGTCGCCCACCCCGGCGTGGAGCAGCGCCGCCGCAGGGGCGCTGAGCAGCACGCCGGCCGCGTCACCCTCGGCGAGGTCGGTGCCTTCCTCCACCTGGTAGACCCCCTGGGCGACCGGGTCGATGCCGTACCCGAAGAGCGTCACCAGGCTGTCGCCCCGGCGCCCGTACACCGAGGCGCCCAGCATCGCGCCCGCCCGGTCGACGGCGCTGTCGGCCCGGATCGCCCCGACCAGCGGCGTCACCCCCGGAATCGTCGCCTCGGTGTCGAACGGCAGCGTCCCCTTGGGCGAGATCCGGATCTGGAAGCCGCGGACCAGCAGCATCCGCTCGAACGAGCGCTCGATCCCGCCGGCCAGGAGGACCATGTCGAGCAGCATCGCCGTGGTGATGGCGATGCCCGCGAGCGCGAGCGCGCTCCGCACCGGGTGACGGAGGAGGTTGCGGAGCGGGGTCATCCCCGCCCCCACAGGACCAGCGGCCTGGTCCGCGCCAGGCGCCATGCCGCGAGCGCTCCCGCCGCGAGCCCGAGCCCCAGCGACAGCACCACGCTGAACCGTACGATGCCGCCGGTGATCACCGAGAAGACCAGGGCGGTATCGAAGAACCGCTGGTAGTAGGCGTTGGTCGTGGCGCTCGCCAGCGCCGCGATGCCCACCCCCATCGCCGAGCCGAGGGCCGCGATCAGGATCGCCTCGAGGAGCAACGCGCCGAAGATGGTCCGGCTGCTGATCCCGGTGAAGCGCATGACCGCGGCGTCCCGCCGCCGTTCCTCGACCTTGAGCAGCATGATGCAGAGGAGGAAGATGGCGCTCGCCATGACCGAGATGACCGCGATCGCCCGGTGGAAGCGGCTCACGACTTTGAAGGTCTGGGAGGACTCGCTCGCGATGTCGCTCGAGGAATAGGCGCGGTAGCCGAAGGCCACCCGGTTGAGGGTCCGGGTGACGCTGTCGACCGGCACCCCCGGCACCAGCCGGAGGCCGAAGCGATCGACCCGGTCCGGCGTACCGAGCAGCGCCGCGAGATCGGGCAGGTGAAAGCGGAGGTAGTACTCGCGGCGGGTGATGACCGAGGGATCGGTGGCCGGCTCGTAGATGGCGCCGACCACCACCCGCCCGGCGAGCGCGCCCGCCTCGAGCCCGGCCTCGAGGGTGTCCCCCACCCGGGCCCCGAGCCGCTCGGCGAGACGGCGTTCCAGGGCGACGAGCGGGTAGGCGGGGGGCCGGGCCCGCGGGTGGGAATCGGAAATCTGGCCGGCGATTCCGCCGCACAGGAAAGTCAGAGTCAGCGCAACCAGCACGTGAATTCGCTCCCGTGTCACTACCCGCCTACCCGCCTACCCGCCTAATGATACCTCCCATTGGCTCCCCGCTCGTCCAACGTTATCGTAGACACATCCCATGACACGCTTCGAGACGCCTCGGGTCACGATCGTCGGCGCGGGTGAGACCGGCCGTGGCTGGGCCGCCCTCGCCGTCGCCGCGGGCTGGCCGGTCGCGATCTACGACGCCGACGGCGACCTGCTCTCGACCGCCGCGGAGGCCATCGGCGACCGGGTGGTGAGCCTGGTCCGGCTCCGACGGGCCGAGGTCGCCGTCGCCGAGGACGCGCTCAACCAGATGCGGGTGGGCCGGAGCCTCCTCCAGGCGGTGGAGTCGGCCGACTGGGTGATCGAGGCGGTGCCGGAAGAACTCACCATCAAGCAGAAGGTCCTGCAGCTCATCGAGCAGGTCGCCCGCCGCGCCGCCATCATCTCGAGCAGCACCACCGGACTCGCCCCGAGCGTCCTCGCCAGCCGGCTCGAACACGCCTCCCGGTTCCTCGTCACCCGCCCCCTCAACCCGGTGGAGCTGATCCCCCTGGTGGAGGTGGTCCCCACCCCGCACACCGACCCCACCTGCGTCGAGGACATCCGGTTCTGGTTGAGCATGCTCGGCCGGGCGCCGATCGTCTTCCGCAAGGAAGTGCCGGGCAACATCACCGGCCGGATCAGCGCCGCCGTCTGGCGCGAATGCATCCAGCTGGTGCTGGACGGGGTGCTGGATGTGGAAGACGTCGACCGCGCCGTCTCGGTCGGCCCCGCCCTCGGCTGGGCCGCCTCCGGCCCGCACCTGGAAAATCATCTCTCGGCGGGGGGCTGGGGGATCGAGGTCTTCCTCGCCCAGCTGCTCGGGACCTACGAGGAGATCTGGAAGAGCCTGGCGGAGTGGAAACAGCTGAGCATCGAGGACCAGAAGCGCCTGGCGCGCCTGGTCGAGAAGGCCTACGCGAACTACATCCCGGAACTCCGGGAGGCGCGGAACGCGCGACTGGTGCGGTTGCTCGAGGCCCTGCGGGAGTAGCGGGGCGTCGGTCGGTCGCGACGGAGCGAGGGCGCGAGGCGGGGTGAGGGCGCGAGGCGAGGGGAGGGCACGGGGCGAGGAACGCTCGTCGCGGGACTCAAGTTCGCTCGCAGGGATAGCCCTCAATCGGGCCACCGCTCACTTACGTCCCGCTCCTCACGCCCCTCGCCCCGCCCCTCCCGCCTCCTGCCTCCCGCCTCCCGCCCTAGCCACTCTTCACACACCACACCATCTCCGCCAGCTCGTGCCCGATCACCTGCTCCCGGTCGCCGACCCGGACGCGGAGCGGACCCTGGAACGGCTCCCGGCTCACGAGCGAGATACGGGTCCCCGGCGTGAGCCCGGTCGCGCCGAGGTAGCGCAGACGGTCCGCCTGACTGGTGTTCACCCGGCGGATCTCGGCCGCGTCGCCCACCGCGAGGTCCGCCAGCGGCACGTAGACCACCTCAGCCAGTGAGCCATCGGGGCCGGGAATCGGATCCCCGTGCGGATCGACCTGGGGATTGCCCAGGACCTTCGCCATCCGCTCGACCAGCGTGTCCGACACCGCGTGCTCCAGCCGCTCCGCCTCGTCGTGAACCGTGTCCCAGCTGTAGCCGAGATGGGCGACGAGATACGCCTCGATCAGCCGGTGCCGGCGGAGCATCCGGAGCGCGATCCGCCGGCCTTCCCGCGCGAGCGTCACCCCGCGATACGGTTCGTGGTCCACCAGCCCCTGCTCGGCGAGCCGCCGGAGCATTCCGCTGACCGACGCGGGCGCCAGGTCGAGCGCCTGCGCGAGGTCCGTGGTCGTGGCCGGCGTCCCCACCGTCGTCAGGTGGTAGATCGCCTTCAGATAGTCCTCGGCGGACCGGGTCAGTGGTTCGGCGGTCATGGGGTTCCGAGTTCCGGGTTCCGAGTTCCGAGTTCCGAGTTCGACAGTGCCCGCTCCGGTGATACCCACTTCACTCCGCTCGAGACAACGCGGAACGCGGAACCCGGAACGTGGAACCTCCCAGGGCCCGCATCCCGTTCGCGATCACCAGCAGGCTCGCCCCCATGTCGGCGGCAACGGCCATCCAGAGCGTCGCCTGGCCCAGCGCCGCCAGGACCAGGAACACCGCCTTGAGCCCGACCGCGATGGCGATATTCTGGCGCACGATCGCGAGCGCGCGCCGCGCCCGCCGGATGAGCGGGGCGAGGAGCCCGAGATCATCACCCATCAGCGCCACGTCGGCCGTCTCGAGCGCGACGTGGGTCCCGGCCAGCCCCATCGCCACGCCCACACTCGCCGCGGCGAGGGCCGGCGCGTCGTTGATCCCGTCCCCCACCACCATCACCCGCTGGCCCGCCGCCTCCAGCGCGGCGACGGCGGCGTGCTTCTCCTCGGGGAGGAGCCGGGCCTCGATCCGGTCGATGCCCACCGCCACCGCCACCGGCCGCGCCACCGCCGCGCTGTCACCCGTCAGCATCACCGACCGCCCGACCCCCGCGCGCCGGAGCGCCGCCACGGCCCCGGCGGCCTCGGGCCGGATCCGGTCGGCCACGCCAAGGATCCCGAGTGGCGTGTTGCCCTCCGCGACCAGGATCGCCGTCTTCCCCGCCGCCTCGAGCTCGGCCATCCGCTCATGCACCGCGTCCCGGCAGGCGCCGCTCTCGTCACAGAGACGCCGGTTGCCGAGCCAGCAGGCCGAGGCGCCGACCATGGCCTGGACGCCGCGGCCAGGCAGGGCGGTGAATTCATTCGCCGTCGCGAGCGCGAGCGCGCGCGCCTCCGCGGCCCGCACCACCGCCCGCGCCACCGGGTGTTCCGACAGCCGCTCGATCGAGGCCGCCAGCGCCAGGACCTCGTCCGCCGATCGGCCGTCCAGCGGGATCACGTCGGTGACCGCGGGACGTCCCTCGGTGAGTGTCCCGGTCTTGTCGAAGGCCACCGTGGTGACCCGCGCGAGCGCCTCGAGCTCGGCGCCGCCCTTGAGGAGCGCGCCGGCGCGGGCCGAGCCGGTGAGCGCGCTCACCACCGTCACCGGTGTGGAGATGACCAGGGCGCAGGGACAGGCGATGACGAGGAGCGTGAGCGCGCGGGTGACCGCTTCGGTCCAGGTCGCGAGGCCCACCAGCGGTGGCGCGACCGCGAGGAGCACGGCGATCCCGACGACGGCGGGCGTGTAGATCCGGGCAAAGCGTTCGACCTGGGTCTGTACAGGCGCCCGGGCCGCCTGCGCCTCCTCCACCCGATGCAGGATCCGGGCGAGGGTGGTGTCCTCCGCGGTCCGCGTGGTGCGAACCTCGAGGCTGCCGTGGTGGTTGATCGATCCGGCAAAGACCTCGTCGCCCGGGCCCTTCTCCACCGGCATCGACTCCCCGGTGATCGGCGATTCGTCCAGCGCGCCATGTCCCCGGAGAATCCGGCCATCGAGCGGCACCCGTGCCCCGGGCCGGATCCGGATCCGCCGCCCGATGCGGACCTCCGAGACCGGGACCACCCGGTCCCCCTCGAGGCCGATCAGCGTCGCCTCCGCCGGGGTCACCTGCACCAGTGCCGCGATCGCGTCGCGCGCCCGGCCCACTGCCCACTCCTCCAGGAGCCGGGCCACGGCGAAGAGGAACATCGCCGCGGCCGCCTCACCCCATTCGCCGATCACGAGCGCGCCGAGCGCGGCGATCGACATCAGCGCGTGCATGTCCAGCGCGCCGGTGCGCACCGCCCGGAGCCCGCGCGGGAAGACGTACCAGCCGCCGGCCAGCATCGCGACCAGCTCCGCCGCCTTCCAGCCGAACACCAGCCCCAGGCCGAGGGCGAGCCCCGAGAGCGCCGCGGCGACCAGCGGCCCATGCGAGCGGCGCAGGACCTCCCCCGCCTCGTGCCGGACCGGGTGACCCGCCTGCCGCAACGCGACCGTCAGCCGGTCGCGCGTGGCCGACGGCTCGGCCTCGATCCGGACCTCGCCCTTGAGGACGTCGACCTCGACCGCGCGCACGCCGTCGACCCGGGTGAGCGCGCGGGTGATCCCATCGGCGCAGGAGGGGCAGTCGATCCCGCTCACCCGGAAGAGGTGCGTCATCCGATCAGCCGCCACACCTGGGCCACCACGAAGCACACCATGAAGCCGAGCAGCACCGGCAGCACCGTCGCGAGCGCGGTCCACCGCTTGCTCCCCGTTTCCTTGTAGATCGTGTAGATGGTGGTGCTGCACGGATTGTGGAGGAGGCTGAAGAGCATGAGGTTGATGCCCGTGAGCGCCGTCCAGCCCGCGCCCCGGAGCAGCACCCCCACCTCGGCCGGCGACTGCAGATCGAACATCACCCCCGCGCCCTGCCCTACCCCGGTGAGGTGCCCGGTCAGCACCGTGAGCATGAGCACGGTGGGGATCACGATCTCGTTCGCCGGGATCGCCACCACGTAGGCCAGCAGGATCACGCCGTTGAGCCCGAGCAGGAGGCCGAACGGGTCGAGCCCGTGGACGATATGCTCGGCGACACTCGCACCCCCCAGGTGAATGTTGCCGACCAGCCAGATGACCGCGCCCGCCGGCGCCGCGAAGACGACCGCGCGCCAGAGCACGATGAGCGTCCGGTCGATGAGCGAGGTGTACAGCGTCCGGAGGACGTTGGGCGGCCGGTAGGGCGGCAGCTCGAGCGAGAAGGTGGTCGCCTCGCCCCGCAGGAAGGTGCGGGTGAGGAGCCAGCTCGAGAAGAACATCATCAGGATGCCGAGCACCGCGACGCCGACCACCGCCCCCGCGGCCACCAGCCCGGCGACCGGCGCCGGGGCCAGCGCGCCGACGAAGATCGTCGCCATCAGGATCTGGGTGGGCCAGCGGCCGTTGCAGAGCGAGAAGTTGTTGGTGATGATCGCGACCAGCCGCTCCCGCGGACTGTCGATCACCCGGGTCGCGACCACCCCCGCCGCGTTGCACCCGAACCCCATGCACATCGTGAGCGCCTGCTTCCCGTGCGCCCCCGCGCGCCGGAACATCGCGTCGAGGTTGAACGCCACCCGCGGCAGGTACCCGAAGTCCTCGAGCAGGGTGAAGAGCGGGAAGAAGATCGCCATCGGCGGGAGCATCACGCTCACCACCCAGGCGGTGGCGAGGTAGATCCCGTCGAAGAGAAAGCCGTTGAGCCAGCCGGGGAACCCGGCGCTGGCCCCCAGTCCCTTGAGCCACGGCTGCAGCTTGTCGATGAGCCCCTCGGCGATCAGCGCCGATGGCACGTTGGCCCCCGCGACGGTGAGCCAGAAGACCAGCGTCAGGAGGAGCAGCATCACCGGGAACCCGAACGTCCGGCTGGTGAGCAGCTGGTCCAGCCGCCGGTCGAAGTCGAACCGGGCCCGCCTGATGCCGCGCAGTTCGACCGCGCCCGCGATCCGCTCCGCCTCCGCGAAGTAGCCCTCCGAGAGACTGTCGTTGAAACTGTAGCTGAGCCGCCAGCGCAACCGGTCGATCACCTCGAAGAGGAGGGCCGTCGCCGATGGCGCGCCTCCCCCGGGCGCGGGGCCGGTGGCGTAGCCGGCGAGCTCGCCGCTGCGCACCGCGGCCTCGATCCGCTGGTCACCCTGCAGGAGCCGGAGCGCCACCCAGCGGGCGTTGGGCAGTCCCGGGAAAACCGCCTCGACCCGCGGGATGACTTCGCCCAACGCGGATTCGACTTCGGGCGGGTAGGCGTGGAGCCGGCGCGGGGTCGTGCTCTTCTCGCCGGCCGCGACCGCGAGGAGCGCGTCGAGCAGGGCGGGAATGCCTTCGCCCTGGCGGGCCGCCGCGGCCACCACCGGCACGCCGAGCTCCCGCTCGAGCTTCGCCGGGTCGACGGCGATGCCGTGGCGACGCGCCTCGTCCATGAGGTTGAGGCAGACGACCACCCGGCCGGTGATCTCGAGGATCTGGAGCGCCAGGGGGAGGTTCCGCTCGAGCCGCGTGGCATCGAGCACCACGAGCGTGACATCCGGCCGGCCGAAGAGAATGAAGTCGCGCGCGACCTCTTCGTCGGTGCTGCCGGCCTGGAGCGAGTAGGTCCCCGGGAGGTCCACCAGCCGGATCCGCTTGCCGCGGTGCTGGAAGACCCCTTCGGCGCGCGTGACGGTCTTCCCCGGCCAGTTGCCGGTATGCTGGCGGAGCCCGGTGAGCGCATTGAAGACCGTGCTCTTCCCGGTGTTCGGGTTGCCGGCCAGCGCGACGAGGAAGTCGTGGCGACCGGTACGGATGCCGAGCTGCACCAGCTCGGGCGCCTTGCCGCGGCGGGTCGGGAGGGTCGCGGTGGCCATGTCAGCTCGCCGCCTGCGCCGGGAGGAGATCCACCTGGATCAGCTCCGCCTGGGCCTTCCGGAGCGCGATGAGCGCGCCCCGGATGAGATACGCGGCGGGGTCGCCGTCGGGACTCGTGAACTGGGAGGTGATGATCGTCCCCGGCACCACCCCGAGATCGAGGAGCCGGCGCCGCTGGGGTCCCTGACAGGCGGCGGAAATGCGGACCACCCGCGCGGACCCGCCGGCCGGGAGGTCCGCGAGCGTGGCGTGCGGCGCCTCGTCCAGCACCACGTCGGCGGGAAGCGGCTCGACGGTGATGAGATCGGCCACGACCGACGGCAGCATCTGTTCCCGTCCGTCGAAGCGGAAGCGGACCTCCGTGGGATTCGCGTCGAGCAGCCGGAGCCGCGCCCCGGGCCGGAGGCCGAGATCGAGCAGCCGCTCGAAGCTCTCCGGCGGCTCGTCCTCCAGGTGTACCACCACCGCCGCCTGCCCCAGCGGGAAGGCGGAGAGATGCTGGCCCAGGTGCGCGGGAAGCTCACCAGTGGTGGTGGGAATCGGATCGCCGTGCGGATCGTAGCGCGGGTGTCCCATCCCGGCGGAGAGCGCCTCGACCTGGTCGTCCGACAGCGCGTGCTCCTGCCGCTCCGCCTCCTCATGCCACTCGGCGGGCGAGAGGCCGGATCGATCAGCGAGGTAGCGCTCCCAGAGCCGGTGCGTCCGCACCATGCGGAGGGCGTAGGTCTGCCCCGCCGGCGTAAGCGTGAGCCGCCCATTCTCCGCCCGGGCAAGGCCGAGCTCGGTGAGCCGCTCGACCAGCCGCACCGCGACCCCGCGACGCACCTCGAGCGATCCGGCGAGGGTCTCGACCGTGGCCGAGCGGCCGCCGACGGTGGCGTGATAGAGCTGCTTGAGGGCGTCCTCGAGCCGGACCCGCTCGGTGAGGCGGAACAGACGGACCACTCGGCTCAGGAATCCGCGCCTGGGCCAGAAGAGCGCCGCGAGCAGCGCCATGGCCACAAGGAAGATGACCAGGGCGACGAACGGATCGGGGGTCGAGCGAGGCTCCAGCACAGGCGTAACCGGAAGGTAGGTGAGGCTAGAATCTAGTTTAGTTCATACGAAATCACCAGACACCCTCCCCTTCCCCCTTCCCCCGACCCCCGACCCCCGGCCTCAGCCCTGAATCAATCCCAGCAACGGCGTCAGGATCCGCTCCGTC
>DASZPT010000228.1:0-2838 GCA_035549935.1 Gemmatimonadales bacterium
GGCGATGACGGGACCCCAGCCGCGGACCCGCCCGCCGGTGAGGGCGCGAAGCGCCGCCGGCGCCGCCGGGGACGCCGGGGCCGGGGCGGCGGGGGTCAGGGCGGGCCCCCCACCGGATCACCGCCACCCCAGGGTCCCGCGTGAGCCGTTTCTTCATCACGACCGCGATCGACTACGCCAACGGCGATCCCCACATGGGACACGCCTTCGAGAAGATCGGCGCGGACTGCATCGCCCGGTATCGCCGGCTCCGCGGGGACGATGTCTGGTTCCTCATCGGCATGGACGAGCACGGCCAGAAGGTGGCCCAGACCGCCGCCGACCGCGGCCTGACCCCGCGTCAGCTGGTCGATGAGATCGCCGCCAACTTCCAGGCCACCTGGGCCGCGCTGGGCATCTCCCACGACCAGTTCATCCGCACCACCGCGCCGGAGCATCACGCCGGGGTACAGGAGCTGATCCGGAAGATCTTCGAGAAGAACCCCGACGACTTCTACGAGAAGAGCTATTCGGGGAACTACTGCGTCGGCTGCGAGGCCTTCAAGACCGACGCCGAGATCGTGGACGGCAAGTGCGCGCTGCACCCGACCCGCACCCTCCAATGGGTCGAGGAGCGCAACTGGTTCTTCCGGCTCTCCCGCTACCAGAAGTTCCTCGAGGACCTGCTCGAGGAGCGGCCCGAGTTCATCCAGCCGGAGACCCGCCGCAACGAGATCCTCGGCCTGCTCCGGCAGGGACTCGAGGACGTCTCCGCCAGCCGGAGCCGGTTCACCTGGGGCGTGCCGTTCCCCAGGCCGACGAGCGACGGCGAGACCCAGACCACCTACGTCTGGTTCGACGCGCTGCCGAACTACTGGACCGCCCAGCGGTTCCCGGGATCGAAGGCGGCCTGGCCGGCGCAGCTCCATGTCATCGGCAAGGACATCACCCGCTTCCACTGCGTGATCTGGCCGGCGATGCTGCATGCCGCCGGGGAGGCCGTCCCCGACCGGGTCTGGGCCCACGGCTTCATCTACTACGGGGGCGACCGCTTCTCGAAGAGCGCCGGGGTCCGCCTCGACCTCAAGGAGGCGATCGCGCGGCACGGTCCCGACGCCCTCCGCTATTTCCTCCTCCGGGAGGTCGGGTTCGCGAGCGACGGCAACTTCACCTGGGAGCGGTTCGACGAGCGCTATCTCGCCGACCTGGCCGACGGACTCGGCAACCTCGCGTCCCGCTCGCTGGCGATGATCGAGCGGTACCGCGGGGGGGTAGTCCCGAAGGGAGAGGATACCCCTCTCGACCACGCGGGACGTGAGGCGGTCGCCGCCTGCGGCCACGCCATGGACGCCTACGATCTCAAGGGCGGCGCCGAGGCGGCGTGGCACCTGGTGACGGCGGCCAATCAGTACATCGTCCAGACCGCGCCGTGGACCCTCGCCAAGCAGAACCGCGCCGCCGAGCTCGACACCGCCCTCGCCGCGCTGGCCCGTTGCCTCGTCCGGCTGGCGGTCCTGACGGCCCCCTTCATGCCCGGCAAGGCGCAGGATCTCTGGCAGTACCTCGGCCAGGCGGCTGCCGGGCCCGGGTCCTGGGACCAGGCGGTGACGCCCGAGGTGGAAGGGGCCACTGTCCGGAAACCCGACGGCCTCTTTCCCAAGCCGGCCCCACCAAATCCTTGACAGTCAACGATTTGGACGTGACAAACCGCACTTGACACCCCCCGAACCGAGGGGCATGTTAACCCGCCCTTCGGGGTTCCCCCGTGGCTCCCCGGATCAAGGGCACAAGAATTCCAAGACATCGGCGATACTGTATTCATCATTCACCAGGGCGATCATGTCCGAACGGAAGTGGACCTTTGTCGTCGTGCCGCCGGGCTCCGGCGCCTCGAAGGCGATCGAGGTGTCGCAGCGGCTGCTCAAGACGGCCACCGGCTTCGCCGGTGTGGTCGGACTGGTCGCGCTGCTGCTGGGCTACGGCACCGTCACGCGTTCCGTCGATCTCCAGCGTTCCGCGGCGCTCGAGCGTGAGAACGCCCGGCTCGCCGAGGAGATCGGCCGGCTGCACGGTGAGTTGGCGAGCCTCAGCGACACCATCAAGACCATTGCCGAGCGGGACGCGCGGGTCCGCCTGCTCGCGAACCTCGAGCCGATCGACCCCTCGGTGCAGCAGGCCGGTATCGGTGGCCCTGCCGCCCCGGCCGATCCCAACAGCATCGCGAACCTGGGCGTCCTCGGCCGCCGTGCCGCGGAAGTGCGGGTCGACCTCGCGGCCCTGATTCGCCGCGCCAACCTCCTGGCCGCCTCGTTCGGGGAAGCGACCGACAGCCTCGCCAACCACCGCGAGCGCGTCGCCGCGATGCCGAGCATCATGCCGACCGCCGGCTGGCTCACCAGCGCGTTCAGCTCGATGCGCGAGCACCCGATCCTCCATATCGCCCGGCCCCACGAGGGCATCGACGTGCAGGCGCCGATGGGGGCGCCGATCCAGGCCCCCGCCGCCGGTCGCGTCATCAAGACCGGATGGGAGTCGGGCTATGGCAACGTGATCGTGATCGACCACGGCTACGGCCTCCAGACCAAGTTCGCCCACTGCTCCCGGATCGAGGCCCGCACCGGCCAGATCGTGAAGCGGAGCGACGTGATCGCCTACGTCGGCAACACCGGACTCGCCACCGGACCGCACCTGCACTACGAAGTGCATGTGAACGGGAAGCCGGTGGACCCGCTCCGGTACGTGCTGCCGGACGTGGTGGTGGACTGAGCGGGTAGGCGGGTAGGCGGGTAGGCGGGTAGGGATACGATGAAGGGCGGCCTTCCGAAAGGAAGCCCGCCCTTCATCGTATGCCTACCCGCC
>DASZPT010000229.1:0-6573 GCA_035549935.1 Gemmatimonadales bacterium
GACGCGAAGGACCGGATGATGCAGGACAAGATGATGCCGAAGCACGACTCGATGATGGCACCGCACGGTTCCATGAATGGCGAATCCATGACCGGCGAGTCGATGAAGGGTGGGTCGGTGATGGACGACGGCACGGGCCGCGGCGCCAGCATGGCGGTTCACACCATCCGGGTGACGGGTGCGGGGCCGGTCATCCAGATTCTGCCGGGTTCGTTCCCCTTCCCCGACAGCGCCGGTCCGATCCTGCGTGCGTTCGGGGAGGAGCAGGAGTCGCTGGAGTCGCAGTCACAGAACGGTCCCTACTCCGACAACGTCGTTCCCGCGAAGGGGACCTTCACCTTCAGCGCCTGGGACTTCGGGCCGACGAAGGACTCGGTGCTGGGGACGGCGCAGGTGACGACCCGGGACGGCGTCCGCTGGAAAGTGGTGATGGACCGGGTGCAGACCAGGGACGTGCCGCATCACCCCAAGTTCGGCGGGGTGATCATGGGGCTCTACTACCACGGCGCGACCCAGGTCCACACTCCGCTGGTGCCCACGATCAACAGCGCGGTGGCACTGTGGGCGTTCGCGCACCTGTACCGCAATGGCACGCTGGTGACGGACAACGCCTGGGTGCATGTCATGCTCCTCTCACGCACCCGGCACCCGGGCGACTGGAAGCTGGCCTGCTGGGATTGCTCCAACAACCCGATCGAGGAGTTGCAGCTGCAGGTGACCTCGGCCCCGGGCGACGTCAAGATCCCGGCGCCGGGCGGGTTCCTGTTCGTGAACTGGGAGAAGTCGGTCGCGAAGACGGAGGGCTGAGAGGACCCTGGAGCCCGGGGCCTGGGGACGCTGACCCCAAGCCCCGGGCTCCAGGCCTCAGTTCGATGGCGGATACTTCCTGAAGACCTTCTCCACCGCCCGGTTGATGTTCTTCTCGCGCTTCTCGGGTGACGCCTTCGGATCCAGATCCTTGCTCGCGGTGCCGCGCCACACGATGCTGCGTGTCGCCGCGTCCACCAGGTCGATTACCAGCGTCCCCACCGTGATCTCCTCGGCCCGCGCACTCGCGCTCCGGTTCGCGAAGCGGTAGCCGCCCCAGCCGTTCGAGAAGCCGGTCACCTGCAGGTTCTTCCCGAAGCTCGCGTGATATGCCACCAGGACATCGGGGTGTTCGCTCCCATCCACCAGCCGGAACCCCTTGACCTTGAGCTGCGAGTCCACCGCTGCCACGATGCGCTTGTGATTGAGCGCGTCGTCCACCGGGTGTCCGGTCACCCAGGCGTAGGTGTGGTAGCCCGCGAACGCCGCGGTCTTGTCGTAGTCGTAGCTCACCTCCTGGGCCGTCGCCGCCTGTGCCGAGAGCGTCAGCGCCGCGAAGGCCATCACCGTCCTCATCCCCATCCGCTCCCCCATCTTTCCCGGGCTGGCTGCCCGCGTGTGAATCCGTGATTGCTCGGCCCCTCCAACGCGGACTAAGTTAGGCGGCGGGGGAGGGTCGCGCGTCGACCGAGCTGGGGAGGTGGGGATCGGTCGATCGGTGGATGGGGTTCAGCACGCCGGGGCGCTACCGCTGGTCGGTACTCCGGAACGGCAGCTCCAGCCGCCGCAAGGCGGCGAGGAACCGAGGGTGTCGGCGGATCGGATCGAGTGGGGGATTCCAGAGGGTCAGGATGCCGTCGTAATACGGGCGACTCGTCAGCCGATCCACCGCATCGAGCGCCCCGGCCGTGTCTCCCAGCAACATGAGCCAGTTCACCCGGTAGGTGCCGCTCAAGGCCCACGAGGCGGACTCCGGAATGCGGGCCAGGGATCCGAGGGCTTCCTGCCGCCTCCGGGGATCGGCCACCGCGCGAATCAGGAGCGAGTAGATCTCCGGGTCGATCCCCGACGCCTCGGCCAGCCGATGGCCCGCCCGCTGGGCGGAGTCGTGTCGCCCGGCGCTCAGCTCGGCCCACATCCGCCACATGTAGGGCAGAGGGAGGTTGGGCGCCAGTTCCGAAGCCTCGCGGTGCATGGCGATCGCGGAATCGTACTGGTGGAGGAAGAGGTAGGCGGTGCCCGTGGTGGTGGCCGGAATGGGGGCGAGAGGGTCCAGCCTGCGGGCGCGCCGCATCCAGGAGAGCGCAGCCGCCGGTTGTCCGGTCCAGAAGAGAAACTGCCCGTACTGCTCGATGGTTTCCGCGTCATTGGGCCCGAGGCGCAGGGCCCGGCGGTAGGCGCGTTCGGCCTCGGCCCACTGCATCCGATCGCGGTAGACGCCCGCCAGCGCCGCGTGACCGGTGCCAAGCGTGCTGTCCAGTGCGATGGCCCGCCGCGCCGCCTGCTCGGCCAGGGGGAGTACCGAGTCATAGGAGGCGAGGTAGTAGGCCGGGAGCAGCTCGTAGGCCCTCGACAGTCCCGCCCAGGCCGGGGCGAAGGTCGAGTCGATGGCCAGCGCGGCCGCAAAATGGTTGATGGCCTGGAGGAGCCCGGGCCCTCTCAGCGCCAGCAGGGACAGCCCGCGGAAGTAGAGATCGTGGCCTTCCACGCTCGGGATGCCGGGCGGGCGCGCCACGAGTCCAAGCGTGAGCTTGAGCGTGTCGGCCAGCGCGCGGGAGATCTCGTCTTCCACCGCGAAGAGCTCGTCGAGCCGGCGGTCGAACCTGGCGGACCAGATCTGGTATCCGGTCCGGGTGTCGATCAGCCGCATGGTCATGCGGACCGCGTCGCCCTCCCGCTGAACACTCCCCTCCAGGACCGCCGCCACGCCCAGCAGGGCCCCGACCTCGCGGACGTCCACTTCCTTCCCCTTGAACCGGAAGGCCGAGGTCCGCGCCGCCACTCGCAGATCGGGAATCTGGGCGAGGGCGTGGAGAATCTCCTCGGTCACTCCGTCGCTGAAGTAATCGCCGGCCGAGTCTCCCCGCAGGTTGCGGAAGGGGAGCACCGCGATCGAGCGTGGTGGATGCGCCCTCCGGGGCAGGTACGTGAGGGCCAGGGTGAACAGCAGCAGCAGCACCAGGACGGATGCCGCCCAGGTCGCGCGACGAGGGCTCCCCCCGGAGGTGGGCACCGGAGGACCGGCGAGGTGTTCACCTGACGTCCGGGGCCGCGCGGGTGTGGCCGGCAAGGCCTGGGGGGCAACCGGCTCGAGCGGGGCTCGCGCCGGGCTGCTCCGGATCTTCGAAAGGAGTGCTTCGGTTTCGGCGGAGGGTTGGAGGTCGTAGTCCTGCTTCAGCGCCGCGGCGAAGGCCTGGTAGGCCCGGACCGCGCCACCTCGATCCCCCAACCGTTCGAGCAACAGCAACAGCCGCCGGAACTCGGTTTCGTCACCGGGAGCGCGGAGCGTCGCCAGGCGGCCCGCCTCGATCGCTCCAGCGGCATCCCCGGCCTGCTCCCGTTCCTGGGACAGCGCCCAGGCGGCCTCCACCGCCCGCCGTCGCAGTCGATCCCGCTCCAGGCTCAACCAGCGTTCGAACTCCGGGGCATCGGAGACGTGGAAGCCGGTGAGCAGCTCGCCTCGATAGTGCGCCAGGGCGGTCTCGGCATCTCCCCGGTCCAGCGCGGCTTCGAACTCCCAGGCATCACAGCGGACCGCCCCAGGCGCCAGCGCCAGCTCCGCATCTCCGCGGGACAGGATGGTGTCGGCGCCGAGTGCCTGACGCAGGAAGTAGAGCGACTGGCGGAGGGCGTGGCGGGCCTGCCCGGCGTCGTGCTCGGGCCAGAAGATCGGATACAGCGTGTCCCGGCGCTGGAAACCGCGGGGGCGGGCCAGCGCGAGGTAGCAGAGCAGGGCAACTCGCCTGGGCTGGGACAGGACGGGTGCGATCGGGGTGCCGTCGGCCCCGACCAGCGCCAGGGTGCCCAGGGTGCGCAGGTCGATCATGGGCAGTCGCCTCTCTGCCAGCGTCACCCCGTGTGGTGACGGTCCGGGGGTCAGTCAGATGACGCCCGCCGCACAGAATGCCGGAACGTACCCCCCGCTCCGGGAGGCAGCAACCCGGAATGCGCCGAACCAGACCGGGCGCCGAGCGGGGCAACCGAAGGTCCCACAGTCAGGGAGGAACCATGAGGTACCGCACGTCACTCAAGGTCGTCGCCGGCACCGTCCTGCTGGCAACCGCGTGCTCCGAGACCAGCACTGCGCCGGAAGGCATGGTGCAGGGCGCCGAGAGACCGCCACTGGTTCGGGACTGGCCGCGGCAGCCCCTCTCCAGCGTGGCCTGGAACCGGACTGCCCAGCAGCTCATCGCTGCCCGGGCAGTCACGGCGGTTCACCTGCAATCGCGGATTCTCGCCTACCTCTCGCTCGCCCAGTACAACGCCATCATCGCCGCCGAGCGCCCGATGCGTCAGCATGGTGGCCCCGCCTCGGCGGCCGCGGCCGCCGCCGGGGCCTCGGTCGCAGTCCTGACCAGCTTCTTCCCGGCCGACGCGGGCCTCCTGGAGGCGACACTGGATTCCCAGTTCCCGCCCGACCAGCGTCGGGGGAAGACGCGGCAGGATCGCCTTGCGAGGGGCGAAGAGATTGGCCGGGCGATCGGCGCCGGGGTCGTCGCGTACGCCGCGGCCGACAATTTCAACGTCCTGCTTCCGCCGGCCGCCCCGACCGGTCCGGGTTACTGGACCAGCAGCGCCAACCCTCCGGCCCCGTCGGTGCGCTCGCTGTACGGCACGCGCCCCTTCTTCCTCACCTCGGGCGATCAATTCCGTTCGCCGCCGCCGCCGGCCTTCGGCTCCCCGGCGTTCCTGACCGATCTGGCGGAGATCCGGGCGATCTCCGACACCCGGACGCCGGAGCAGATCGCCCAGGCGGTGCTCTGGGCTCCCCGCGGTCCCGCCTACATGAACGGGGTGACCGACGACCTGATCGAGACCTATGGCCGCGGGGAACGCAGGGCCGCGCACATTCTGGCGCTGGCGAACATGGCGGCATTCGACGCCCAGATCGGCTGCTTCGACACGAAGTTCGCCTACTGGCTCGTCCGGCCCACCAAAGCCGACCCGGGGATCACCCTCGCGATTCCCCTGCCCAATCACCCGTCCTACCCCAGCGGACATTCCTGCATCACCGCGGCCTTCGCGACGGTGCTGTCGCACGCCTTCCCCCGGGACGCCGCGCGACTCGACGAAATGGTTGTGGCCGCGGGGCTTTCGCGGATGTACGGCGGTCTCCACTACCGCTTCGACATCAACGCCGGTCAGGACCTGGGCCGCAGGGTGGGCCGGTGGGCGATCCGGAAGGATGTCGAGCGGCGCGAGACATTCCCCCTGGACTGAGGTTGCGCGTCCGCAACTCGGGGCCTCTCGGCGCGATGGGCCGGGCGGCCCCTATTTCTCGAGACGCAAGATCCCCTTTTCGATCGCCGCCGTCACCGCCGCAGTCCGGTCATCCACGCCGAGCTTGGCGAAGATGTGGATCAGGTGGGTCTTGACCGTCGCCTCGCTGATCCGGAGGTCCTTGCCGATGATCTTGTTGCTGATCCCCCTGGCGACGAGGGTCAGGACCTCCAGCTCCCGGGCGCTCAGGGAGCGCTCGATCGGTCCCCGGGCGCGTCCCACCAGCTTCGAGGCCACCGCCGGCGAGAGGACGCTGTCACCCCGGGCGGTCGCGCGGATGGCCTTGAACAGCTCCTCGCGGGGGGTGTCCTTGAGCAGGTAGCCGGTCGCGCCGGCCTCCACCGCGCGGAGGATGTCCCCGTCGCTGTCGTAGGTGGTGAGGACCAGGATCCGGGTCTTCGGCGCCGCCTCGCGGAGCGCCTTGATGGCGCCGACGCCGTCGAGCTCCGGCATCTGGAGATCCACCAGCAGCACATCCGGCGCGACGTGCCGCGCCACCGAGACCGCCTCCTTGCCGTTCGCCGCCTCTCCCACCACCTGGAAATCCTCCTGGCCCGACAGCAGGCCCAGGAGCCCGGCGCGGAAGATCGGGTGATCGTCCGCGATCACGATGCGAATGGCGGTCACTGGCCACCTCCGCCGAGCGCCGGGTGGGTCCCCGACGGGGCGATCACCGGGAGGGAGATGCTGACCGTGGTGCCCTCGTCCGGCACGCTCTCCACCGAGAACGAGCCCTGCAGCGCCTCGGCGCGCTCCCGCATCCCCGCGAGCCCGAATCCCTTCGCGCCCGCCGCCGCCGGCACGAAGCCGCGGCCGTCGTCCTGCACATCCAGCACGATCACATCCTCCATGTAGCTCAGGGTCACCATCGCCGTCCGGGCGCCGGCGTGTTTCGCGATGTTGGTCAGGCTCTCCTGCGTGGCGCGGAGCAGGGTGAGCTCGATGTCGGGGTGGAGGGGCAGGGTCGTGCCCGTCACCTCGAGTGTCGCCCGAAGCCCGGTCCGGCGCGACCACTCGTCGCACACCCGGTCGAGGGCTTCGGGCAGGGCCCGCCGTTCGAGGATCTCGGGCCGCAGTGCCTGCAGCATCCGGCGCGCCTCCTCGAGGCCCTCCCGCGCCACCGAGCGGGCCAGGTCGAGGTGCGGCTTGGCCGCCGAGTCTCGGAGCGGGTCGATCTGTTCGGCGGTCTCGAGGTGGACCACGATGCCGGCGAACCCCTGGGCCAGGGTGTCGTGGATCTCCCGGGCCAGTCGCTGCCGCTCCTCC
>DASZPT010000230.1:0-5556 GCA_035549935.1 Gemmatimonadales bacterium
AGCAGGACCGCCGCCGCGACGAAGATCGTTCGTTCGCCGGCGCCCAGGTCGGGGGGGACCATCCGGTCCATCCGTTCGAGCCAGGCCCGCACGCTGTCGGGACTGACCCAGCTGAGCGGGGTGTAGACCAGCCAGATGAGCCCGACGTCGAGCGCCACCAGCGCCGGGACCAGGGCGAGGATCGCGACCACCTGGTCCGCCGCCACCGGCCCGCCGAGCAGCCGGCGGAACCGGACACCGTGACGGCGGCCGAGCCACACGGTCCAGGCGAGCAGGAGCGGGTAGGCGACGAGCGCGAGGGTTCCCGGGCCCGGATGCCGTCCCACCAGCGGCAGCGCGGCGAGGACGGTAACAAGAAGCCCGCCGCCGAGGAGCGTGCGGGCCTTGAGGGTCTCGAAGGGGTTCGTCACGGGGTCACGACGTCCCGAGCCGCGCCTCCAGGTACTTCCGGATATCGAGGCTCATGCTCTCCATGGGGGCGTAGAATCCGCGCTCGAAGACCCGGCTCGCCATGCCACGCTGGACCGACTCGCAGATGATCCAGTCCTGCCGGTTGGTGAGGTCCCAGAACTCCACCGCGTCGGAGGGATCGAAGTCGCTCCGCGCCATCTCCTCGGGGTGGAACAGGAAGTCGCAGAGCACGGTGGTCTGGCCGGGGCCGTGGGGCCACACGGTGAAGGCCGCCGCATGCTCGGCCGAGAGCGAGAGCATGAAGTTGGGATAGATCAGCTCGCCCTTGTGGCGGGTGCGCTCGTCCTCGTCGAGACCGGCGAAGGGCTTCCTGGTCGTGGTCCCGCTCATGGTGAAGGTCCAGGCGCCTTCGCGATGCGGCACGCCGCGGTCCCAGTCGAGATCCATGCCGCCCTTCTGCCGGAAGGCGGGGACCACGCGGCAGAGCTCGGGGTGTACCGGGCCGCAGTGATAGCACTCGTTGTAGTTCTCGAGGATGACCTTCCAGTTGGCCCGCACCTCGTAGCGGATCCGCCGGGCGATCCGAAGCTCTCCCAGCGGGTAGCGCCGCACCCGTTCGGGCGCCGCGCCCAGCTGCTCCGCCAGCGTCGCGCGGCCGGAGCCGATCCGGACGAACACGAACCCGCCCCAACTCGAGACGGCGGCCTGGTGCAGCGGGAGGTCTTCCTTGCAGAGCCCGTCCCCTTCGTCGAGATAGGGCGCGGTCCGGAGCGATCCGTCCAGGTTGTAGGTCCAGGCGTGGTAGGGGCAGCGGATCCCCGAGGCGAAGCTGCCGCTCGGTCCGTGGACGGCGGCGTGCGGCTTGGGATCGATGCCGAGGACCAGCTGCGACCCGCGGTGGCGGCAGACGCTGTAGTGAGCCCGGAGGGTGCCCTCGCGGTCCCGGACCAGGAGCAGGCTCTCCCCCGCGAGCTCGATGAGCAGGTAGTCGCCCGGGCCGGGCGCCTCCTCCTCGCGGCCGACGCAGACCCACTCGCCGAAGAAGATCCCCTGCCGCTCCTGCTCAAAGGCATCGGCGGTGAGGTAGCGGTCGCGATGCAGCGTCGGTTCGAGAGTCATGCCCGCTCGCCCCCGTCCGGCCCGTAGAAGAACACCCAGACGGCGAGGTCGTCGGAGAACTCCTCGAACCGGTGCGGCCGCTTCGCGGGGACGAAGAGGACGTCGCCCGGCGCGAACCGGTGCCGGTCCGCGCCGTTGACGAACCAGCCGGTGCCGTGCTGGACCACGTAGACCTCGTCGCGGGTGTGCGGGGTCTGGTCGTCGGTCCCGCGCGGGCAGTAGAGGCCCGCCTCGAGAGTGCCGTGCTCGAGCAGGACCGCGTACTGATCACCCGCCGGGCCGGGCATGCGCTCGAGGCCCTGCGCGAGGGTCAG
This sequence comes from Gemmatimonadales bacterium, assembly GCA_035549935.1. Taxonomy (GTDB): domain Bacteria; phylum Gemmatimonadota; class Gemmatimonadetes; order Gemmatimonadales; family GWC2-71-9; genus JADJOM01. The sequence continues at coordinate 1,845 of DASZPT010000230.1, forward strand.
GTGAAAGGGGCGCATCAGTAGAGCTGCATCCAGCCGCGCTCGCGGAGCGACTCGGCAACCGAGGCGCCGGTGACCGAACGGTCGATGGCGCAGTGCGAGTACAGGATCTGGGCGGCACCGCCGATCGACCCGTCGGGAAGACCCGCCACGCTCGCGGTCATGAGCGCGCCATAGACCCGTCCGGTGCTGGTCCCCGTGGTGGTCACCGTTCCCTGTACCACGATCACCCCGAAGAAGCGGAAATCACCCGAGATAGTCAGGTTGCCCTGCACCAGCAGCACCCCCTGGCCGTAGCCCGACTGGAGCTCGAGATCTCCCGGCGAATAGATGATCGGGAAGTAGTTCCAGCAGCGGCCGCTCGGGTCGAGCGGGTCACCCCAGTTGTTGACGTCGCCGGTATTGCACTGGCTCGGTGATCCGGTGATGCTCGGCTGGATGCCGCTCACCGGCCCGCTCACCACCCGCTCGGCCGAGCCGGCGAGGGTGGGAAAGTCCACCGCCCCGAAGGTGGTGTAGGCCGACATCCTGGCCTGGGTGGTCACCCAGATCGGAGTCGAGCCGGTGAGGCAGCTGCCGCCGGCGCAGTTCGGGTCGGTGATGATCGGGCCGGCCGAGTCGACGATCGCCGGCACCGAGGGAAACGGGGCGGCGCAGGTGAAGCCCCAGTTGGGCGGGATGTTGTCGGCGCCGTCGATCCGCGCGTCGTCCTTCACGGTGAGTCCGAGGCGGGTGGTCAGCGCGCCGTCCGGCGAGAGGTCCGGGGCGAGCAGCCGGACGAGGCGCGCCACCTGCCGGCGCGTCACCGGGACGCCACCGACCTGGAAGCGCCCCTCCGACTGCACCAGGAACAGCACGCTGTTGAGCCGGCGGATGTAGGCGGTGTAGTTGGTGCCGGTCGCCACCGTGACCTGCCCGGTGGTCCGCGTGTCACCGATCAGCATGCCGCTGTAGGTCGTCGACCAGCTGTTGAGGACCGCGGTGATCCCGCTCTCGGCGGCCTCGAAGGCGCGAGTGGCCGCGATGCTGTTATTGCCCATCCGCTGTTCCAGCCGCCCCACGTAGAAGACCGCGGTGATCATCACCGCCGCGAGGACGATGGTGAACAGCGCCAGGGGAAGGGCCACGCCCGATCGGGTGCTCATGGGAGCCGCATGTTCCGCAGGGTGACGGTGGTGACGAGGCTGTCGAGCAGCGGCTGGGACGGTCCCACCAGCCCGTTCCCCGGGCGGACGTTCCAGTCGGTCTGCCCTCGCAGGACGATCCGGATGCTCCGGATGTTGCTGCGGGTTCCGGTCGAGTTGCCGTTCTCGTCGAGGTAGGAGAAGGACAGCCCAGCCACCGTGATCGGTCCCGCCACCGGCGTCAGGGCCTCGCCCCCGCTCACCGACCGCGCCCCGAGCCAGTTGTGCCCTCCCTGCACCACGGGTGCTACCTGCATTATCTCGTAGGTGCGGACCGGCGCGTCGAGCCGGACCTCACTCGCGGCGGGAAGACCGCTGGTCGCCAGCCGGTAGGCCGGGGCGGAGTCGGGCGTCAGGCAGGTGGAGACGGTAATTCCGGTGATGGGCAGTCTCACCCACTCGTCGTCGCCAGTGGTTCCCAGGCCGTGCTCCACGAAGAGCAGCATCGAGTCGCGGCCCGCGGTGATCGGGCGGGCCCCATAGATGGGGTTCTGCCGGATGCGAACCCCGCCCGAGGTGATGCCGCACGCCAGCGCCACGCTCCGCATCGCCCGGTATGTGAGTGAGGTGGAGGTGAAGGTCTTGATGTCGTTGCCGCCGGTGACATTGTTCCCGATCTCGCGCAGCTCGTTGGCGAGGATGAGGGTCCCGGTGCGCACGTTCGCCTGCATCGAGGCCTGTTCCACCTGCGTCACTGTGAGACGCTGCTGGCTCAGGAACACCTTCGTGAGCGCGGCCGCGACGATCCCCATGATGATGAGGCCCATGAGGAGCTCGACCAGCGTGAAGCCCGCGCGGCGTCTCATCGGCAGTCCAGGGTCGAGAGGATGGTGTCGCTTGCCGGACCGTGCCCCGTCGGGGTGGTGATCACCACGACGATGCTGCGGCTCGGGCCGGTCCCGCTCACGGTCCAGCGCTCGACCAGGTTGTTGTCCGCCGTGTCGATCCCGCTCACCAGCCCCGCCGACTGGCACCGGGGCGAGGTCTTGTTCGCCTCCCGGCGCAGGATCTCGAGCCGGGAGCTCGCGACGTGGGCCACCTCGGTCGAAAGCCTGCCGTAGCCGAGCATCCGGTACACCGATCCGGAGCTGGCCGCGATCGCGAGCAGTCCCACCGAGAGGATCAGCACCGCGACCAGGACCTCGGCGAGCGTGAAACCGCGGGTCGAGCCGGTCATTTGATCACCCTGCCGAATCCGCTCACGCCCATGCTGTCGGTGTTGGTGCCTCGCGTGAAGTAGATCGTCGTCGCGTTGGAGCTGGCGAGGCCCCGCGGGTCGACGGTGAGTACCGTCGACGGGTTCCCCGTCACCGTGACGCCGTACAGGCTGAGCAGGTCATGCGGCCCGCTCAGGGTGTCGATCGTGCTCCCGGCCACCGGCTGCAGCCGGGGCGTTGCCGTGATGATAGCGCTGTTCCCCGAGAAATCGAGCGTCGCGACGCGGCCGGTCTCGAGCGAACTGGCGCGCGCCCGGCCATAGAGCCCGATCGCGAGCGTCCGCGCATTGCGCACATTGGCCTTCTCCATCGACCGGCCCATGATCGGGAGCGCGATCAGCAGGAGCAGGGCCAGGAACGCCATGACGATGAGGGCTTCCAGAAAGGTGAAGCCGCGTCGGTTCACGTCAGTGCTTCCAGGGGGTAGAGGCCGCCGAGTGCCCAAACCAGTAACGATAATCAGTCACCGACCCGGTGGCCGACCACGGTAAAGCGCTGCAGATCGCTGCCGATGATGACGGGTCCATCGAAGCCCCCCTCGCGGATGCCCTGCCTGAGCTCCGCGTCGGTGCCACCCATGCGCACGATGTGATAGAGCACGAGTACTCCGGGCCGGGCCCGCGCCGCGATCGCGCCGAGTTCCCGGTCCGACGTGTGAAACGACCGCATGTACCTGGGCCACTCATCCCCGCCGGGCCGCGCTTCCGGCGCCAGCCTCCCCTCGGGGTATACCTCATGGAGAAGGAGCTCCGCTCCCCGGGCCGCCGCCTCGATCGCCTGGCTCGGCCCGGTGTCACCCGAGATGACGACCGTCCCCTCCGGGGATTGCAACCGGTAGGCCAGCGAGACCGGCATGCTGCCGTGCGGGACTGGGAAGGCCGTCACCCGAACATCCGCCGAATCGTACACCACCGCCTCGCGGACCTCCCGGACATGGACGAGGTAGCCGTCCGCGGGTTCCCGCTCGAGTCCCCGGGTCCGCACCTCGATGTCCTGGCGCCAGGCCGCGAGGAGGTGATCGGTCATGGCCCGGGTCCCGGGTGGGCCGACCACCTCGAGGGGACGCCGCCGCCCCATGACCCACGAGGTGAAGATGAGGTCGGGGTAGCCGAGGGTGTGGTCGGAATGAAGGTGCGTGAGGAAGAGCCGGGTCACCGGCCCCCCCCGGACCGGCAGTCCTGCAGCCGCCATCTGCCTGACAACGCCCGGGCCGGCGTCGAAGATGAAGATCCGTCCTCCCACGGTGACGGCGACCGCCGGTCCCTGGTGCCCAGGGTCGGGGACCGGGGTGCCGGTGCCTAACAATATGACAGT
>DASZPT010000231.1:0-8693 GCA_035549935.1 Gemmatimonadales bacterium
ATCGCGCGGCGGTGGCCACCACCGGCTCGCGCTACGCGCCGGCGCGGGGGTATGTGGAGCGGGGCGACGCGATCCAGCCGACCGCGGAGGTGGGCTACGGGCGGGTGGTGTCCCCGGCCGGCCATGAGGTCCGCGCGAGCCTGGTCTCCGCCTTCGCGTACCACAACGCTTCGGGCGAGTTCGACGGGTCGGTGAACAGCGTCAAGTTCGCCTTCAAGCAGCCGAGCGGGACGACGTGGACCCTCACCGGCACGCGGCAGGAGGACGACCTCCTGCAGGCCTTCGCGCCCACGCCGGCGACGACCGTGCCGGCGGGCCGGTATGTCGCGAACTTCCTCGAGCTCAAGCTGGCTGCGTCGACCGGGCCGCGGGCGGTGGTCTCCGGGACAGTGCGGGGCGGGGAGTACTACGACGGCACACTCTATTCGCTGCTCATCTCGCCGGAGTGGCGCGCCTCGGCCCATCTCCGGGTCTCGGCCGACTTCCAGGCCGACCGGGTCGACTTCCCGGACCGCGACGCGCGCCAGTGGTCCAGGCTCGCGCGCCTCAGGGTGCTCGCGTCGGCCTCACCCAGGCTCTCGCTCAGTGCCACGGTGCAGGTCAACTCGCTCGCCGATCTCGCGACGGGGAATTTCCGGCTGCGCTACAACATGCGGGAAGGGCACGATCTCTGGGTGGTGTACGGCCATGATCTCAATCTCGACCGGAACCGGATGGAGCCGGAGGTTCCGGGGACCGCGCGGTCGTCGCTGATGGTCAAGTACACGCATAGCTTCGGGACCTGAGGCCCGGCCCCACCCGATCCTCCTAGCCGGCCAGCTCCGTTCCCAGAAGCGCATCCAGGACATCCGCGGCCGAGTACCGCTCCCGCCCGTCGAGGAAGCCGGCGATGAGCTTGAGGTCGTCCCCGCTGGTGAGGAGCGGGGTCTCGAGCCGGCCGTCGTCGCGCAGCTGCCCCAGGCCGATGTTGGCCATGAGTCCATTGCAGAGGCACTGGCGTCCCACCGTCTCGGCCAGCGCGCCACCCTTCTTCACGTACTGGTCCTCCGGCTCGCTGGCGCAACGGTAGCCCACCGTGCCATCGGCTTCGCGGTACGCGGTCCGGAGGTAGCCGAGGTCGCAGACCCGCTCGCGCGGGGCGACCCGCGCGGGGTCCGCCGCCCACTCCACCACCTTGAACGGATAGCCGGTGGGACTCGCCTGGGCGTCGGTGCGGACGTCGACGGCCGAGCTGGCCGCGTGCGCCAGCACCGACCGCTTGAGACCCGGGTCGAGCCCCGATTCATCGGCAAAGGCGAAGAGCGTTCCCACCTGGATCCCCTTCGCGCCCGCCGCCTGCGCGGCCCGCAGGTGCGCGGCGGAGCCCATGCCGCCGGCCACCCAGAAGGGCAGTCCGAGTTCGCCGATCTTCGCGAGGTCGACCTCGTCGCGCGGGCCGTAGAGCGGCTCGCCCCGCTCGTTGAAGGTCGGATCTCCGCGGGGCGGCGCATTGTGGCCGCCGGCGGTCGGCCCCTCGATGATGAAGCCGTCGATCTTCCCGCCGCCCTTGCGGGCCAGCATCGTCGCGAGTGAATTGCTCGCGACGATCGGCAGGAAGGCGGGCCGGGTCACCGTCGGCGGTGCGGCCGGCCCCCAGAGCTCCGCCGGGTCGAAGCGGATGAACTCGGGACCCTCGCCCGCCTGGCCTTCGATCTCGAAGCGGAGCTGCGCCGGGCGATGTTCCACCAGCGCATCGAGCGCCGCGGGTATCTCCCGCGGAATCCCGGCCCCCATGAGGATCACGTCCACCCCCGCGAGCAGGGCGCCGTAGAGGAGCGCCAGGTTGGGGAGCTGGATCTTGGTGAGGAGGTTCATGCCGACCGGTCCGCCGTGGCCCTCGCGCGCGAGGTGAACCTCGACGAAGCTCGCCAGCACGGTGAGCGATTCCCGCCAGGCCGCCACCTTCTGCCTATATAGAGGAAGGAGGGCATAGGGCCGTTCCCCCCGCTCGCCCGCCGGCAGGAAGAACCGGCGCAGCACATCCTGGGCGACGCCGGGAATCGGGAACGCCGCCATGGCCCGCCGGACATGTCCACCGATGTCGCCATCCTGCAGCCGCCGCACCAGGACCGAGTCGATCGCCGTGCCGGAGACCACGCCGAGCTGGCCCCGGCTCGACACCGCGCGGGCGAGCTTCCAGTCGGAGACGGCGATGCCCATGCCGCCCTGGATGATCGGTGGGAGTGATTCAGCCCGCATACCTGGTTCCGGATTGGGGGAGCGAAAAACCCGCGTTCGCCACGCGGGTCTGCACAGCGCGGTGGGAATGTGTCCCCGGGCTCATGAAGGAAGGGTGAAATTTCGGATGCTAGATTACCGGCTCCCTCCACCGGAGCCAGGGCCATGCGCCGGCTGCTGATCTCGCTCGTCGTGCTCGCTGTCCTCCTCGACTACCCGGCATCGCTTCCCGCCCAGCTCGCGCCGCGCGACACTGCCGGCTACACCCTGCTCGTTCCCGGCGCGGTCTGGGACGGTGTGGCGGATGCCCCCAGACCTGGGCGGGCGGTGCTGGTGAAAGGGGATCGGATCGAAGCGGTGGGGCCCGTCTCCTCGCTCACCGTCCCGTCGGGTGCGGCCCGGATCGAGCTGGCGGGAACCACGCTGATCCCAGGTCTCATCGAGGGTCACGCGCATCTCTTCCTCCATCCCTACGACGAGACCCTCTGGGACGACCAGGTGCTCAAGGAGCCGGCGGGGATCCGGATGGCGCGCGCGGTGGCGCATGCGCGGGCCACGCTCGAGGCGGGGATCACGACCGAGCGCGACCTCGGTACCGAGGGAATGGCCGACTTCGACGTGCAGCTCAAGCGGGCGATCACCGCGGGCATCGTCCCCGGTCCCCGCCTCATCGTGGTGACCCGCGCCATCGTCGCGACCGGCGCCTACGGGCCGAGCCGGGCCCGCTACGCCTTCGACCCGCCGCAGGGCGCGGAGGAGGCGACCGGCGCCGAGATGATCGCGCGGGTGGTGCGGAGCCAGGTGGGACATGGCGCCGACTGGATCAAGGTCTACGCCGACTACCGCTGGGGCCCGAACGGGGAGGCGCGGCCCACGTTCACCGAGGACGAGCTCCGGGTGCTGGTCGAGACCGCGCGCGACGCGGGGCGGCCGGTGGCGGCCCATGCCTCGACCGCGGAGGGGATGCGGCGGGCGGTGATGGCCGGCGTCGAGACCATCGAGCACGGCGACGAGGGAACGCCCGAGGTCTTCCGCCTGATGAAGCAGAAGGGGGTCGCCTACTGCCCGACGATCGCGGCGTCCGAGGCCTACGCGACGTACTTCGACGGCTGGGTGAAGGGGCGGATGCCCCCCAACGCCGACCTGCAGCAGAAACGGAAGAGCATGCGCGCGGCGCTCGATGCCGGCGTCACGATGTGCTTTGGCGGGGACGTGGGTGTCTTCTCCCACGGCGACAACGTCCGGGAGCTCGAGGCGATGGTGGAGTACGGCATGACGCCGCTCGCCGCGATGCGCGCCGCGACCAGCGGCAATGCCCGCACCTTCCACCTCGACGACCGTCTCGGCCGGATCGCGACCGGGCTCCTGGCCGACCTGGTGGCGGTCGACGGTGACCCCACCCGGGACATCGCCGCCACCCGGCGGGTGAGGCTCGTGATGCAGGGTGGAAAGGTGGTGTCGCGGGCTCACTGAACGCCCTTTCGGGTGTGCGCACGCTCCGGCGCTGATCGTCACCATCGGCGCATCCCGACCCCGGTCTCCGGAACAGTCAGCGCAGGAGCAGTGGCCCGTGTCGCTCTCCCTCCGGCTCCTTCCCATCCTCGGCCTCGCCGCGCTCGTCGCGTGCAGTGACGGAGGAACGGCCCCCGACCGGGGCGGGCCGGCGGGGACCGGTTCGGTCGCCGAGGCCCTGACCATCGACCTCGCCCGGATCCCGAACTACGCTCAGCCCGTGTGGAGCGCCGATTTCGATCCCGCGACGCAGAGCCGGACCAACGAGCCGATCGACAACCCGGTGACCGACCGCGGCGCCCTGCTCGGCCGGGTGCTGTTCTACGACCGGCGGCTCAGCATCAATGAACGGGTGAGCTGCGCCACCTGCCACCTCCAGGCCCATGCCTTCACCGACACGATGCGGCTGAGCCCGGGATTCAACGGGGTCGACCGCACCACCTTCCGCACGATGTCCCTCATCAACGTGCGGTTCTACGGACCGGGCCAGGCCTTCTGGAACCGCCGCGCGGGCTCCTTCGAAGCGCAGGCCACCCAGCCGATCGTCAACGCCGTCGAGATGGGATTCGACTCGACCCACGGCGGCATCGACGCGCTGCTCTCCCGCCTGGACGGGCTCGGCTACTACAACGAGCTCTTCACCATGGTGTATGGGGATTCGGTCATCACCGAGGCGAGGATCCGGCAGGCACTCGCGCAGTTCGTCCGCAGCATCGTCTCCTATGAGAGCCGGTTCGACTCGGCCTGGAGCGCGGTGTACGATCGCAACCTCCCCGACGGGGGGCTGAGCCTCCCGTTCCCCGGCCTCACCGCCCAGGAGAATCGGGGGAAGCAGCTCTTCATCGCGGCACCGGCGTCGGGTGGCGGCGGCTGCGCCAGCTGTCACGTCCCGCCGACCTTCGCCCTGGTGGGGAACTCGCTCAGCAACGGGATGGATGCGGGGGAAACCCGGATCTTCAAGGCGCCGTCGCTCAGGAGCATCGCGATCAGCGGGCCCTACATGCACGATGGCAGCTTCCGGACGCTGGCGCAGGTGGTGACCCACTACGTGAGGGGCATCCAGGACGGGCCGGCGCTCGACAACCGCCTGCGCGCGCCCACCGGCGGTCCCCAGCGTCTCACGATGTCGGGCGCGGACCAGGCGGCGCTGGTGGCATTCCTCCGGACGCTCACCGACAACAGCCTTTCGCGGGACCCGAAGTTCAGCGACCCCTTCCGGCGCTGACCGCCTGCGCCGCCAGCCGCGGCACTCCTCGACGGTGACCCCCGGGAGATGGACGATGCCCCGCCGGCCAGGGCCGGCGGGGCATCTGTGGTCCACGCCACCTGCTGTGCGGGGTCCGGTCTAGTTGGTCCGGTTGAGCTCCACCCGGCGGTTCGCGGCGCGGCCGGCCGCCGTGGCGTTGTTGGCCACCGGGTTCGCTTCCCCGTAACCCTTCGCGGTGACCCGCCCGGCGGGCACTCCCTTGCCGACCAGATACTCGCGCACCGCATCCGCCCGTGCCTGGCTGAGCCGCAGGTTCGCGGCCTCGCTCCCGACGTTGTCGGTGTGTCCGCCGACTTCGACGTTCACGTCGGGGTTGTCGATCAGCGAATGAGCGACCTCGTCGAGGATGCCCTGCGAGGCCGGCAGCAGGACCGCCTTGCCGGTCTGGAAGTTCACCCCCGTCAGGACCAGGGGCTGGCCCACCTGGAAGGCGGACGGGCAGCCCTTGGGGTCGACTGTCATGCCGGCGACGGTTGCGGGACACTGGTCCCGGTCATCGGTGACACCATCGCCATCGGCATCCCTGGGGCAGCCGAAGCGATCGACCGGGGTGCCGGCCGGCGTGTCCGGGCAGACATCCGCCGCATCGGCGACACCATCACGGTCCGCGTCGCTGGTACAGCCGGTCGCGTCCACCGCCGTCCCGGCCGGTGTGTTGGGACACTTGTCGCTGGCATCCGGGACCCCGTCGCGGTCGCTGTCCCGCGGGCAGCCGCTTGGGTCCACCGCCGTCCCGGCCGGGGTATTGGGGCACTTGTCACTGGCATCGGCGACGCCGTCCCGGTCACTGTCCCGCGGGCAGCCGTTCGCGTCCACCATCGTGCCGGCCGGGGTGTTGGGACACCTGTCATTCGCATCGACGACGCCGTCACGATCGGCGTCCTTCGGAAGGCTGCAGCCCCGCTGGTCTACCGCATCCCCCGCGGGAGTATCGGGACAGGCATCGAGGGAGTTCTTCACCCCGTCCCCGTCACGATCGCCATCGCGCTTGCCGCCGAGGAGGAGCGAAAGGCCGGCCTGGGCGCCCAGGTGGATATTGGACTTCTTCTTCTCGATGCCCGGCAGCTGGGGTGGTACGAAGCGGCTCTCGGCTTCCCAGATATAGTCGCCGGTGGCGTCGAGGCGCGCGGCGAGCAGGCTTCCCAGCCCGAACCGGACGCCCAGCAGTCCGCCGACGCCATCCTCGGTCTCGCGATAGCTGGCGCGGAAGAGGTTCCGCACATAGCCCGCGCCCACGAGCAGCGCCGCATTGTCGTTCACCGGGAAATTGTAGACCAGGCGGGCGTGGATCGGGGTGTGGCGCAGCTCCGCACCGCCGTCGCTCTTGGTGCGTACGTACGTCACATCGCCCTCGAGGGCGAGATTACGCGCCACGAACACACCCAGCAGTCCGCCGACGCCGAAACGATTGTCGAAGTTGAGCTTGCTCTCGAATTTCGTGTAGCGGCCGAAGCCGCCGATCTCCAGCGTTCCCGCCCGCTGGCCGTGCGCGGGCAGGGCGCCCGCCAGGACCAGCACAACCGTCAACAGACCCATTCTCGCGCGCATGAGGCCTCCTCGCATGAACCCACGATTCGTGAGTCAGGCGGGTAAGGTGGATACGGCGCGATGAGGCCATCTGGATGTCGCCGTGAGAAAGCCCTCATGGAGCCTGACCGCATCCTGTCAGGCGGCCGTCACCCTCACGCCGCGAGCCGGTAGCGCTCCTGCAGCACGCAGGCACTGAGCAGCAGCATCAGCAGCTGGTCGTACGCCACGCGGGTCCCGGTGTCGAGCGACGGAAGACGGTCGAGCAGGCCGACCACCGCGCCCCGGTCGAAGAACGGCATCGCGCCGAGCGCGGGGCCACGGAGGGTGTCCTGCAGGAGGGTGTAGAGCCGCTCGCCGGGATGGAGCGTCGCGGGCGGGCTCAGGAAGGGGTGCTTCTGGCGCCGGTACACCGTATCGGTGATCACGTGCCGGGTCGCCTCGCGGAGGACGTACTTCTCGGTCATGCCGCGGATCTTCTGCGCCACCGGCTGGCTCCGGATGACCTCGACCAGGTGGTGGTCCAGGAACGGCACCCGTCCCTCGATCGAGTGGGCCATCTCCATCCGGTCGCCCAGGACGCAGAGGATGTAGCCGGGGAGCGCCGTCTTCGACCAGAGATAGAGCGCCTGGTTCACCGCGTCCCGTCCCGCCAGCTGGCCCCGCACATCGACGCTGTTGAGCAGGTGACGGTAGGGCTCCTGGGCCGCGAACCGCTGGCGCCACTCCGGCGCCAGGAATTCCTGCATCTTGAGGGCGCGGGCGCTGAACACCTCGAACCAGCTCGGCACGTGGCCGAGGATCCGCCGCACGCTGTCCATCGGCGCCGAGTCGCCGTCGGCGAGGAGAAGGCCGCGGGAGACGGGATTCGCCGCCTCCAGCTGGGCCAGCAGCTTCGGCACCTCCGCCGCGTCCTGTCCCTCCGTGTTGTAGAGCAGCATGTCCCGCCGGAAGTGGGCGTACCCGCCGAGGATCTCGTCCGAGCCTTCGCCGGTGAGCACCACCTTGTAGCCGGCCTCGCGCACCGCGCGGCTCAGCAGGTACTTGGCCACGCCGTGCGCGTTGAGGCAGAAGGTCTCGGTCTGCGCGGTCGCATCCGCGAAGTGATCGGCCAGGTCGTCCTGGCGGATGGGAATCGGGTAGAAGCGGGCCCCGCAGTGGGCCGCCATCTCGGTCGCGATCGCCCCCTCGTCGTACTCGGCCCGGTCGAAGGTCAGGGTGAAGGCGTGGATCGGCTCGGGGTGGTGCCGCGAGGCGAGCCCCAGGACGGCGCAGCTGTCGAGGCCACCGCTCAGGTAGCAGCCCACCGGGACATCGGCCCGGAGCCGGAGCCTGACCGCCTCGTCAAGCGCGGCGCGGAACTCCTCGGCGTATTCCCCGTCGCTCCGGCGGGGCTGGCTCCCGGCGGGCGGGTAGTGGAAGTCCCAGTAGCAGGCGAGCTGGAGGTGGCGCTCGGTGACGAGCAGGTAGTGCCCGGGCGGGACCTGCTGCACGCCGTGGTACAGCGAGCGGTGCGGGCTGCCGCTCACGTCGACTCCGCGGATCACCATCTCGCCGTCCCAGCGGGCGGGAACGCCCGCCGCGAAGAGGGCCTTCACCTCCGAGGCGAGATAGACGATGCCGTCGTGCTCGGCGTAGAAGAGGGGCTTGATGCCGAAGCGGTCCCGGGCGGCGAAGAGGGTCTGGTGCGCGCCGTCCCAGAGGGCGAAGGCGAACTCGCCGCGCAGGTCGTGCAGCGCGTGGGCGCCCAGCTCCTCGTAGAGGTGCAGCGCCACCTCGCTGTCGGAGCGGGTGCGCAGGTGGTGGCCCCGCGATTCCAGGCCGCGCTGGAGCGACTCGTAGTCGTAGAACTCGCCGTTGGCGACGAGGTGGGTCCGGTCGTCCTCGCTGGCGATGGGCTGCTGCCCGCCGGCGAGATCGATGATGCTGAGCCGGGCGTGTCCCAGGCCGACGCGGCCGTCCGGCGAGATCCAGGTGCGCTGGCCATCGGGGCCGCGGTGGTGGAGTGACCGGGTGGCACGCTCCAGCGCGTCGCGGGAGACCGGACCGCGGCGGGAAAAGATCGCGACGATACCGCACATGGGGGGCCTGGGGCTGTGGGGGTGGCTGAATCTAAGGCGGGAGGCGGGAGGCAGGAGGCGGGAGGCAGGAGGCCGGGGGCTGGAGGCCG
>DASZPT010000232.1:0-2512 GCA_035549935.1 Gemmatimonadales bacterium
CTCCAGGACCTCGACGTCGCGCCGGCCCAGCTCCATCCCGGCTCGGTCGCGCGCCACCATCTCGTAGCTGCCCGGTCCCAGCGCGTGCGCCGGGAGCGGCTGCCCCCGGTGGACCAGGACCGCATCCGCCGCAACCGCGTCGGGCGATTCCCCCCGACGGCGTGCCGCGATCACGCAGGGGTCCCGGTCCCGGCAGAGCTCGCGCGGAATCGCAACGGCCTCCCGGTGACCCACCTCCCACAGCCAAGCCGGCCGCCCCTCGCGGATGCGCGCCGGCGGGGTCCAGACCGTGAGGTCGTTCACCCCCGGCCGGACGCTCACCGGGTTGCCGCCGCGCCCAACCAGCACGAACGGCTGCTCCCGGCCGGCCCAGCCGGTGATTCGCCGGTAGCCGGGGATCTCCTTCGCGCGGTCCACGTGCTCCCGCATGGTGGTCTGGTCGACCGAGAGCGGGTCGATTCCCGTCAGCTCACGGAACTGGACCGCCATCGGCTTGGCACCGCCCAGGAGCCCCGCCTCGTTGATGTGCGCGTATCCGGCGTAGACCAGTACCCTGGCGTTGGAGTCCCGCGCGAAGATGCGGTCCCGCAGGTTGGTGGCCATGCCCAGTTCCCGCGCGTCCTGGCTGGGCGCGGCGGTCGGCTCGTACGGCACCAGCCGGTAGCCGAGACGACTCGCCTGCCGGAGGAGCTCGCCGAAGACCGGTTCGTTGGAGTAGTACCCGCTGGTGTGGACCGCGTAGCCCCGGGTGTTGAGGGCGCTGTCCTGGTCGGAGAGCGTTTCCACCGCGAGCCAGGCGAACCCCAGCTCCCGCAGTCTCGGCAGGAGGGCCAGCGCCAGCGCCCGGTGCCGCGGGACGTGATGGGCCTCGTTGAGGAAGATGACCCGGTGAGTGCGTGCCAGTGCCACGATCGCCTCGACCGCGTCCCTCGCCTCGAGGGTGTCGAGCCCCAGCGTGCCCTCCCGCGCCTCCGGTGGGTCATCCTCGAGCGCATCGAACCGCCGCTGGGCCTCGACGTCGTCGCCGAGGAACGACGCGAAGGTCCCGATCTGCTGGGTCGTGATGCTCCGGACCGCCGCGCTCCCCGCATACTTCGCGGCCAGCTCCTGCAGCAGTCCCGTCTCGCCGAGGTAGTTCCCCTTCTCCTGGAAGGGGCGCGCCCGCGCCTGGTACTCGGCGAAGAACGCCGCGAGCCGGGCCCGGTCCACCGAGTCGGCATAGGCCTGGCGCAGGGCGTAGTTGAGCGTGGTCGTGTCGCGCCCGGCGGGGCGCGCGGCGCCCGGGGCCGGCGGCGCCGAGCAGGCCGCGTGGAGGAGTGGGAACAGCAGGGCGAGGGATGCAGGGCGGAACAGGGTGGCCATGGCGAGTCGGCGACTGGAATGGTCCTGCGCGCGAGTGAAGCCTGTTCGTCATACCGCGCTCGCGCCGCCCGAGTTTCGTCTTCACTTCGAACCTCCACGCCGCCATGCTCCGTACAGCGGCGAGACGCGCGGGCCCCGACCGACCCCCTGTTCCAGGTGCAACGATGGACGATTGGCGCTACGATCTCCGGCACGGATTCCGGGTCCTGGCCCAGGCCCGAGGGTTCACGGCGGTGGCGATTCTCTCCCTCGCCATCGGGCTCGGCGCGATCTCGGCGCTGTTCAGCGTCACCAACGCCCTCCTGCTCAAGCCGCTCGGCTTCCCCGAGGCCGACCGTATCGCGATCCTCTGGCAGCGCTCCCCCGGCCTCAACGTCGCGCAGGACTGGCTGTCGCTGGGCCAGTACCTCGATATCAAGACCGACTCGCGGGTCTTCGCGCAGGTCGGCGCCGCGATCGGGGCCAGCGTGAACCTGACGGGCGACGGCTCCCCCGAGCGGGTCGACGGTGTCCGCGTCTCCTCCTCGCTCTTCCCGGTCCTCGGCGCCCAGGCGATGCTCGGCCGGGTCTTCTCGGCCGACGAGGACAGGCCGGGCGGGCCGCCGGTCATGATCCTGAGCTACGGCTTCTGGCAGCGGCGCTTCGGCGGCGACCGCGAGGTCGTCGGCAAGACCCTCACTCTCAACGGCAATCCCTTCACCATCATCGGGGTGATGCCGGCGGGATTCGCCTTCAACCGCGAGGTCATGCCGGCGGTCAACGGGATCCAGGCGGTCGACTTCCTCCTCCCGCTGCCGCTTCCCGAGAGCGCCCGCAGCAAGCGCGACGGCGAGGACTTCAATCTCTACGCCCGCCTCAAGCCCGGCGTGACGATGGCCGCGGCCCAGGCGGAGATGGACCGGCTCGCGGCCGTCATGAAGCAGGAGTATCCCGCCAACTATCCCCCCAACGGCGGGCTCACGATCAGCGTGGTGCCGCTCCTCACCCAGGTCGTGGGCGACGTCCGTCTCCCGCTCTACATCCTGCTCGGCGCGGTCGCCTGCGTGCTGCTCATCGCCTGCGGCAACGTCGCGAACCTCCTCCTCTCCCGCGCGGTGGTCCGGCAGAAGGAGATGGCCATCCGGGCGGCGGTCGGCGCGAGCCGCGGGCG
>DASZPT010000233.1:0-4634 GCA_035549935.1 Gemmatimonadales bacterium
GTTCTCCGAGAGGATCGCGACGTTGCTGCCCGGCTTCACGCCGAGTTCGCGGAGACCCGCCGCGATACACCGGACCCGCTCCAGGGTCTCGGCGAAGGAGATGTCGACCCAGCGGTCGGCCTGCTTGGAACGCATCGCCACAGGCCGCGACGCGTTCCGGTCCATGGCACCGAAGAAGATCTCGTTCAGGGTACGGGGGTCGGCCATGCGGGCCTCCACTCGGAACTCGGACCTCGGAACTCGGAACCGGGCACTCGGAACTCGGAACGCGTTCTACTGGAAATTCACCGTGAAGATCTGCCCGGAGCCGGGGACGGCGAATCCGCTCGGGCGGGTGGCGGTGACCCGGACCGACACGCTGGCGGGTGGGGTCGCGCCGGGGACCTTCGCGAGGACCACCGCGTTGAGCGGCCGGCCGTCGGCGCCGGTGGCGGCCCGGAGGGCCAGCACATCGCCCCGGAACCGGACCTTCCCCTTCGCCGCCGCGGTATCCACCACCTCGTAGAGAATCCTCGTGTTGCTGACGCCCACCGTGTCCGGCGAGAGCGACTGGACCACGGCCCTCAGGGTGTCCGAGGCGGTGTCGGACGCGAGCACCGTGAGGGTCGTGGGGCCGGGCACGAGGAGCGTGTCCGACCGCGGGTGCAGCTCGAGCGAGGCGAGGTCCGAGAGCAGGGAGCCCACCCGCGCCTGGACCCGGGCATTCCCCGCCGTGGTGTCGGTCGTCACCCGGCCGGTGACGCTGTCGAGGCTGATGCTGCTGTCCGGGGTCGCCCAGCGGATCACGGCGTCCTGCACCACGCGGCCATTGGCGTCGAGCGCCCGCGCCACCAGCTGCAGGGTATCGTGCTGTTCCACCGCGGGCGGGGTCGGCAGCCGGATCTCGATGGCGACGACTCCACCCGTCCCGGAGATGTCACTGCAGCCGGCGAGGAGGAGCAGGGACCAGGGCCAGCGCTTCACTCGGATCCTGCCATCCCGTTGGCCTCGAGTTCCCGCAGCGTCGACTCCGCGTGGCGGACCCAGCGGTCCGCGTCCGGCCCGCGGGGGGGACGCGCCAGGAAGGAACGGAGATGCTTCGCGGCATCGGCCAGTTCCCCCTTCTCCTTCAGGCGAAACGCCAGTCCATAGTGCGCGCCCACCAGCGAGTCGTCCAGCGCCAGCGCCCGCCGGTAATGCCGGATCGCCTCGTCCACCTGCCCGGTCTTGGTGAAGGCGATGGCCATGTTCTGGAGAATCCGCGGGTCGTTGGCGTTGTCCCGCAGGGCGAGCCGGTACGAGGTCAGGGCCGCCTCGTAGTCCCCCTGACGTTCCAGCGCCAGCGCTTCATTGAGGTAGTCGAGTCGCTGCGGCTTGAGGTTCTTCTCTTCGCCGCCCAACAGGCGCCGCCAGAAACTCATGTGCGGAGTACGATCCTTGGCGTCAAGGAGGTAGGTTGACCCTAAGATACCTCCGCCTAAAGTCGCCCGCAACGCACAGTTGTAGGGCTGTGTGGGGGGGGATAGGTTAGGACCATGAAACGACCCGCTTCCGCCGCGCAGCCCCGTGGGGTCCTCGAAGTCGACTGGCCCTTCTTCGGCGAGCTCACCCGTGCACTGGCCCTGAAGGTCGCCCGGGAATACCAGCCCGAGGTGGTCCTGGGCATCGCCAAGGCGGGGGTGATCCCCGGCGTGGTGGTCGCCTCCATCCTGCAGGTGGAGTTCGCCTCCATGGCGGTGACCCGCCGGGACGAGGGGAGCGAGCCCATCCTGGTCGCCGGTCCGCCGAAATCCATCCGCGGGCGTCGGGTGCTCCTGGTCGACGAGACCTGCGACACCGGGTCCACCTTCAAGCTCGCCCTGAGCGAGGTCCGCGCCCTCAAGCCCAGCGAGGTGCGGACCGCCGTCTCGTTCAAGACCGGGGCCTACAAGCCCGACTTTCACGCCTTCGAGACGGAAAACCTGATCATCCTCCCCTGGGACCGCGAGATCATCGAGGGCGACCAGCTGGTCATGCGCCCCGACTACGTCCAGTGGCTCAAGGGGAACGCCTAGCGTGAAGGACCGGCTGACCGACGCGCTCCGCGCGGCCCGGGCCGATTACACCGAAATCCGCCTCGAACGCACCTGGGCGTCCGCGGTCGCCTTCCGGGGGAGCCGCCTCGAGGGCGCCACCACCGCCCTCGCCACCGGCGGGATGGTGCGTTGCCTGAACCGCGGGAAGGGCTGGGGCATCGCCAGCTTCACCGGGACCGACCGGCTCCCCGCCATGGTGGCCCAGGCCCACGAACTCTCCCTGGCCACCCCGCTCGATACCCCCATCCGCCTCGCCGACATCCCCATTCGCCAGGCCGATCACTTCGCCGACCTCGACGGCGACGTGCGGGAGGTGCCCCTCGCCGAGAAGCGGGCCCTGCTCGAGCGGCTGAATCAGGAGATGCTCGCCACCGACCGGCGTATCGTCGATACCCTCGCGACCTACGACGACCGGATCACCGAGCGGTGGATCGCGAATTCCGACGGCCTCCTCCTCTACGATCTCCGGCCCGAGGTCCGCCTCTCCGCCGCCGCGATCGCCCGGGAGGAGAGCTTCCTCGAGCGGGCCTTCGAGTCCTGGTCGGTCCGGGGCGGCTGGCGGAGCCTCCAGGACGCGGATCACCTCTTCCGGCAGGCGGCCCGGCGGGCCCTCGCCCTCCTGAGCGCGCCGCGGGTCCGGGCGGGCACCTATCCGGTGGTTCTCGATCCCCGGCTCGCCGCGGCCCTGGTGCACCACACCATCGGCCACCTGAGCGAGGCCGACGCCCTGAGCCGCAATCCCGACGCCGACCTGCTCATGCGGCCGGGAAAGCGGGTGGGATCCGACCTCCTCACCGTGGGCGACGACGGCAGCGCCTCGAGCCTCACGGCATCGTTCGTGTTCGACGACGAGGGCGCGCCGACCCAGAATACGCTGCTGGTGCAGCACGGGGTGGTGGTGGGTCGGCTGCATACCCGGGAGACCGCGGCCCGAGCCGGCGTCCGGCCCACCGGCAGCGCCCGCGCCAGCTCCTTCCGCTCGGTCCCCGAGGCGCGGCTCACCAACACCTACCTTGCCAACGGGCGCGGCAGCCTCGAGGACCTGCTCCGCGGGATCAGCTACGGGATCTACTGCTGTGACGCGATGGGCGGCGAGGCCCAGCTCGGCCGGTTCAGCATCACCGCCGGGTGGGGCCAGGTGATCCGCAACGGCCAGCTCGCCGAGATGGTGAAGCCGCTGGTGATCGCCGGTGATCTCGCCGAGACCCTGCAGCGGGTCGACGCGGTGGCCGGCGACTTCAAGTGGTCGCATCTCGCCAGCAGCTGCTCCCAGCCGGAGAGTGGGACCATTCCGGTCGCCGAAGGGGCGCCGCACATCCGGATCGACGGCGTGTCCGTCGGCGGGGATACCGCATGATCGTCCCCCTGATCGAGCTGGCCGGCCGCCGGAGCACCCTGGCCGACGCCGCCGAGAAGATCGACGAGACCACCACGCTCCGCTTCGCCGCGGGGAAGCCCCTCTCCAGCAGGGTGAGCCGGAGCCACGGCGTCAACCTCCGGGTCGTGGCCGAAGGGCGGATGGGGTTCGCGGGGGCCACCGACGAGGATGTCGACGGGCTCCTCGAGCGGGCGCTTGCCTCAGCCCGCCAGGGCGAAGCCGCCTCGGTCACCCTCCCCCGGCCCGCCGCCGCGGTGCCGCGGGTGCTGACCCACGCGCCCCGCGCCGCCACCGCCACCGTCGCCGAACTCGCCGTCCTCGCGGCGATGCTCCGTGACCGCCTCGCGGGGGAGCGGGCCGAGCTCGGCATCACGGTCGAGCGCAGCATCGGGACCATCCGGGTCGCCAATACCCGCGGCGTCGATGCCGGGTACGACCTCACCCTGGTGACCCTCGCGGTCGAGGCGGCCCGGGTGCGCGATGGGCGGCGGGTCGCCATCGGCGGCCGGATCAGCGGCGTCGACCTTCCGTCCCTCGGCGAGATCGAATCGCTCGTCGCCCGGCTGCGCCAGCGCCTCGCCTGGGCGGAGCGGGACGCCAGGGCGGTGACCGGCCGCCAGCAGGTCGCATTCCTGCCGACGGCGGTGCCGGTGCTGCTCCATCCCCTCGAGGAGGCGCTGCTCGGCAAGTCGGTGCTCCAGGGCGCCTCGCCCCTCGCACGGCGGAAGGGGACCCGGGTCTACAGCGAGCTCTTCTCGCTCCGCGACAACCCGCTCCTCGATGGCCGGCCCGGCTCGCGCCCGGTGGACGACGAGGGCGTGGTGAGCCGGGAGGTGGTGCTGGTGCAGGAGGGCCAGGTGGAGGGGTTCCTCTACGACCTCGAGACCGCCACCCGGGTCGGGGTGCCACCGACCGGCCACGGCCGCCGCAGCATCTTCGCCAAACCGCAGCCGGCCTGCACCAACCTGGTCGTGGCCCCGGGAACCGCTTCCTTCGACGACCTGCTTCGCACCGTGGGCGACGGGATCCTGCTCGAGGAGATCCGCGGGGGCCAGTCGGGCCACGCGGCCGGCGGCACCTTCGCGCAGACGGCGACGCTGGCCTGGAAGGTCGAGGGTGGCGAGGTGGCCGGTCTGGCGCAGGAAGTCACCGTCGCCGGCAATGCCCACGATCTCCTCGGGCGGGTAACGGCAGCGGGGGCC
>DASZPT010000234.1:0-10239 GCA_035549935.1 Gemmatimonadales bacterium
GTCGGCGCCGAAGCGCTGTTTCAAGTTCAGCGCCACGGTGTCGCTGGGCCTCGGGGTGCACCCGCTCAGCGTGGCCGGCACCGACGTGCTGGGTGGCACCGACACCGCCCGCGTGACCGTGGTCGCGGACGTCGCCTGGCGGCCGACCGATGCCGAATGGACGGACGAGAACAAGAAGGTCGGGGCGATCGGGTGGAGCGGACCCACGCCCCGGCTGGCGGCGCTGACCCAGACCAATCCAGCGAACCCGAGGCAGAACAACCGGGCCCACGAGGTCGACGGCTGCTCGGTGCCGGTCCCCGAGCTGGACGGGACCTGGCGCAACGACCCGATGCACGCCGCGACGCAGAATACCGCGTCCACCGAGTTCGGGTCGGGTACCCGGCCCCCGGGGGATTACTTCGTGCACGGCCAGGGCCCCAGCCGCAACCTCCCCTGCAACGCGCACGATGTCTGCTACCAGACCGTCGGCAGCAGCAAGGCCACCTGTGACACCCGTTTCTACAATGCCATGCGGGCGGTGTGCGCGGCGGCCTATCCCACGATCGACCAGCCGGTGCTGCACCCGGTCTACGTGGCGGAACAGAGCTCCTGTTACAACTGGGCCAAGCGCTACTACGACGGGGTCCGCACCAGCGCCGGGCAGGGCAAGTTCGACAAGCGCCAGGCGCAGTTCGCCTATCCGTAGTCGCGTTGCCGGGCCGTCGCGCGGGCCGACTAGCGCAGCCGGTAGCCCTGTTTCCGCACCGTCACGATCCGGCTCCGCGCGCCGCGGTCGAGCTTGGCGCGGAGCTTGGCCACGTGGGTGTCGACGGTGCGGGACTCGATGTCCGAGCGGTAGCCCCAGACCTCCTTGAGCAGCTCGGTCCGCTTCACCAGCCGGCCGTGGCGCGAGGCGAGGGCGTAGAGGAGATCGAACTCGAGCGGGCTCAGCTCTACCTCTTCGCCGTCGACCGTGGCGATCCGTCTCCCGCCGTCAATCTCGAGGCCCTCGATGCGGTGCACGCTGTCCGGCTCCCGGGGCCGCACCCGGCGGAGCAGGGCCTCGACCCGGGCCAGGAACTCCAGCACGCCGACCGGCTTCACCACGTAGTCGTCCGCGCCCAGCCGGAAGCCCTGCACCTTGTCGGCCTCGTCGCCCTTGGCGGTCATGATGAGCACCGGCTGGTCGAACTGCTCGCGGCGAAGCCGCCGGAGCACGTCGTAGCCGCTCATCTCCGGGAGCATCAGGTCCAGGACGAGGAGGTCCGGCGCCCCCTCGCGGGCCAGCGCGAGCGCCGCGGCGCCGGTCTCGGCGTGCAGCACCTCGTATCCCTCCACCTCGAGCGATGCCCGGAGCCCGAACGCGAGCCCGGGATTGTCTTCGACCAGCAGTACCCGACTCATGACGCCTCTCCCCCCGTTGCGGCGAGCTCCACGACGAATCGGGCGCCCCCCTCTTCGCCGTCCTCGATCCAGGTCCTGCCCTGCATGTCGGTGGTGAGCGAGCGCACCACCGCCAGGCCGATCCCGCTGCCGGCGACGCCCGCCCTCGTCTCGCGCTGCAGCCGGTAGTACCCCTCCCAGACCCGCTCCCGGTCTTCGGCCGGGATGCCGGGGCCCTGGTCCTCCACCATCAGGCGGACGCTGCCGTTGTTGCGGGCCGCGGCCACCCGGATCCGCTGCCCCCGCGGGCCGTACTTCACCGCGTTGTCGAGGAGGTTGAGCAGGATCTGGCGGAGGGCGCTCGGGTCGCCGGTGACCTCGGTGTCCGCGGGAACGCGGCTCTCGACCGTCGCCTCGCGGGCCGCGGCGAGCGGGGCGAAGGCCTCGACCGTCTCCTGGACCACCCGGTCGAGCGGCAGCGGCTCCCGCGCGAGCTGGCGGCGGGCCCCCCGGCGCCCGGTGAACTGGAGCACGTTCTCCACCAGCCGGATGAGCCGCCGGGTCTCCTGTTCGATGAGCTGGAGCGAGCGATCCCGGTCGGCCCGGGTCCGGAGGCGGCCCAGCCGCAGCAGTTCGGTGAAGATGAGGATCTGGCTCAGCGGCGTGCGGAGCTCGTGCGAGACGCTGGAGACGAACTCCGACCGGATCCCGATCAGCTCGTACTCGCGCCGGAGCTGGAAGAGCGCGGTCACGACCAGCAGCGTACTCAGCGCCATCAGTCCCACCGCGAGCGGCGTGGGCGAGCGGGGAATTCCGCCGATCACGAGGCGCTCTGCCACCTCGGGCCGGAGGTCGAGCCGCACGGTGAGGTCGCCGAACTCGGTGCCGAGCCGCGCGGTTCCCCGGTAGGGGGACTCGCGCATCAGGGGCGAGATCACGAGCGGCGCCGCGGCCGACGACGTGACCGACACCGAGAAGAGCGAATCGGGCGGGAGATCGCCGGTGAGGGCCGGCGGCAGCACCCGCTCGTACTTCATCATCTGCCGGAAGATGCCGGCCTCGCCGGCGATGCAGCCGGAGAAGCCATGGAGCCCGTATTGCCCGGACGGGGTCGCGTAGGAGGTGATGAACCAGCCGTTGGTGCGCGCCCCGGGCAGCCGCAGGAAGCGGAACCGCCAGCCGACCTCCTTGAGGAGCGGCATCGCGAAGGCGAGCGTGTCGCGGAGCCGGCGGAGCTCGGTGTCCGCGACCGGTACGCCGGCGAAGCGCGGGGCGCTCCCCGCCGGCAGTGCGTCGAACCAGCTGCTCCCGCCGGGGCAGGTGACCCCGGCCGGCACGGCGGGCGCGGTCCCGGGGGTCCAGTTGGTCATGGTCGCGACCACGTCGCCCCCCAGCTGCCGGTAGCTCCGCGAGGCGAGGATGAAGGCGCCGAAGCCGGCATAGTCCTCGAGCGCCCGTTCGGCCGTCGCCCGGTGGCGGCTCGAGGTCGTCACCGACTGGACCGCCAGCCCCGCGCCGAGACTCAGGCTCAGGAGGAGCAGGGTGGCCAGGGCGATCAGGCGGCGGCGCGGGTGGGACGTCATGGAAGGGACGACGGGGGAGGGCCGGTCCAGGTTCCGCGGACTTCACAGTTCCGTGACGTTCGTTCACCGCCCCCCCACCGATCCCGAACGCGCTGGTCGAGCCGGTCGCCGTACGGTTGGCCATGCGCACCCTGCCGCCGGTCTTCCTGCTGCTCCTCGCCGGGACCCCCCTCGCCGCCCAGGCAATTGGCGAGGTGGTGCTCCCCCGGCTGCCCACGACGATCCACCTCGACGGCGTGGTCTCCCCCGCGGAGTGGAATGGCGTCCCGCTACTCCCCGCGACCCAGTACGCCCCGGTCTTCCGAGGCCCCCCGTCCGAGCCGACCGAGTTCCGCGCGGCCTACGACGACGAGTACCTCTACTTCTCCTGCCGCTGCTTCGACTCGCGGCCCGGGAGCCTCCGGATCAACTCGCTGTACCGCGACCGGATGAACGGCGACGATCAGTTCCAGGTGCTGATCGACGGCTTCAACGACAACGAGACCGGCCTCTGGTTCGCTACCAACCCGGCGGGGGCCCGGCTCGACCGGACGCTCAGCGCCGACGGGAACGTGACCAACGACAGCTGGAACGCGGTCTGGGACGCGGCCAGCGTGGTCACCGCCGACGGCTGGTCGACCGAGATCCGGATTCCCCTCTCGAGCATCGGGTTCCAGCCCTCCGGCGACCGCGTGGTGGTCGGCCTGACGCTGACGCGTCTCCTCGCCCGGACCAATGAACGCCTCACCTGGCCCGCCATCGATCCGCAGTCCGCCTTCCAGCGGCCGTCTCGGATGCAGGACGTCGTCATCGCCGGGATCACCCCCCACCGCCCGGTCTACGTCACCCCCTACCTGCTCGGTGGCGTCGACCAGCGGAACGCGCTCGCCAGCGGCGCGGTCGGCTGGCGCCACGACCGGGACGTGGTGCGAGAAGCCGGCGTCGACCTCCGCTACGACCCGGGGAACAACGTGCACCTGGACGCCTCGATCAACACCGACTTCGCCCAGGTCGAGGCCGATGACCAGCAGGTGAACCTCACCCGGTTCCCGCTCTTCTTTCCCGAGAAGCGGCAGTTCTTCCAGGAGCGGGCGGGGGTCTTCGATTTCGATTTCTCGGCGGGCGGGAAGCTCTTTCACAGCCGCCAGATCGGGCTCGCTCCCGACCGGACACCGGTGCGGATCCTGGGGGGCGCCCGGGTCGTCGCCCGTGCGGGCGGGTGGGACCTCGCCGCCCTCGACATGCAGACCGACCGGCGTGACTCGATTGCCGGGGAGAACCTCGGCGTGGTCCGCCTCCGCCGCCGGGTGTTCAATCCCTTCTCGTACGCCGGCGGGATGATCACGAGCCGGGTGGATGGCCAGGGCCACTACAACGTCGCGACCGGGCTCGACGGCTCCATTCGCGCGTTCGGCAACGACTATCTCACGGTGCGCACCGCGGCGACCTTCGACGAGACCCAGACCGGCGCCTCGCTCCTCGACCGCAGCCAGGGCTACCTGATGTGGGAGCGGCGCACCAACCGGGGACTCACCTACACCACCCAGTTCCACCGGAGCGGGTCGCAGTATCTCCCCGACCTGGGCTTCCTTCCGCGGCGCGACTTCACCCGGGCCTCCATCTACGGGGTCTACTACTTCTGGCCCCGGCACTCGGTCTTCCAGAGCCATGGGCCCGGCGCCATCGCCTACGCCTTCTTCAGCAACCAGGGCGGCGCGGTCGAGACCTCCAACATTTCCTACTGGTGGGAGTTCCAGCTCCGCAACGGCGGCAACGGCTGGATCGAGATGGTCAACAACTACGAGAAGGTGCCCTCCGCGTTCGAGCTGGGTGACGGGGTGATGGTGGAGCCCGGGGGCTACCGCTTCCCGGAGCTGTGGCTCAACTACACGCCGAGCTCCGGCGCGCGCCTCAGGATGGGATACGACAGCCGGGTCGGCCGGTTCTACGACGGGTGGCGCATCAAGACCAGGCTCAGTCCCACCTGGAATGTCTCCCGTCACCTGGAACTCGGCGGCAGCTGGGAGTTCAACCGGATCAGGTTCCCCGGCCGCCACACCGGACTCGACGTGCATGTCGCCGGGCTCCGGGTGGGTGCTGCGGCCAACGCCCGCTTCTCCACCACCGCGCTGCTTCAGCTCAACTCGGTCGACGACCGGATCGGCGTGAACCTCCGGCTCCGCTACAACTTCCGCGAAGGCAGCGACCTCTGGCTGGTCTACGACGAGGGCTTCAATACCGAGCGGGATGCCGCGCCCGGCGAGCCGCGCCTGCCCCTCTCCGACGGCCGCGTCCTCCGGCTCAAGCTGACCCATACGCTGACGCGCTGAGGCCGTCGGCGGACTCTCTCCACCACCAACCCGAGGCATTCATGCGATTCGCGCTCCTGTCGGCACTCTCGATCCTGGCGGCGGTCCCCGCGGTGGCATCCGCGCAGGGCGAGAACCCCCGCGAGGTGCAGCTCAAGATGCTCGCCTACCAGCGGAAGATGCTGCTCGCGATGGCGGACTCGATGCCGGAGCGGCTCTATCGCGACAAGGCGACCCCCACCCAGCGGGACTTCGCCCAGCAGGTGCATCACGCCGCCAACACCGTGGCCTACGTGGCCTCGGCAGTGCTCAAGGGGCCGGCGCTCACGCTGCCCGACACCGGCGTCGCGTTCAACAGCCGGGCCGGACTCAAGCAGTTCATCAACGCCGCGTTCACCTACGCGGAGGGTGTGTTCAACAAGGAAGACGCCGCCGCGCGCAAGGCCGAGGTGTCGCTCTTCGGCATGAAGATGCCCACCTGGCAGGTCTGGGATGAGCTGTACACCCACACGGTGTACATGGGCGGGCAGGTGGTGGGGAACTTCCGGAAGCAGGGGATGGCGCCGCCGGCCTTCTCCTTCTTCTGATCGGCCTCGCCCCCTGGGGGCCAGCTCCCCCAGCTCCGGTGCGCCGGGGCTGGGGGAGCGTCGTTCATGCTTGCCGGATCGTTCGATTCGGTGAATATTCGGGCTCCTGTTCCGGCCGCCCGGAGCCCTGTCGATCCGGAGCCGCCTCGGTCGACGCATGGTTGAAGGATCGAGTTCGACCGAACCACCACCAGGGACGATCGCCATGCGTTTCATGATGCTCATGATCCCGAAGGGCTACGAGTCCGCCAAGCCGGGCGCGATGCCGGACCCTGAGGCCGTCGCGAAGATGATGAAGTACAACGAGTCGCTGCAGAAGGCCGGGGTACTGCTCGCCCTCGACGGACTCCACCCGCCCTCGATGGGGGCGCGGGTCTCCTTTGGCGGCGGGACGCCGACGGTGACCGACGGTCCCTTCGCCGAGGCCAAGGAGGTGCTGGGCGGCTACTGGATGATCCAGGTGAAGTCGCGCGAGGAGGCGATCGAGTGGGCCAAGCGGTGTCCGGCGGGGCCCAACGAGGTCATCGAGGTGCGGCAGGTGCAGGAGATGGACGACTTCACGCCCGAGGTCCGGCAGGCGGCCGAGGGGTACGCCGACATCAAGCGCAGGATCTAAACGTCACACCGGCTTCGGGTAATGAGTGAGACACACGCCGCGATCGATGCCGTCTGGCGGATCGAGTCGGCCCGGGTCATCGCCGGGCTGGCGCGGATCGTGGGTGATGTGGCCATCGCCGAGGACCTGGCCCAGGACGCCCTGCTGGCGGCGCTCGAGCAGTGGCCCGCCTCGGGGGTCCCCCGCAACCCGGGCGCCTGGCTCATGGCTGCCGCCAAGCACCGGGCGCTGGACATCGTGCGGCGGCGCAAGATGCTCGACCGGCGCCACGCACAGCTGGGCCACGAACTCGAGGCCCGGCAGGAGGAATCGGTGCCGGATCTCGAGAAGTCGCTGGACGATCCCATCGGCGACGATGTCCTGCGGCTCATGTTCACCGCCTGTCACCCGGTCCTCTCCACCGAGGCCCGCGTGGCACTCACCCTCCGCCTGCTCGGCGGGCTGACCACCGGCGAGATCGCGCGCGCCTTCCTGGTGCCCGAGCCGACGGTGGCGCAGCGGATCGTGCGCGCCAAGCGGACGCTCACCGAGGCGAAAGTGCCCTTCGAGTTGCCGCCGGCCCCGGAACTCGGCGCCCGGCTCGAGTCGGTGCTGGGGGTGATCTACCTGATCTTCAACGAGGGCTACTCGGCGAGCGCGGGGGAGGACTGGGTGCGCCCCGCCCTGGCGGAGGACGCGCTGCGGCTGGGCCGGATCCTCGCGGAATTGGCGCCCCGCGAGCCGGAGGTGCACGGCCTCGTGGCGCTGATGGAGATCCAGGCCTCCCGGTTCAAGGCCCGCAGCGGCCCCGGCGGCGAGATGATTCTCCTGCTCGACCAGGATCGCTCCCGCTGGGACCAGCTGCTGATCCGCCGGGGCCTCGCGGCGCTGGCGCGGGCGGAATCCCTGGGACAGGGACTCGGGCCCTACGGCATCCAGGCGGCGATCGCCGCCTGTCACGCCCGGGCGATCACGGCGGACGACACCGACTGGCCCGGGATCGTGGCCCTCTACGACGCGCTGGCCGAGTTGTCACCGTCTCCCATCGTGGAGCTCAACCGCGCGGTGGCCGTCTCCATGGCGTACGGTCCCGAGGCCGGCCTGACCGCGCTGGACGGGCTGGCCCGTCCGGCGCTCCTCAGGAACTATCACCTGCTCCCCAGCGTACGCGGGGAGCTGCTGGTCAGGCTGGGCCGCCACGCCGAGGCCGCGCGGGAGTTCGACCGCGCCGCCGGCCTGGCGCAGAATACCCGCGAGAGACAGCTGCTGGAGCAGCGCGCCACCACCGCCCGCGGCCGCTCCGGCCCGACGCACTGAACGAGGACCCCGGTATGCTCGCTTCCGACCTTCGCTACGCCTTCCGCAGCCTGGCCCGCGTGCCCGGCTTCGCCCTCACCGTGATTCTCACGCTGGGACTCGGCATCGGGGCCAACACCGCGATCTTCAGCGTGGTGCGCGGGGTGCTGCTCCGCCCGCTGCCCAACAAGGACGGGGAGAAGCTGGTCTACCTCCGCCAGTCGATCAACGGCCCGGGCGGGGAGAACGTGCTCTTCTCGGTGCCCGAGATCAACGACATCCGGGAGAACGCGAAGTCGTTCCAGGGGATCGCCGAGTACAGCCAGATGACCTACACCCTGCAGGGGGAGGGGGACGCGGTCCGGATGAACGTCGGCCTCGTGACCGGCAACTTCTTCGAGGTGATGGGCCTGTCGCCGGTGGCGGGACGGCTCCTCGACTCGGGGGACGACGGGACCAAGGTGCCGCCGGTGATGGTGCTGACCTACGAGTACTGGAAACGGCGCTTCGGGGGGGACCGCGGCATCATCGGCCGGGACGTGCTGCTCGACGGGCGCAAGGTCGCGGTGGTGGGCGTGGTGCAGCCCGCGCCCTCGTTCCCCAACAAGATCGACGCCTACCTGAACATGGTGATCAGCGAGCACCACACCAGCGCGATGATGGTGCAGGGGCGGACCCACCGGATGACGGAGATGGTCGGGCGGCTCGGGCCGGACGCCACGCTGGACCAGGCGCGGGCCGAGGTCGCCACGATCCGCTCCCGGGTCGAACGGGAATTCCCTGACGCCTACGATCCGGGCTCGGGATATCGGGTGACGCTCACGCCGTTCAAGGAGGTCCTGGGCGAGAAGGCCCAGCTCACCCTCTGGCTCCTGATGGGGGCCGCGGCCTTCGTGATGATCATCTCCTGCGCCAACGTGGTGAATCTGACGCTGATGCGGGGCGTCCGGCGGGAGCAGGAGCTGGTGGTGCGGGCGGCGCTCGGCGCGGGGACGGCCCGGCTCCGGCGCCTGCTGCTGGTGGAGAACCTCGTCCTCGCGGGGCTCGGGGCGATCCTCGGCCTGATCGTCGCCAAGGCCGGGGTGCGGCTCCTGGTCGCGCTGGCGGCGCGCTATACGCCGCGCTCCGACGAGATCCGGCTCGACGGCATGGTCCTCGGTTTCACTCTGCTGCTCACGCTGGCCGTCGCGCTGATCCTCTCCTTCGCGCCGCGGCTCGCGAAGGAGGGCACGCTCGGCAGCTGGCTCGCCTCCGGCGCCAATCGCGCGAGCGGCGGGCTCCGGCGCCAGCGGCTGCAGCGGGCGCTGGTGGTGGCGCAGATCGCCGTCTCCGTCATGCTCCTCACCGGCGCGGGACTCCTCACCCGGACCATGCAGGAGCTGTCGGAGGTGAAGAGCGGGCTCACGCACGAGGACGTGCTGACGATGGAGGTGCCGCTCACCAGCAACCGCACCAACACCGAGGCCACCTCGCTCTACGAGCGGATGCGCTTCGAGGTGGCGGCGCTGCCGGGAGTGAGGGAGGTCGGTCTCGGGTCGGTCATGCCGCTCCGGCTCGCGGGCTTCCAGCTCGACGTGAAGGCGGAGGGCCAGGCGCTGGCCGCGGGCGAGGCGGTGCCCCACGCCGAGTATCGCACCGCCAGTCCGGAGTACTTCAGCGCCTCCGGGATTCCCCTCCTCAAGGGGCGGGAATTCCTCACCACCGACCGGGACTCCACCAACCTGGTGGTGATCCTCAACGAGTCGCTCGCGAAGCGGCTCTTCCCCGACCGCGATCCGATCGGCCAGCGGGTGGCGTGGACCGGCGATGTGCTCCGGTTCATCCCGGTGAGCGGCAAGTGGCGCACCGTGGTCGGCGTGGTGGGTGACACCCGGGACGGCGGGCTCGACGCCGAGCCCCGGAACGTCATGTTCCTGCCCTTCGCGCAGGAGCAGATCTTCTCCGGCGGGCTGGTGATCCGGGCGCAGACGACGCCGGACGCCCTCGCGGCGGCGGCCACCCGGCTGGTGCGGGGGATCGTGCCCACGGACCCGATCGAGAACGTGATGACCATCGCACAGGTGCGGGACCAGAGCGTGGCGCCCCGCCGGCTCAACGCGATCCTGGTCTCCTCCTTCGGCATCCTGGCGCTGCTCATCGCGGCGGTCGGTATCGCCGGCGTGCTCGCCTTCTCGGTGAATTCCCGCACCAGCGAGATCGGGATCCGGATGAGTCTCGGCGCCGACAGCGGCATGGTGGAACGGATGATCCTGGCGGAGGGCGGGGTACTGCTGGCGCTGGGTCTCGGCGCCGGCCTCGCGGGGGCCTACTTCGGCTCCCGGCTCATCCGGGGGCTCCTCTTCGGGGTGGCGCCGCACGATCCGGTGACGCTGGGAGGGGTGGCGATGGTGATGGTCGCGATCGGCCTGGCGGCGTGCTGGCTGCCGGCCCGCCGGGCAGCGAGCATCGATCCCGCGGTGGCGATCCGGAAGCAGGGGTGAGGGGAGAGAGGGGAGGAGTGGGGGGGGGGGGGGGGGGGGGGGGGG
>DASZPT010000235.1:0-11416 GCA_035549935.1 Gemmatimonadales bacterium
GCCGGTTCGGCGTCCAGTTGCCCGCGGTGTTCCAGTCGGTGCTCACCGCCCCGGTCCAGGTGATCGTGCTGGCCGCGGGCCAGTTGATCACGGCGCCGCCCGCCGTGCGCACGAAGCCCCCGGAGGAGGCCGGCGTGGGACTGGCCAGGTTGATAGTGAGCACACCGCCGGTGGCACCGTTCAGGTCGTTCGCATCGATGTAGACGCCGCCCGTGGTCGGCGTCGTGACGAAGTGGAGGGCCGTGAAGGTGAATGGGGCCGCCGCGCCCGGATTCCGGACGATGAGTTGCGCCGCCGTCGCCGCCTGTCCCGCGAACGTGACGCTGTCGAACCGCGCGATGGTGCCGCCGCCGATGGTGAGCGGCTGGTTCTCGACCGTGAGGCCGGAGACGTTCACCCCGTTGGCGGTGATGCTGCCGGGTCCGGTCATCTCGAGGAAAGACGGTCCGCTCGAAAACAGGGTCCCGTGGATCGGGAGTGCAGTGGCGACCGCCACCGTCTGGCCGTTCACGTCGAGGTCCTGGAAGCCGGAATTCACCGTATCGAGGAGAGCGACACCGGCCGTGGCGGTGAAGACCGTCCGGTGGCTTCCCGAAGGCGCGAATGCCGCCGGGTCGCCGCTCTGCGACAGGTTGGTCGCCACCAGGAGGCGTCCGTTGGTGAGCCGGCCGGTGGTGCTCCCGCCGCTGAAGAGCACCTCGCCCCCGCCGCTCGCGCCGGCCGTGACGACCAGCGAGTCGAGCGCGTTGGTCATCGTGAGGGTCCCCGTGCCGGCGGTGGCGAAGGCGCCGCGGATCCGGGCGCTGTGTCCGTTGAGGGTGAGGCCTCCCGTCACCGACATGGCGAAGAGACCGGTGCTGTTGGACCCGAAGACGAGGGCCCCGTCCAGGGTGTACCCGCCGCTCACGACCACGTTGGCGTCGATGGTGCCGTGCACGGTGCCGGTGGTACCGATCAGGACCAGGCCGGCACTGCCACTGAAACCGTTGACCGGCCCGTCGGCGGCGAGCGAGCCGCTCACCCCCAGCACGGTCTGTCCCAGGTCGAGGGTCGCGCCACTCTGGATGGTGAGGTTGTTGATGTTCACCGGCGTCGTGGTGAGGGTCGGCGACCGCGCCGTTGCCGGGATCACCACGTTGTCTCCGACCGTCGGCGCCCGCGGGGACCAGTTGCCGGCGGTCTCCCAGAGGTTGTCGACCGCCCCGGTCCACGTGATGGTCGCGGCTCCGGTGGTCGCCGTGGCCGTGACGGTGACCGGATTGCCGGTCACGCCGAGCGCCTCGACCGTCGCCGTCATCGTGTTGGCGCCGGCGGTGGGCCCGAGGACCCAGGGCGCCGCCGTGGCCACGCCGGCATCGTCGGTCAGGCTGGAGTAGGTGGAGCTCCCGGCGATAGTCCCGCCACCCGCGGTGATGTCGAACCGGACCATCACGCCGGGAAGCGCCGTGCCCGTCCCGCCCCGGACCAGCACCGTCACCAGCGTCGGGAGCGCGGTGGAGACCGCGCCCGTCTGGGTGCCCCCGCCCTGCAGGACGACGCTCGCCGGCGGAGGTGAAACCGCCTGGGGAACCAGGGTTCCCTGGCCCTGCGTGCCCATCCCCAGCTGTCCCTGGCTGTCGGCGCCCCAGCAGTATGTCCCGCCGGCGGTGACGCCGCAGGTGTGACTCCCGCCCGCCGTCAGGCTCGTGAACGTGAACCCGCCGCTTGGCAGGACCGGCGTGGTCTGGGGCTGGCCGGTCCCGTCGCCCAGCTGGCCCGAGCCGTTGGCGCCGGCGCACCGCCAGCCGGCCGCCGTCTTCGCGCAGACGTGTCCGTCGCCCATGTCGAGCGCGGTGTAGGTGAACCCGCCCGCGACCGGCTGGGGCGTGTTCGAGGGCGTGCCCAGGACGCCGCTTCCCCAGCAGTAGAGCGCGCCACCCTGGGCGATCCCGCAGGCGCTGGTCGCGCCGGTGCTGATCTCGGTGAACGCGAGCCCGCCGCTCACGGCCACCGGCGCGTTGCGGTCGGTGGTGGTCCCGTCGCCCAGCTGCCCGTTCGAGTTGTCGCCCCAGCACCAGGCGGCGCCAGAGGCATCGATCGCGCAGGTATGGTCCGCGCTGCTGTCGAACTCTCCCGCGGCGGTGATGCGGACAAAGCTGTGGCCGCCGCTCACCGCGACCGGGACGGCGCTGTTGTTGGTCGTGCCGTCGCCCAGGGAGCCGGTGTAGTTGGCCCCCCAGCACCAGGCCGCGCCCTGTGCGGTGATGCCGCAGGAGTAGCCGTCGCCGGTGGCGAGCTGCACGAAGGCGAGCCCGCCGCTCACCTGTACCGGGACGCTGCTGCTGGTCGTGGCCCCGTTCCCGAGCTCGCCGTTGCCGCCGTACCCCCAGCACCACGCCTGCCCCTGCGCGGTGAGGGCGCAGGCATGCTCCAGCCCGGCCGAGAGCGAGACGAAGGTGTGGCCGCCGGCGACCGGGGTCGGGATCAGGCGCTGGGTGGTGGTGCCGTCGCCCAGCTGGCCGCTCCCGTTGTCGCCCCAGCAGTAGGTGGTCGCACCCCGGATCTCGCAGGTGAACTCGTAGCCGCCCGAGATCAGCGTCGGCGCCACCGGCGGCGGCGGCGTGACCTGACCCACGATCACCCGGGTCGAGTCGGCCGAGTTGGTCGGGATGTTCACCGCCTTCACGTAGAAGGTGTCCGCCACGCCGGGCGCGGTGAGCCGGCCGTTCGCATTGATGCGGGCCCCCGCCGCCGGCCCGCCGGTGAGGCTCCACGAGGCGTAGTACTGCGGCACCGCGGCGCCGCTGCTGTCGAAGGCATCGAGCCGGAAGTCCACCGTCGCGCCCGGCGCGATGGTCGTGTCCCGCGGGGCCAGCACCAGGGTCGCCACGTTGGCCCCCGGACCGGCATAGAACAGGGTGATGCTGGTGGGCGGGGTGACGAGCCCCCGGGTCACCGTCACGACCTGGCTACCGGCGAACATCACCGTGGCACCGGCCAGGAGCTCGAGGTCGACCCGCAGGTCCTCCGACTCGACCGACATCGGAATCCGGATGTCGCGGAGGGTCAGCGTGTTCTGGTCGGGGCTGAACCGCACGGTGTCGTCGTACACCGTGATGATGGTCTCGCTCGCCTGGTCGGGGCGGCCCACCCGGACGTGCACCCGGTCGATCGACAGCGGCGGCACCAGGGTGTTCGCCAGGACCGCCACCATGCGAAGCCGCCCCTCCCCCGCCGCCGGCCCGGTGGGGTCCTCGGCGCAGGTGATGACGGAGAGCGCGGAAGCGGCGACCAGGGCGACGCGCAACAGGCGGCGCGTCCCCGGCAGGAGGAGGGTGACCACGGGAACTCCGTGCGATGAGGGTCCGGACGATGGACCCAATTGGCGCGTTGCCAGTGGGGCTGTCAATGGCTGTCGGGGCGGCCCCACGGATTTCGATCGGCTCCAACGCGAAGGGCCGCATCGTTGAACGACGCGGCCCCCGCGACATGCTCACCGCACTCCCCCCTCGCCCGCTACATCAGTCCCGACTTCGCCGCCTGCCAGAGCTTGACCAGCCGGTCGAAGCCGTCCTGCAGGATCTCCACCTGCTGCGGGCTCGGCGACGCGGCGACGGCCACCTCCAGCTCCCCCACGATCCGGTTCATCTCACGACGGTTCTGCCGCTCGCATTCTGCCCGGATCTCGACGAGCTTCTTGCCGATCTCGCCCCGCACGTTCTCGTCGGCCGGGACCTGCCAGAGGTACGCGGCGCTGTCGCGCCCGCTGATGCACAGCTCGCCAAGGCGGTCGACCAGCGGAAAACCCGAGGGACGCGGCTGACCCATGGTTGCTTCTCGCATAAGTGGTGGCTCCTGTTCAGGCGGGCCGTCCGGCAATCGGATGGCATGACCGCCCCTCCCGATTCGTAAAGCACGAACCGGGCCCGGCTGGGGCCGGCGTGCGCCGCATCACCCCTTCCACGTGTCACCCATCGGGGTCGAACCCGCGTCACAGCGGCCCGCCGCCCCGCCGCCATGCCGGCCGGGGGGCGCGGCCCATCCGGCCGTGAACCTGACGGGCCGCCGGGTACCTCGCCAGGGAGAGGTCGCCACTGGCCCCGGGGAACGATCGACCTGGCGGGGGGTATGACAGCAGTTGGGGCACGCGCAGTTCAGGGATTGCTCACGAGGTTCTCACCCTTGCCCGGGTACCCTGTGCAATGCTGAAGGTCGGTGACAAGGCTCCGCCGTTCACCCTCGAGGCCGATGGGGGCGGGACGGTGGCCCTGAAGGACCTGAAGGGGAAGCCGGTGGTCCTGTATTTCTATCCCCGGGACGACACCAGCGGCTGCACCACCGAGGCCTGCGAGTTCCGCGACAACTGGAAAGCGGTGCAGGCCCGCGGCGCGGTGGTCCTGGGCGTCTCGCCTGACACGGTGTCCTCCCATGACAAGTTCAAGGCGAAATACAAGCTCCCCTTCACCCTCCTGGCCGATCCCGATCACGCCCTGGCGGCCGCGTACGGCGCCTGGGGGGAGCGGAGCATGTACGGGCGCACGTACATGGGCATCGTGCGTTCGACCTTCATCATCGACCCCGCGGGGCGGATATCCGCGATCTTTCGCAAGGTGAAGCCGAAGGGGCACGCTGCCGAGGTGTTGACGGCGCTGGACGCTAGCTAGTGTGACATGCATCACAGTCGGATGGTGCGGGTTGACGCCGTGACGCGGTCCGACTAGTGTCGGCCCCGTTGCTGGCAGGCACATAACAAATGGACAGGGAGGTTCCATGCGCGTGAAGAGTCTACTACTCGCGGCGGCGCTGCTCGGCCTGAGCGTTCCCGCATTCGCCCAGAAGCCGGGGACGATCGAGATCGGCGGCTTCGGCCGCTACACCAAGTTCGACGGCGCCCTCAACTTCGATAGCCGGGTGGGGATCGGCGGCCGGCTCGGCGTATTCGTGTACAACAACCTCTCGGTGGAAGGCGACGCCTCCTACACCGCCACCGCGTCACAGGGACAGGACTTCATCCGGGCCATCCCGATTCACGCCCGCCTGGTCTACAACTTCCCCGTGGGCGAGCACGGCGCGATCCTGCTGGGCGGCGGCTACACCCGGCAGCTCTTCCGCGAGGCCTATCGTGAGACCTCGAGCGGCGCCGGCGGGCTCCTCGGCGTCCGTCTCGGCCTCGGCGACGTGATCTCCATCCGGCTCGATGCCACCGGCGACTACATCTCGAAGCCCGAGAGCCGCTCCGACGTGCAGCAGCTCGCCGGCATCGAGAAGAACGACCACAACTGGCACTGGGGTGGCCAGGCCGGCCTCTCGTTCATGCTCGGCGGCAGGCGTGACGGGGACAAGGACAAGGACGGCGTGAAGGACTCGCTGGACCAGTGTCCCAACACCCCGCTCGGCACCGCGGTGGATGCCAACGGCTGCCCGCTGCCCAAGGACTCCGACGGCGACGGCGTCACCGACAACCTCGACCGCTGCCCGAACACCCCCGCCGGTACGCCGGTGGATGCGACCGGCTGCCCCAAGGACAGCGACGGCGACGGCGTGATCGACGCGAACGACAAGTGCCCGAATACGCCGGCCGGGACCGCGGTGGACGCCAACGGCTGCCCGAAGGACAGTGACGGCGACGGCGTCCTCGACGCCAACGACAAGTGCCCGAACACCCCCGCCGGGACCCCGGTGGATGCGACCGGCTGCCCGAAGGACAGCGACGGCGATGGCGTGACGGACCTGCTCGACAAGTGCCCGAACACGCCCGTGGGCACCAAGGTCGACGCGACCGGCTGCCCCTTCGATAGCGACGGCGACGGCGTGATCGATTCCAACGACAAGTGCCCCAACACCCCGGCCGGCACCAAGGTCGACGCGGTGGGCTGCCCCGCGCTCTTCGGCACCGGCGCGAGCCTCGTGCTGGAAGGGGTGTACTTCGAGACCGGCAAGGCCCAGCTCAAGCCCGAGTCGCAGGCGGTGCTCGATCGGGTGGCCGAGTCGCTGAAGGGCAACCCGGAGGTCAAGGTGGAAATCGGTGGTCACACCGATAACACCGGCAGCCGGGCCACCAACGTGCGCCTCTCCGGCGCCCGCGCCCAGGCCGTGAAGGACTACCTGGTGAGCAAGGGTGTCGATGCGGCCCGCATGACCACCAAGGGCTACGGCCCCGACAAGCCGGTGGCGGACAACAAGACCGTGGCGGGACGCGCGGCCAACCGCCGGGTGGAGCTGACGAAGACCAACTAGGCCTTCATCGCTCCTTCATCCAGGCCGGACTCCGGGTTTCTCCGGGGTCCGGCCTCGGTGTTTTCTCCCTCCCCCGACCCTGCAGGGCGAATTATTGTTCAGCCCCCAATTGCAGAGTGGAGCAGTCGTGCTTCTCCGTCGCCTCTTTCCCGTGGTGTTCCTCGCCGGCTGCAGTGGCGGCGGCAGCGCGCCCGCGCCGGCCCCCGCGCCGGGGTCCCTGGCCCGCCCCGTCCCCGCCGAGGCTGGCGAGCGTCACCTGACAAACATCCGGCAGATCACCTTCGGCGGGAACAACGCCGAGGCCTATTTCTCCCGCTCCGGCCGGCAGCTGATCTTCCAGCGGCAGGAGCAGGTCGACCAGGGCTGCGACCAGGAGTACGTCATCAACGTCGACGGCAGCGGACTGCGCCGCATCTCCAATGGATGGGGCCGCACCACCTGCGGGTTCTTCTACGCCGACGACCGGCGGGTGCTCTACAGCTCGACGTTCAAGGCCGGCCACGAGTGCCCGCCGGCACCGGACAAGAGCCACGGCTATGTCTGGCCCATCGGGCAGCTCGAGCTGTATACCTCGAAGCCCGACGGCTCCGATCTCCGCGCCCTCACCGACAACGGCTTCTACAACGCCGAGGCCACGGTCTCGTGGGACGGGAAGAAGATCATCTTCACCAGCACCCGCGACGGCGATATCGAGCTGTACACGATGAACATCGACGGGACCGACGTCCGCCGGATCACCCATCGCGTGGGCTACGACGGCGGCGCCTGGTTCTCGCCTGACGGGAAGTACATCGTCTGGCGGGCCGGCTATCCCAGGACCGCCGCGGATACGGCCGACTACCTCAATCTCCTCAAGAACCACCTCGTTCGGCCCGCGAAGGTGGAGGTGTGGGTCGCCAACGCCGACGGCTCCAACCCGCACCAGGTCACCGCGCTGGGCGGCGCCAATTTCGCCCCGGTGTTCACCCCCGACGGGAAGAAGATCATCTTCTCGTCCAACTACGAGAACCCGCGGAGCGGGGCGTTCGACCTCTACCTCATCAACCCCGACGGCACCGGGCTCGAGAAGGTGACCACCCACCCCGACTTCGATTCCTTCCCGATGTTCAGCTACGACGGGAAGCACCTGGTCTGGGCCTCGAACCGCAACGGTACCAACCACGAGACCAACCTCTTCGTGGCGGACTGGGTCCCCTGACCGCGCCTGCCCGGGTGGCCCGGCCACCCGGGGGCCGGCCACGAGCGGCGCGGCCGGCGGGAGCCGAGACTGGCGGGAACGGCCCGGGGGCCCTATCGTCCCGACCGCGACGACGGGCGGAATCTCCACGGCGGCCCGCTCGTCATCTACTGCAGCTTCGATCCCGCGAGCTGGCGACCCCTCCCGGTGCCGAGGGCCACCCGCTGGAGCCGTCTCCTCACCGTGTCCCGCTGAGCCTCATGCAGCGGGGCCCCGACCCGGACGCCGAATGACCGACAGTTCCGCCGATGCGCCGTCCACCCGCCAGGTGCTGTGGGAGTGGACCAAGTCCATCTGCGTGGCGGTGGTGGTCTGGCTGCTCCTCCGCACCTTCCTGATCGAAGCCTTCCGCATCCCGTCCGGCAGCATGGAGAACACGCTGCTGATCGGGGATTTTCTCTTCGTGAACAAGGCGGTCTACGGCGCCGAGGTCCCCTTCATCGGCACCCACCTCCCCGCCTTCCGCGAGCCGCGCCGCAACGATGTGCTGGTGTTCGATTCGGTGGAGGAGGAGGGCCTCAAGGTCGTGAAGCGCCTGATCGGCATGCCCGGGGACACGCTGGAGATGCGCGGGGGCATGCTCTACCGGAACGGCCAGAAGGTGGATGAGCCCTACGTGCGGCACGACATCCCGACCAAGTCGGAGTCGCCCGAGTACCGCTTCAAGATGCGGAGCTGGCAGATCCACCACCTGGCCGGCCGGGACACCACGGGCTACAACCCCGACCTGCAGGACTGGGGGCCGATCGTCGTGCCGCCCGATTCGCTGTTCATGATGGGCGACAATCGCGACCTGTCGTACGACGGGCGGTACTGGGGTTTTCTGCCCCGGTCGAACGTGCGGGGCACCCCGCTGATCATCTACTACAGCTACGACCCCTCGAGCTGGAAGGTGCTCCCGGCGCTCACCGCGATTCGCTGGGGCCGGATCCTGAGCCGCCCGAAGTAGCCCCTACTTCCGGCCCTCGAGGCCGGCCACCGGCAGCGGCATCCGCCCGCGCCCGAGCGCGGCGCTCACGCCCCCGAGGCCCGCCACCGCCGCTGCCGCC
Source organism: Gemmatimonadales bacterium (assembly GCA_035549935.1). Classification (GTDB taxonomy): domain Bacteria; phylum Gemmatimonadota; class Gemmatimonadetes; order Gemmatimonadales; family GWC2-71-9; genus JADJOM01. The sequence goes on from DASZPT010000235.1 coordinate 8,503, forward strand.
AGGAACGCATGGCCCGGCCCGAGATGGGTGGCGGCCACCCCCGCCGAAACCGGCCCGGCGATCCGCGCCACCGAGGCCACGCTCTGCAGCAGCCCCAGCGCCCGGCCCTGCTCGTCGTGTGACGCGACCCGGCTCACGTACGCCGCCGCGCTGGGCGAGATCATCGCCGACCCCGTCGCGATCGCGATCAGCGCCACCAGCAGGGAGCCGAGCGCGCCCGGCGGGGTGAGCACCGAGGGCAACATGGCGAAACCCAGGCCCATGCAGAGCCCGCCCGCGGCCATCAGCGAGCGCTCCCCCACCTTCCGCACCATCCGGCCGATCAGGCCGCCCTGGATGATCGCGCTCACCACCCCGATCAGCACGAAGAAGTAGGCCGAGTGATGCCGGTCGTACCCCAGGGCCCGCTCGAGCTGCAGCGGGAAGACCACGTAGAGCACGGTGAAGGCGAGCGTCGAGAAGCCGACCGCGAGGAACGCCGTGAGGAAGCGGGTCCAGTGCCCCGGCTCGAGGTGCTGCGTCTCCACCGGGACGGCATGGCGCGACTCGGGGAGCCAGAGCCAGGCCATCACGAAGTTCGCCGCGCTGAGACCGGCGGCCATGAGGCCGGGCGCGGCATCGCCCCAGCGGCTGCTGATCCCGCCGAGCGCGGGGCCCACCACGAAGCCGAGACCGAATGCCGCGCCGATGAGACCCATGGCACTGGCCCGCTTGTCGGGCGGGCTCACGTCGGCCAGGTAGGCCTGGGCCACGTTCACCGTGGCGCCCATCCCGCCGGCCACCACCCGCGACAGGAGCAGGAGCCAGAAGCTCCCCGCGAGGCCGAAGAGGAGATAGGAGAGCGCGCTCCCGGCGAGGCCGATCAGCAGGACCGGTCGCCGCCCGATCCGGTCCGAGAGGCGCCCCCACCAGGGCGCCAGCAGGAACTGCATCAGGGAGAAGCTCGCGACCAGGACGCCGATCGCGGTGTCGCTCACGTGGAACGAGGCGGCGTAGCTCGGCAACAGCGGCAGGACGATGCCGAAGCCGATGAGGTCGATGAAGACGGTGACGAAGATGAGGAGGGTCGGCGAGGGCATGTCATAACGTAACGTGGGCACCGGAAGGGCGCGTGAAACTGAGACGGACCGGTGCAGCGGCCCGTTCCATGGCATGCGCTCATCGTCCCGGGGTCAGGCGCGCCGCGGTTCCTCGGGCGAGGTGAAGGTGCCGCGTTCCAGGTAGGAGGCCACCCGGCCGCAGGTGCGACAGGTGAGCGTCACGCGCCCCGACGGCTGGTCGTTACGTTTCGGATGGCGTTCGATGCTGGGGGTGTTGCAGGAGGGGCAAACCAACGGTTTGTGGTCGCGGTCTGCCGCGATCAGCACAAGGGCTTCACCTGGCCGGTATTCCTTGATGCCGCGACGCCCCACGGGCCGTCCTTCCGGCGGGCTCGATCGGCAGGACGCGCCGGTCCCGCTGAAACCCAATGTATCTGTTCATACTTTGAGGCGCAAACGTGGCCCGTCTCCTGCTGCTCCCCGGGTTGCTCCTGCTCGCCGCGGCGCCGCTGGCGGCGCAGCAGACCCACGTGGTCCGCCTCTCCCCGTCGGTGGCGCGGAACGTTTTCCGTTTCTCTCCGGGGAAGGTCACCGTCAAGCCGGGCGACGTGGTGGAGTTCCGGGCCGAGGCGGGAACGCCGTATGTCGTGGCATTCGAGCCGGCCGATCTCGATCCGCGGGGGCAGGGGCTGCTCGCCGCCGCGCTCGCGCGGCCCCGCGGCGAACTCCGGACACCGGTGCTGGCCGACTCCGGCAGCCGCTTTCGGCTGACGGTCCCGGCGCTTCGGCGGGGGTCCTATCGGTTCTTCTGCCTCACGCACCTGGCCTACCGGATGGCGGGAACGCTCGTGGTGGAGTAGTGGCAACTGGAAGCGGGGCAGCCGCTTCGGTCCCCTCTTCCCAATCCGGTGAGGGCCGGTACATTGGGACAGTCCTCACCTCTCCCAACCCAGGGATGGTATGCGCATTGTGAAATGGCCTTTGGTGGCCGCAGCCGTCGTGCTGGCCAGTGGGTGCGCCGGGGCGCCGCAGCCGTCGCAGCAGCCCGCCCCCGTCGACCTGAAGGCCCTGGAATCGGAATACGCCCGCAACCCGAAGGACGCGGGCCTCGCGACCAAGGTCGGCATCGCGCTCTTCGACGACAAGCAATACGGTCGCGCGAGGGACGTGCTGCAGAGCGCCATCGCCCTGGGAGAACAGAACTACACCGCGCGGGTCTACCTCGGTCTCGCGCACGAGGAGCTGGGCCAGCTCGACTCGGCCCGGGCCCAGTACACCCGCGCCGCGAGTCTCACCGGGGACGCCCGCCGCAAGAGTGAGATCCAGGATCGCCTGACGCTCCTCACCCGCAAGGAACTCCGCGCCGCCGCGAAGGACGCGATCGCGAAGGAGGCCTCGCTCTCCAGCCAGGCGCCCACCGAGAACGCCGTCGCGGTCTTCCCCTTCCGTTACGTGGGCGGCAATGCCGACCTCGCCCCGCTGGGGCGCGGCCTCACCCAGCTGATGATCACCGACCTCGCCAAGGTGAGCCGCCTCAAGCTGCTCGAACGCGAACAGGTGCAGGCGCTGGTGGACGAGATGGCCCTCACCGAATCGGGGAAGGTCGATCCGGCCAATGGCGCCCGCTCCGGCCGCATGCTCCGTGCGTCGCGGGTCCTCCAGGGCTCGGTCCAGGACGTTCCGGCCCGGTCCCAGATCCGGCTCGACGCGGCGATGGTGAATTCCACCAACGCGAGCGTCGTCGCCACCGGCACCGCCTCCGACCAGCTGCAGCAGCTCTTCACGATGGAGAAGCAGGTGCTGGGCGGGATCATCCAGCAGATGGGGATCACCCTCTCGCCGGCGGAGCAGCGCGCGCTCAGCGAGCGCCCCAC
>DASZPT010000236.1:0-3819 GCA_035549935.1 Gemmatimonadales bacterium
ACTCTGCCGGAGCCCGAAGAGCGACCAGCCGTACGGCCCTGCGGCCGACACGGGCCCGGAGGTCGGTGCCGGGCCATGAAAGCCCGACGGGGGGCGGATGTCATGTCCGCCCCCCGTCGAATGCGGGTGAAGCCGGTTACCGCGTGGGCATCACCCGCACTCGGAGAACCCGCAGACGTGGCACTTCATGCACCCCTCGGCGAACTCGAGCTGCGAGCCGCAGTCGGGGCAGGCGCCGGTCAGGACGGGCTGCTGGTCCTTGATCACCTGGAACTGCTCGCCGGCCTGCGTCGCTACCTGCTGGATCTGGGCGACGGTCGGGATCGGGGTCCCCATGGCCGGCGTGTTCGTGGAAAGCAGTTCCTGCTGGATCCCCTGCTTCTCCTGCATCCACTTCTCGATCGCGATACCGACGGCATCCGGCACGGAGAGGACCTTGTTGGGTCCGAGGCCGATGGCGCGGTCGGAGCTGATGCCGCGGATCTGGCGGTGGAGCTCCTTGATCGGGATGCCAGAGCGGAGCGCGAGGCTGATGAGACGGCCCATCGCCTCGACGTCGGCCATGATGGCCCCGCCGGCCTTGCCGAGGCTCATGAAGATCTCGAAGGGCTGGCCGCGGTCGTCCTCGGTGATGGTGACGTAGAGGGTGCCGAGGGGCGTCTCGACCCGGCGGGTGGTGCCGCGGAGGGTCTCGGGGCGCGAGCGCTTCTGGCGGCGCTGCAGATTCTCGGCCTCGAGTTCGTGGACCACCCTGCGGAGCCGCTCGGTTTCGGCCCGGAGCTCGGCGATTTCGCCATGGAGGTCGGCGGAGGTGGCCCGCTCGCCGCCGGCCGCGACCACGAGGTCTCCCCGCGCCTCGGCCTTGCCGCTGCTGGTGGCCTGCTCGGCGACCTTCTGGGCGGTGCTGCCGGTGGAGAGCACCTGCATGTCGCGGCTGCCGTCACGGTAGACGGTGACGCCCTTGCAGCCGAGCTTGAACGCGAGGCGGTAGATCTCCTCGACGTACTCCTCGGTGGCGTCGTTGGCGAAGTTGCAGGTCTTGGAGATGGCGCTGTCGTTGTGGGCCTGGAACGCCGCCTGCATCCGGATGTGCCACTCCGGCCTGATGTTGTTGGCGGTGGCGAAGACCCGCTGCCATTTCTCCGGGACCTCGGGGAAGGCGATGTGGCCGGCGGCGGCGATCTTCTGCATCAGCTCGTCGGAGTACCAGCCTTCCTTCTTCGCGATGGCGACGAAGTCCTCGTTCACGTCGGGCATGAGGACGCCGGCCTGGTTGCGCATGAAGGCGACGGCGAAGAGCGGCTCGATCCCGGAGCTGCACCCGGCGATGATGCTGATGGTGCCGGTGGGCGCGACGGTGGTGACATTGCAGTTGCGCAGGCGGCGCATGGGGCGGATGCGGTTGCCCTGGGCATCGCGGGCGCAGGTGGCGTCGGGCCCCCAGATGCTCTGCTCCCACTCGGGGAAGACCCCGCGCTGGGTGGCCAGCCGCTCGGACTCGACCTTGGACTCCTCGTCGACGAAGGCCATGATCCGGCGGCCCATCTCGACGCCTTCCTCGCTGTCGTAGGCAATGCCCAGCCGGATGAGGAGATCGGCGAGGCCCATGATGCCGAGGCCGATCCGGCGGATCCGCTTCGAGAGCTGATCGATCTCGGGGAGCGGGTAGTTGTTGGCGTCGATCACGTTCTCGAGGAAGTGGGTCGAGAGGTGGATGATCTGGCGCATGTGCTCCCAGTCCACCTGCCCGTCCTTCACGAAGTACCCGACGTTGATCGAGCCCAGGTTGCAGACGTCGTACGGCAGCAGCGGCTGCTCGCCGCAGGGGTTGGTGGCCTCATAGAGGCCCAGGTGCGGCACCGGGTTGTACTGGTTGGCGCGGTCGATGAAGAACACCCCGGGCTCGCCGGTCTTCCAGGCGCCGTGGATGATCTTGTTCCAGACCTCGCGGGCCTTGAGGGTCCCGGTGACGGCCCTGGTCTTGGGGTGGATCAGCTCGTACTCGTCATCCCGCTCCACCGCGTCCATGAACTTGTCGGTGACGGCGACCGAGATGTTGAAGTTCGTGATCTTGGTGATGTCGTCCTTGCAGGCGATGAACTCGAGGATGTCGGGGTGATCGACCCGGAGGATCCCCATGTTGGCGCCGCGGCGGGTGCCGCCCTGCTTCACGACATCGGTCGAGGCATCGTAGAGGCTCATGAAGGAGACCGGGCCGCTCGCCACCCCCATGGTCGAGCGCACGATGTCGTTCTTGGGCCTGAGGCGCGAGAAGGAGAAGCCGGTCCCGCCGCCCGACTGGTGCACCAGGGCCATGGAGCGGAGGGTGTCGTAGATGCCGCTCTTCCCGTTGGAGAGGGCGTCCTCGACCGGCAGCACGAAGCAGGCGGAGAGCTGCCCCAGGGGCCGGCCCGCGTTCATGAGGGTCGGCGAGTTGGGCATGAACTTCCGCTGGGCCATGAGGTCGAAGAACGCCTCGGAGAGGGCTTCGACGGCGCCGGCGGAGGCGCCATAGTTGCGGTCCGGCTCCGCGATGGTGCGGGCCACGCGCCAGAAGAGGTCGGGCGCGGACTCGGTCGGCTTGCCCCGATCATCCTTGATCAGGTAGCGCTTTTCCAACACCGTGATCGCGTTGGCCGAGAGTTCGAGCTGATGCTTGGAGTCGCCGGAAGTCGCCATGGCCCGTCCTGAGTTGGCGAAGGGTGTAACCGTCACTGCACGATTTGATGACGGATGAGTTACAGGGGGAACCGCGGAAGACAAAAGTAGGCCGGGTGCAGGCGCGGGACAATACGCGGGAAAGCGACGGAATTCCGTGGAGAATCGGTTTTCACATCACAAATGTAGCAACCTCCTCACGCCGCCGGGAACTGCCCCGACCGGTGCCGCTTCGCCTGCTCCACATAGTGCCGCCACGTCTGCTCGATCCGTTGCGTCAACCCCGCGTCGACCCGCCGCACCACCTTCGCCGGCAGACCCATGACCAGCGAACCCGGTGGCACCTCCATCCCCTCCGGCAGCAGCGCCCCCGCGGCGATCACGCTCCCCCGCCCCACCACCACCCGATTGAGCAGAATGCTCCCCATCCCGACCAGGCACTCGTCCTCGACGGTGCACCCATGCAGCGTCACCCGGTGCCCGACCCCGACCCGGTTCCCGATCGCACAGGGCACCCCCTCGTCCACGTGGACGATGCACCCGTCCTGCAGGCAGGTCTGCCGCCCCACCCGGATGGGCGCCGTATCCCCCCGGAGCACGGAGGTGTACCAGACACTCGATTCTTCTTCCAGGGTCACGTCGCCCATGACCAGCGCGGACGGCGCGATGAACGCGGTGGGATGAATCGACGGACGACTCACGGCACCTCGGGCTGGAAGGCGTACTGCGTCCACCCGTCGACCGGCCGGCCGTCGCGCATGGCCGGGGTCCACCGCATCGTCTCGGCGTACGACTCGACGGCCTTGGTGAACGCGTCCTCGTTGGAGGGATGCCGGGTCCGCACGATGAGGGTGCGCCCGCGGAAGGAAACCTTCACGATCATCGTGACCGGGGTCGGGACCCCACTCACCCCGGCCGGCACCGGCACCCGGGTGCTCGCGAGCGGCTGGGGTGGCGTGTCGTAGCATTCCCGGCCGAACCGGTTGATCGGAGAGGGGTTCTCGCAATCGAGCCGGGCCAGGACCCGGCGCCGAAGGTCCTCGCGTGAGCCCGGCACTACCGCCGGCAGGGCCGATGCGCTGAGCGCCGGGTTGAGCAGCAGGGTGCGGCCGTTCTCGACCCGCACGCTGTCGGTATAGAAGGAGTAGCCGGGCGCCGACA
>DASZPT010000237.1:0-6931 GCA_035549935.1 Gemmatimonadales bacterium
CGCGGCGAGCCGCCCCAAGCGGGTGGCAAGCTCCAGGAGCGGTCGGAGCCGCTTGAGGCGGTCGCCGCCGACGAGCGGGGCGTTGACGGCGCCGGCGAAGTCGCCTTCGAGGAGCGCCGCCTTCACCGCCTCGGCGATCTCGATGGCGACGTTGAGCTGGGCCTCTTCGGTCGAGGCGCCGAGATGGGGCGTGAGAACGACATTCGGCGCGGAGCGAAGGGGATGGTCCGCTGGGAGCGGCTCCTGGTCGAAGACGTTGAACGCGGCGCCGCCGAGCTTCCCCTCCGCCAGCCGCCGCAGGAGCGCCGTCTCGTCGACCAGGCCGCCGCGCGCGGCGTTGACGATCACCGCGCCCGGCTTGAGCAGCGCCAGCCGCTCCTCGCCGAGGATGCCGCGGGTGTGCTCGGTGAGGGGCACGTGGAGCGAGATCGCATCGGCCTCCCGCAGCACCGTCTCGAGCGGCTGCAGCTCGACCCCCATGCCCTTGGCCGCCTCGGCGCTCAGGTACGGGTCGTACGCCAGCACGCGCATGCCGAAGGCGCGCGCCCGGCGGGCCACCTCGCCGCCGATCCGTCCCGCCCCGATGAGGCCGAGCGTCTTCCGGTAGAGCTCGGTCCCGCTGAAGCTCGACCGGTCCCACTTCCCGTCCTTCATCGATCGATCGGCGGCGGGCACCTTGCGGATCACCGCCAGGAGCAGCGCGAAGGCCAGCTCGGCGGCGCTGACCGTGTTGCCGGCGGGAGCGTTCATGACCGCGACGCCCTTCTCGGTCGCGGCCTCGACGTCGATGGTGTCGACCCCGACGCCGGCACGGCCGATGACCTTGAGCCGGGTGGCGCGGGCGAGCGCCTCGCGGGTGATCTTCGTGGCGCTCCGGACCAGGACCGCATCGGCCTCGGCGACGGCGGCGGTGAGGTCCTCGCCCTTGAGGCCGGGGCGCTCGATCAGCTCGAAGCGCGGGTCGGAGGTGAGCGGGGTGAGCCCTTCGCGGGCGATCTTGTCGGCGACCAGGACCCGGTAGCTCATGGGGCGAGCACCTCTTCCAGCGCGCCCAGCAGGACGTCGAGCTCGGCGACGGTGTGATCCCCCATGTGGCCGATCCGGATGGTGGCGTCCTTGAGGGCGCCGTATCCGGCGGAGATGGTGAACCCGCGGGCCTTCATGGCCTCGTTGACCTCGGACCCCTTCCGGCCCGGAGGCATCGTCAGGCAGGTCACCGTCGGGGAGCGATAGCCGGCGGGGGCCAGGACATCGATGGCGACGCCGCGGGCGCGCATCGATTCGGCCCAGGCCCAGGTGCGCCGGGCCATGGCCTCGTGCCGGGCCCAGCGCTCCTCGATTCCCTCCTTCTCGATCCGCGCCACCTGCGCGGCCAGGGCGTACATCAGCGACAGCGCCGGCGTGTTGGGCGTCTGGTGCTTGACGATGTAGCTCTCGAACTCCACCAGGTCGAAGTAGGTCCCGCGATTGGTGGTCTGCTTCGCGCGCTCGAGGGCCCGCGGCTGGGCCACGCCCAGCGCGAGGCCCGGCGGCAGGGCCAGGGCCTTCTGGGACCCGGTGAGCACGAAGTCGAGATCCCAGGCGTCACTCTCCACCCGGGCGCCGGCCACGCCGGTCACGCTGTCGACCAGGAGCAGGACATCGCCGGCCGCGTGGGTCACCCTGGCCAGGGCCTCGATCGGGTTGAGGGCCCCGGTGGATGTCTCCGAATGGACCACCGTCACCGCGTCGTACCGGCCGTGCTCCAGGGCCGCGGCCAGCTGCTCCGGGGTATGCACCTGCCCCAGGGGCACCTCGAGCGCGGTCGCGTCGCAGCCGTTGGCCTGCGCGATCTTGTAGAACCGCTCACTGAAGGCACCGTTGACGAGCGAGAGAACCCGCCGGCCGCCACAGTTGCGGATCGCCGCTTCCATCAGGCCGGTGGCCGATGACGAGGAGATGTAGACCGGCCGAGCGGTGCGGAAGATCCGCTGGAGCCCCGGCGCCATGTCGGCGATCAGCTGCTCCATCGACTTGCCGCGGTGGCCGATCATCGGGCGCGTCTGGGCCGCGAGAATCTCGGGAAGGACCTCGGTCGGTCCGGGGAGGAAGAACCGGCCGAAGCCGGCGGCGGGCTTTGCTGTCGTGGCCATGGAATACTCGCTGCTGGGAATCGGGGTGCCGCGGCGGAATATAAGGCGGGGACGCCGTGCGCCGGTCGCGGTCAGTGACCAGTCCCGTCGGGATTGCGATCAGGGGAGACGTCCGTGCACCGCCAGGTGCAGGACATCCGCGAGTCCGGGGCCCGGGAGGACGAAATCGGCCCCGGCGACGACCGGTTCGCGGCGGGCCACGCCGATGAAGGCGGCGAAGCGATCGACGGCGGGCCTGGCCTCGAGGTCGGTCGCCCCGTCGCCCACGAGGAGGGTCGGACGCACCAGGTCGGTCCGCTGTTCGATCCAGATCCGCTTCCCGCCCGAGCGCGCCAGCGGGGAATGCTCCTCGAATCCCGCGTACCGTCCCTGCGGGTCGAAGCGGAGATCCACCGCACCGACCTGCTCGTCGGGTACACCCAGGTGCCGGCCGAGGTGACGGACCGCGGGCAGGAGGCCCCCGGAGAGGATGAAGACCCGGACCCCTTCGTTCGCGAGGGTGCGCACCACGCTGAGCGCGTCGGGAATCATGCGATCGACATAGAGTCTCCCGATCCGATCGACGTCGCGCCGGCTCGGCCGGATGAGATCGAGCCGCCGGCCGTAGACCGATTCAAGCGGCAGCTCGCCTTTCATGGCGAGGGTCGTCAGCCGCTCCACCTCGGCCCGGTGGTCGCGCGCGAGCTCCTCGATCCCCTCGATGGCGGAGAGCGTGGAGTCGCAGTCGAAGAGGACCGTCCGGAAGGCCGGCATTCACATCATCCGGGTGTGGGGGCCGGGTACTCGGAGCTGTGATCGATGATCACCCGCCTGAGCGGCTGGCGCAGCTTCCAGCGCACCCGTGCCAGGAGCAGCGAGGCCACGAAGATCAGGCCGAGGACGAGCCCCCACCAGAGGCCGGGGGCCGCGAGGCCGACGGTGAACGCCAGCACCAGCGACACGGGAAGCCCCACCAGCCAGAAGCCGAGCACCCCGATGATCATCGGGGTCCGGGTGTCGCCGAGGCCGCGCAGGATGCCGATGCTGGTGACCTGGATCCCGTCGAAGACCTGGAAGACCCCGGCGAGCGGGATCAAGGTCACCGCGATCGCGAGCACCTCGGGCGCGGTCGTGTAGACTCGCGCGAGCGGGCCCGGCAGGGCGAGGAAGCAGATCGCGGTGGCGCCCATGAACGCCACCGCGAGGAGCAGGGCCGCCTGGGCCGATTCCCAGGCCGACTCGGCGTCGTTCCGCCCCACCGCCCGACCCACCACGACGGCGGCCGCGCTCGAAATCCCGAGCGGCACCATGAAGGTGATCGACGCGAGGTTGAGCGCTACCTGGTGTCCCGCCACCATGGTCGTGCCCATGCTGCCCATCAACAGGCCGACCACCCCGAAGACGCCGTATTCGAGTTGATGCTGCACTCCGATGGGAGCGCCGATACGAAGCATGCGGTAGAGCGGCTGGGGATCGAGCGCCGCCGGGCGCAGGGGAAGCACCGCATCCCTGAGGAGCGGCCACGCGAGCGCCGGCAGCATCACGGCCATGATGAGGCGGGCAACGGTACTGGCCCAGGCGGAGCCGACCGCGCCCATCGCCGGGAAGCCGCCATGGCCGAAGATGAAGAGCCAGTTGAGGCCGGCGTTCAGCAGGTTGGCCACCACGATGGTGATGAGGATGGCCCGCATGCGGCCGAGGGCCTGCAGGCTCTGGCGCAGCACGACAAAGGCGAACACGCCGATAGTCCCGGGGATGCACACCTGGGCATACGCCCCGGCGAGCGGGGCCACCTCCGGCGGCTGGCGAAGCCACCCGAGGACCAGGGGCGCGGGGAGGAGTACCAGCGCGGTGGGGATGCACAGGAGCAGTGCCAGCACCATGCCCCGCTGGACGCCGCGCGCGATCCCTTCGCGGTCATTGGCGCCCACCGCCTGCGCCACGACGGGGTCGAGGGCCATGAGGGCCCCCATGCCGAAGATCGAGGCGCCGAAGTAGTAGACGTTCCCGAGCGCGACGGCGGCCAGGGCGGTCGGGGAGAGGTGACCCACCATGATGGTGTCCACCACGCCCATGGCCATCATGCCGAGCTGCACGCTGATGACCGGCAGGGCGAGGGCGACGAGCTCCTGCAGGTCGCGGGAGCGAGGGAGGCGGGCGGCGAGCGGCACGATCGGCTTGGGGCTTGGGGCTTGGGGCTTGGGGTTCAGGGAAGGATGCCGGGCAGGTCCAGGCCCTTCTCCCTGGCACAGGCGATCGCGTCCTCGTACCCCGCGTCCGCGTGACGCATCACGCCGGTGGCCGGGTCGTTCCAGAGCACCCGCTCGACGCGGCGCGCGGCCTCCGGTGAGCCGTCGCACACGATCACCACACCGGCATGCTGCGAGAAACCCATGCCTACCCCGCCACCGTGGTGCAGCGACACCCAGGTGGCGCCGCTGGCGCAGTTGAGCAGCGCGTTCAGGAGCGGCCAGTCGGACACCGCGTCCGACCCGTCGCGCATCGCCTCGGTCTCGCGGTTGGGCGAGGCGACGGAGCCGGAGTCGAGGTGGTCCCGGCCGATCACGACCGGCGCCTTGAGCTCGCCCTTCGCCACCATCTCGTTGAAGGCGAGTCCCAGCCGGTGGCGATCCCCGAGGCCGACCCAGCAGATCCGGGCGGGGAGCCCCTGGAAGGCGATCCGCTCCCGGGCCATGTCGAGCCAGCGATGCAGGTGGGCATCGTGCGGCATGAGCTCCTTCACCTTCTGGTCGGTCTTCCAGATGTCCTCCGGATCGCCCGAGAGGGCCACCCAGCGGAAGGGGCCGACGCCGCGGCAGAAGAGGGGGCGGATGTAGGCCGGGACGAAGCCGGGGAAGTCGAAGGCGTTCTGGACGCCCTCCTCCTTCGCCATCTGGCGGATGTTGTTGCCGTAGTCGAAGGTCGGCACGCCCTGCGCGTGCCAGGCGAGCATCGCGCGGACGTGTTCGGCCATCGACTGCCGGGCGGCCCGCTCGACGCCCCTGGGATCGCTCTTCCGGCGCTCCTCCCACTGTTCCACCGTCCAGCCCTTCGGGAGATAGCCGTTGACCGGATCGTGGGCCGAGGTCTGGTCGGTGACGGCATCGGGACGGACCCCGCGTCGCACCAGCTCGGGAAGGACTTCCGCGGCATTGCCGAGGAGACCGACCGAAATGGCCTTCCGCTCGGTCACCGCGCGCCGGATGATGGCGAGAGCGTCATCGAGGTCCCGGGCCTCGACATCGAGGTAGCGGGTCCGGAGCCGCATCGCGATGCGTGAGGGCTGGCACTCGATCGCGAGACAGGAGGCCCCCGCCATGGTGGCGGCGAGCGGCTGGGCGCCGCCCATGCCGCCCAGTCCCGCGGTGAGGATCCAGCGGCCGGCGAGGTCCCCGCCGTAGTGCCGCCGTCCCATCTCGGCGAACGTCTCGAAGGTGCCCTGCACGATCCCCTGGCTGCCGATATAGATCCACGAGCCGGCGGTCATCTGGCCGTACATCATGAGCCCCTTGCGATCGAGCTCGTGGAAGTGATCCCAGGTGGCCCAGCGCGGCACGAGGTTCGAGTTAGCGAGGAGCACCCGCGGCGCGTCGGCGTGCGTGCGGAAGACGCCGACCGGCTTCCCCGACTGGATCAGGAGGGTCTCGTCGGGGCCCAGCCGCCTGAGGGTCGCCACGATCCGGTCGAAGCTGGTCCAGTCCCGCGCGGCCCGGCCGATGCCGCCGTAGACCACCAGGTCCTGCGGGCGCTCGGCGACGTCCGGATCGAGATTGTTCATCAGCATCCGGAGCGGCGCTTCGGTGAGCCAGCTCCGGGCCGAGAGCGTCGAGCCGCGCGGCGCGCGGATGACGCGGGGAGGCAGGGGGACGGTGGTGGTCATGATCAGCGGGGGAAGAGCGCCGGCAGCAGTGCCGGGCCGGCGGCTTCGGCAAGGTGGCCGCCCCGCACCAGCGCGGTCGCGGCCTGGATGTCGGGGTGGAGGTATCGGTCGTCGGTGAGGTGAGGGATGTCGCGGCGGACCAGGGCGCGGACCCGCTCGAGCGGGGCACTGGAGAGGAGCGGCGCCCGGAAGTCACACCCCTGTGCCGCGGCCAGGAGCTCGATCCCGAGGATGGCCCCGACATTGTCCGCCATCGGGAGGAGCCGGCGCGCGCCGTGGGCCGCCATCGAGACGTGGTCTTCCTGGTTGGCCGACGTGGGAATCGAATCGACACTCGCGGGCACGGCCCGGGTCTTGTTCTCCGCCACCAGGGCGGCGGCCGTGACCTGCGGAATCATGAACCCGGAGTTGAGGCCGGGCTTGGGCGTGAGAAAGGCCGGGAGACTCGACAGCACCGGATCGACCAGCATGGCGATCCGCCGCTCGGCGAGGGCGCCGATCTCGCACAGCCCCAGCGCGATCATGTCGGCCGCGAAGGCGACCGGCTCGGCGTGAAAGTTCCCGCCGGAGAGCGACTCACCGGTCTCCGGGAAGATGAGCGGATTGTCGGAGACCCCGTTCGCTTCGGTGGCGAGGGTCCCGGCCGCCTGGCGGAGCAGGTCCAGCACCGCGCCCATCACCTGGGGCTGGCACCGCAGGCAATAGGGATCCTGGACCCGGTCATCCCCGACCAGGTGCGAGGCCCGGATCGCGCTCCCCTCCATGAGGCGCCGGAGCGCCTCGGCCGTCTCCGCCTGGCCTCGGTGTCGGCGCAGCCGGTGGATGCGCGGGTCGAACGGCGCATCGGAGCCGCGGGCGGCGTCGGTGGAGAGCGCGCCGGTCACGAGGGCCGACTGATAGAGGCGTTCCGCCTCGAAGAGCCCCGCGAGGGCGTAGGCGG
>DASZPT010000238.1:0-1656 GCA_035549935.1 Gemmatimonadales bacterium
GGCAGCAGCGCGAGCCCCAGCAGGAACAGGAACGGTGCGGTGGATCGTCGGCGTGGCATCAGCGGCGGATGGAACGGATCTGGTCACCCTGTGTAATGCGGAGTAACACGGGGACGCCGTCCGTGACCTCTCCGAACACAGTGTACCCGCCGTCCAGGTGGGGCTGCTGGCCCAGGGTGATGAACCACTGGCTGCCGCCGGTATCGGGCCCCGACAGCGCCATGCCGAGCACGAATCCATCATACCGGCGCCGGTTGATCTCGTCGCGGATCGCGCCGCCGGGGCCGCCGTAGCCGTCCCCCCGCGGGTCCCCCGCCTGCACTACGAAGGCGGGGACCACCCGGTGGAAGCGGAGACCGTCGAAGTAGCGCCGGTCGACCAGGTTGAGGAAATTGGCCACCGTGAGGGGGGCCTCGGGGCCGAACAGCTCCACCTCCATCGTGCCGAGTCCATCCACCTCGATCCGGACCTTGGGGTACCGGGTCGGGAGCTGCCCGATCAGGTAGCTCCGCACCACCTGGCGGTAGTCCTCGAGGCTGCGGCCGGTGCGGATCGGGTAGGCCGGGCCCCACACCGCGGCCGCGGCGGGCCAGTTCTCCTCCGCCCAGCGGCGGATGACGTAATCCTCCGGCACCGGGAGGTTCGCGAGGGCGTTCCGATCCACCTCGTGTTCCGCGTCGGGCGAGGCGGCCCGAATGGCGACGAGCGCGCCCAGCGCCGACAGCGCCGCGTCGGGGAACGAGTCGGCTTTGCTGGCCTTCACTGCGGCGACGAGCGCCGGGATATCCCCGCGGTCCGCGGCCCGGCCCACCACGTCCCCCGCCACGGTCCGGACGCCGGCGTCCTTGGCCGCGAGCTGGGCGCGCGCCGCCTGCACCAGCGCGGGATCGGGCCCCGGCACCTGGGCCGCCCAGGCGGACAGCGCGGCGGCCACCACCCGCGGGTCGCGATCGTCGAGCAGCCGGCCGCCTCCTCCCGGGACCCGGGCCCATCCCTCGGCGGCGGCCGCCCGCTCCCGCCAGTCGGTGCTCGCCTGGTAGCGTGGCGCCGCGGCGGCGAACCCGGCCGAATCGAGCTTCGCCAGCGCGAGCAGCGCGCTCCGCCGCCGGGCGAAGCTGCCGCGCGTTGCGGTGGCGACGCGGGTCAGCTCGGCCACCGCGGCGGAGCCGGGCATCTCGCCGAGCGCGTCGGCGGCCTGGACCTGCACGTTGTTGTTGGGGTCCTCGAGCAGCGGCAGCACCTTGGGTACGACCCGCGCACTGTGGAACGTCGCGAGGCTCCGCAGGCCCTGGACCCTCACCGTGGGATCCTGGTCGGAGAGCGCCCGCTGCAGCACATCCACCACCGATTCGGGGTTGAGGCCGGCCGAATCGGCCATCGCCTTCGTCAGGGCGCGGGCCGCGGCGGCGCGCACGTCGGGCGAGGTCCGATCGCCGAGAGCATCGATGAACCGGGGCGCGGCCGCCCGGGCCCGCACCCGGCCCAGGGAGTAGATCGCGGCGAAGCGGGTGTACTCCCGGGTGTCGTTCACCATGCCGAGCAGGGCGTCGACCGGGGCCTTCCGCCCGAGGCGCCACGCCTCGAGCGCCGCGCGCTGCGCGAGACAGGGCAGATCGTCCCGGCTCGACCAGAGCGCGCCCTGCATCACGTCCCGGA
>DASZPT010000239.1:0-9524 GCA_035549935.1 Gemmatimonadales bacterium
AGGGACGCTGTGACCACCGCCGTGGAGGCCCGCGGACTCACCAAGCGGTTCGGGCGCCTGGAGGTCCTCCGGGGTCTCGACCTCGCGATTCCCCGCGGCCGCATCGTCGGCCTGGTCGGCCCGAACGCGGCCGGCAAGACCACGTTCATCAAGTCGATCCTCGGCCTGGTGCATCCCGACGGCGGGGAGCTCGCCGTCTTCGGCCACCGCGTGAACGGGCACGAAGGCTACCGGCGCCAGATCGGCTACATGCCCCAGGCAGCGAGCTTCCCCGGCAACCTCACGGGGGCGGAGGTCCTCCGGATGGTGCGGGACCTGCGCCAGCGGGCCGACGCCGACGCGGATGCGCTGCTCCAGCGCTTTCACCTCGCAAGCGAGCTGGAAAAGCCGGTCCGGACCCTTTCCGGCGGTACCCGGCAGAAGCTGTCGGCGGTGGTGGCGTTCCTCTTCCAGCCCGACCTGCTGATCCTGGATGAACCCACCGCCGGGCTCGACCCGATCGCGAGCGGCGTCCTCAAGGACCTGCTCGGCGAGTGCCGGGCCCGCGGGGCCACGGTGCTGCTCGCCTCGCACACCCTGGCCGAGCTGGAGGAGGTCGCCGACGACATCGTCTTTCTGCTCGAGGGCCGGGTCCACTTTCACGGCAGCATCGACCAGCTGCGGGCCGTGACCGGCTGCGAGCGGCTCGAGCGGGCCGTCGCGGTCCTGATGGAGCGGGAGCGGACCCCATGACTCACACGCGCAAGATCCTGGGCTACCAGCTCCGGGACATCACCCGGAACCGCTGGGTGATCGCCTACACACTGGTGCTGTTCCTGCTCACCGAGGGGCTCTTCCGTCTCGGCGGCGATGGCCCGCGGGTGATCCTGAGCCTGCTCAACGTGGTGCTGATCCTGGTGCCGCTGGTATCCCTGATGTTCGGCACGCTGTACCTCTACAACGCCCGCGAGTTCATCGAACTCCTGCTGGCGCAGCCGGTGGGCCGCCGCGCGATGTTCACCGGCCTCTGGTGCGGGCTGGCCCTCCCGCTCGCGGGGGCGCTCCTCCTCGGGCTGGGCATCCCGTTCCTGCTGCATGGCAGCGCCAGCCAGCTCTCGTTGCCGGCGGCGGGGATGCTCCTCGGCACGGGAATCCTGCTCACCCTGGTGTTCACCGCGATCGCCTTCCTGATCGCCCTCCGCCTCGAGGACCGGGCCCGCGGCCTGGGCGCGGCCCTGCTCGTCTGGCTCGCCTGCGCGGTCCTGTATGACGGGCTGGTCCTGCTGGTGGCGACACTCTTCGCCGACTATCCCCTCGAAGTGCCGCTCCTCACGCTCACGGTGCTCAACCCGCTCGACCTCGGGCGGGTGGCGCTGCTCCTCCAGCTCGACGTTTCGGCGCTGCTGGGCTATACCGGTGCGGTCTTCCAGCGGTTCCTGGGGACGTCGCTCGGACTGGGGCTCGCCGTGCTGGCGCTGCTCGGGTGGGCCGCGATCCCGCTGGTGCTGGGAGCGCGACGGTTCAGCCGGCGGGATTTTTAGCGGGGGGCGTCAGGAAGAGACGCTGTCGGGACCGCGGTAGATCTTGAAGGAGAAGCGCTGCTGCACCAGCTGGCGGACCTTCCGCAGGTTCCGCCAGGCCGGCCGGAAGAGTGCACCGGCGAGCGCGGTCCGGACGGATTCGCCGAACTCGTCATTCGTGCTGATGAGGATCCGGACCGTGGAGAGATCCACCCGCCCCGTGGTATCCACCACGAATTCCGCCGCCACACTCCCCTCGACCCCCTGCTCCAGCAGCTTGGTGGGATAGATCGGCGCGGCGCTCGGGTAGCGCACGACCTCGGAGTCCACCGAGATCGCGCTGAAGACCGAGTCGATCCGCATCGTGGTCCGGCCGGGGGGGACCAGCCCTTCCCGCAGCTTGTCCTTCGGTGCCACGGGCGCCTCGGAGCCGGGGGCCTCGTGCTGTACCGGTACCGGTGTGCCCCGCGGGGCCCCGGGGGGCGCGGGGATCGGGATCCGCATCTCGCGCAACTCGGCCGGCCGGCGGTCGGGGGCGTAGAGGTAGAGGGCGGGAAGGACGTCCGTCAGCTCCCGGATAACCGCAGGACCGGCCTGCCACAGCACGAGCAGCAGGATGGCACCGTGGGCGATGCCGCTCGCAATGGTGGCGGTCAGGCCGGTCTGGGCCCGGGGCCGGGGGGGATCGGAGGCGAGGAGGTCCATTGCCAATTGGGACGCCCGCCGGGGCCCGGGGTGCACACCGGCTGGCAGAGCGGCCCCGGAATCGGCATACTGATCCCCGGGATTCGCCCCCGTCACTGCATCGAGACCCTGGTCATCACCCGGAGGTTGCATGGGCTCCACCCTGACCGGCCGCGACAAGACCCTCACCTGGGCCGACTTCGGCACCCCCGTCCCCAAACCCGCACCCGGAGCCGGACAGACCGCCGTCGCCGCCCACACCGAGGTGAAGTACCCGGTCACCTACGGCTGGACCAGCAAGGGCAAATCGTTCAGCCTGGCTGACAACGTCACGGTGGCGATCCAGCTCGACAAAGGCAAGACCTGGGTGGCCGACTGGGTCTTCAAGCAGAGCCAGCAGTTCCAGGACGATCTGCTCAAGCACGAGCAGGGCCACTACGATATCTCGGCGCTCCTGGCCCGCGACATGTTCATCGAGATCATGCAGCTCAAGGGCCAGACCTTCGCGAGCTCCTCCGCCCTCGATCAGGCGGTGAAGAAGATCGTGGATGCCCACCGCTCCCAGAAGGTGCACGACAAGTACGACCTGGCGAGCGAAACCAACCACGGCCTCAACGCCACCCAGCAGAAGGCCTGGGACGGCTACTTCCAGAAGGCCAAGACCACCCAGCGCAACCCGCCGGTGCAGGCGCCCGACGGGGCGTTCTACAAGGTGCGGCTGCTGGATGTGCTGACCACGGCGGGGAAGGCGCCGTGAGTGAGGAGCGAGGCGGCGGAGGGTGTGATGCACACCTCCGCTGCCTCGCTCCTCACCCCTACCCCTTCGCCAGACCGTCCAGTAGTTGCTGGAACCGGGCGTCGCCCCTGAGCGGTGCCAGGTCGTCGTCCCCTTCGAAGGTCCGCCGGTCGGTCATCCCCTGTTCCACGGCCTTGGCCAGCGCCCCGATGGCGTCGTCCTTCCGTCCCATGCGCACATACCCGCAGGCAAGGTTGTAGTACGCCAGCGCCCGGAGCCGGCCGGCCGGCACGCCGAGGGCCAGCGCCCGCTCGTAGTTCGCCACGGCCTCGCTGTTGCGGCCAAGGTGGAGGCGCACCCACCCGAGCTGACCCTGGAGGAAGCTGCTCTCCCCTTCGCGTTGCGCGCGGAGGATCAGCAGCCGCTCGGCGTCGCCCCAGCGCTGCTGCGCCACACGGAGGCGGCCCAGTCCATCGATGATCCCCGGGTCGGTCGAGTCGATGCCCCAGGCGGCGCTCCAGGCGGAGTCGGCGGCCGGCAGCCGGCCGGCATCCATCAGGACCTGCCCGTACTGGGCGAACCCGATAGCGTCACGCGGGTGCTCCCTGGTCCACGCGGCGAGCAGCGTCGTGGCGCGCGTCTGGTCGTGTCCGTAGAGCGCGGCCATGATCTCCCGCCCGGCCTCTGGAGTACCGCGCCCAACCGGCAGCGGCTGGAGGTAGCTCTGCCAGAACCCGATCGTCTGGCGGATGAGCTCGCGGGCCTCGTCGGTATCGGAGAATGCGTCGAAGGCGTGCGGCATCCCCCGGCCGAAGGTCAGGGTCCATGGTAAAGCGGAATCGACGACCCGCTGCCACAGCGCGGGCAACGCCGGGCCCATCCGTGGCACATCGGACTGCGCCACCACGAAGAGCACCGGCAGGTCGGACCGGAGCCGTCCTTCAGGTACGCCTCCATAATAGAGCACCGCCGCCCGGATACCCCGATCGACTCCCGCACTCGTCAGGTAGTCGTGGGCGCCACTGACGTTGGCCGATGCGGCGTAGACGCCGAGGCGGTCGGCGTCGATACCGAGTCGCGGGCCCTCGCGGCGGAGATAGGCGAAGAGCCGGGCCATGCTCTCCCCCACCTGCCCCTGCTCCGCGTCCATCGCCACGCCCACGAACCCGTGCGCCGCGACGAGCCGGGGCCAGGTCTGGTAGATGGCCCACTCCCGCGCGGTCTCCTCGCCCGCGCCGCTGCCGATGCCGTTGAGAAAGATGACCGCCGGCCTGGCCTGGCCCGGCTTCGCGTTCGGCGGCAGAAAGAGATCGAGCTTGAGGTGATGATCGCCGATGACGGCGTACTCGATGTCTTTCCGCGCCGTGACCAGCCTGGTGGCCGGGATGTCGTAGACCACACCCCACGCCGTTGGGGTGAGCGGGGACGGCCGTGACTGGGCGGCCAGGGCGCTCCCGAACGGAAGCGCGAGGACACCGAGGGCCAGCGCGGAACGGCGCATCTTGAATCCTCGTCGTGCGGGTGGGCTTTCCCGAAGTACGAGGCCCCGCGCCGGGGGGTTACAGCGGCCGGGCGGGATGGAAGGATGCGGCGAGGGTCAGGAGATCGTGCGGCGCACGAACGCGCGCACGCCGATCGTACCGAGGAGCAGGGTCGCGGCGGTAAGGGCCCCCAGGAACGCCCAGGCAGGCATGTGGGGGAGGTCCGGGGTGAGCGCGGCCCGGAGGCCCTCACTCATATAGACCAGTGGATTGGCGAGCACCAGCACCTGGAGCCATCGCACGGGATGAAGCATCGCCCAGGGGTAGTACACGCAGCCGAGGAAGGTGATGGGCACGACGACCAGGGCGAACATGAGCCCGATCTGCTGGGGCCGCACAATGGTGCCGAGCGCGAGGCCGAGCGCCCCCGAGGTCAGGCTCGCCAGCAGAATGACCGAGACGAGCAGCGGCCAGCTCGCCACCCGCACGGTGACTTCCGTGGCCGGAATGACATACACCAGCGGGAAGACCACCGCGCCGGCGAGAATGCCCTGGACCGCCCCGAACACCAGCTTCTCGACCGCGACCAGCTCGACGGGGAGCGGCGCCAGGACCCGGTCCTCGATCTCGCGGGTCGCCCCGAGCTCGAGAGACAGCGGCAGGGCGACCGCCGAGATGCCCTGAAAGACCATGCCGACGGCGACGAGCCCGGGCACGATGATCGTGGCATAGGTGACGCCGGCGGCGCCGGTCTGCACGCCCTGGCCGATCCGCGGCAGGACGTACGCGAAGATGAACACGAAGAGGAGCGGGTTCATCACCGTCCGGGTAATGAACGGCGCGATGTTCCGCCGGAGGACGGTGAAGTCGCGGAGCACCATCCCCCAGAGCGCCGCCGCGTACCCGGCCCAGCGTCCGTCACTCACGGAGATCCCGTCCCGTCAGCTTGATGAACACCGTCTCGAGCGAGGGCTCCGCAATGGTCAGGTCCCGGAGCCCCGCGGGCATGACCTGCTCCACCAGCGAGGAGATCAGCCCTTCGCGCCCCTGCGCCAGCACCCGGAGGCCGGTCGGAATCCGCTCCGCCTCCTGCACGCCCGGGAGCGCCTGCACCGCGGCCAGGGGCACCGCCTCGGGCCGGTCGAGGTGGACCTCCACGACGGTCGCCGCGCCAACGGTCCGCTTGAGCTCGGCCGGGGTTCCGGTCACCAGCACCCGGCCGTGATCGATGATGGCGACGCGGTCGCTCAACCGGTCCGCTTCTTCCATGTAGTGGGTGGTGAGGAGCACGGTGAGCCCGTCTTGCCGGAGGCTCGCCACCAGTTCCCAGAGCGCGAGCCGGCTCTGGGGATCGAGCCCCGCGGTGGGCTCGTCGAGGAAGAGGATCTCGGGACGGTGGGCGATTGCCCGGGCGATCTGGACCCGCTGCGCCAGGCCGCCGGAGAGCGTGAGCGGAAGGGCCCCCGCGCGGTCGGTGAGCCGGAATCGCTCGAGCAGCTCGTCGGCCCGCGCGCGCGCCGCAGTCCCGGAGGCGCCGAAGAACCGGCAGTGGTAGTAGAGATTTTCCCGGAGGGTGCAGGAGCGATCGAGGGTGTTCTGCTGGGTCACGACCCCGATACGGCGCTTGACCGCGCCCGGATCGCGCGCGACGTCGATGCCCTGGACCAGGACCCGGCCGCTGGTGGCGCGGACCCGGGTGGTACAGACGCCGACCGTCGTGGTCTTGCCGGCCCCGTTGGGCCCGAGCAGTCCGAAGATCTCGCCCCGTTCGACCGTGAGGTCGACTCCCGCCAGCGCCGTGACCTCGGGCGGCCCGGGGTAGCGCTTCGCCAGCCGCTCGACGGTGAGCGCGTGCGGCACGGGTCAGCGCCGGGCACGCCCCGCTACGTACGCGGTCCGGGCCTGGATGACCGCCTGCACCAGCGGCGTGGGATCGAACCGCACCGGATCGGTGCACGGCAGACCGGTCTCGCGGGTCGCCGCCTCGCAGGCCTTCCGGGCCGCCTCGTCGTCGAGATCGTAGGTGTTGAGCGCGATCGCGATGGTCTTCGTGGGGTGGACGAAGCCCGCCACGGTCTCGTACAGCCGGATGTATTCCGAGAGCGGCGGGATCTTGAGCCAGGCGGCCTTGCGGTAGTCGCCGATGTACTCACGCGTGGCCTGGTGGCAAAGAATCAGGGCGTCCGGGCAGCTGCCGTGGAGGAGGCCACAGGTCACGCCGGAGTAGCCGGGATGATTCAGGCTACCCTGCCCCTCCACCAGCACGATGTCGGCGTCCTTGCTCCCCTCGAGCACCAGCCGCTCGGCGGCTCCGGCGATGAAGTCGGCGACGACCGCGTCGACCGCGATGCCCCACCCTTCGATCATGATCCCGGTCTGACCGGTCGCGACGAAGCGGGTGCGGACCCCCGCCTGGTTGAGCAGCTTCGTGATCTGCAGCTGGCTCGTCATCTTGCCGACATTGCAGTCGGTGCCGACGGTCAGGATCACGAAGGGCTCCACCGCCTTGGCCTTCCCCGAGGCCACCGGCAGGTCGATCGGCGGCCGACGGAGATCGTGGATCTCCACCCCGCGGGCCTCGGCCCGGTCGCGGAGCGCGGGATCATCGCTCAGGAAGGTGTGGAGCCCGCTCCAGATGGTGCACCCCTGGTCGATCGCCTCGAGCAGCCACTGGCGCCACTCGTCGGGCAGCTTGCCGCCCACCGGGGCGATCCCGACCAGGATGGCGTCCGGCTTCCCCGCCAGTCCTTCCTTCATGCTGCCAACGACCGGAATCGGGCCGCCGAAGCCGAGCACGTCCTGCACCGTCTTGCCGGCGGTGAGACGGTCGACGACCCCCACGATGCGATCGGGGAGGTAGCGGATGACCGAGTTGGCTGTCTTGGAGGTGAGGGGACCGAACTCGCCGTCGGCGAGTATCAGGAAGCGCTGTCCGTGCATGGCCGTTGGGTGTAAGGACGCGGGAAGGTAATCAGGGGAGCCAGCAGGGCCAAGAAACACGCGGGGGCCGGCCCCGAGGCCGGCCCCCGCGTTCCGGTCGGACTCCGCCGGTCAGCCCTTCTTCTCCTCCTCGTGGTCTTCCACCAGCTCGGCCTCGACCGCCTCGCCCTTGCCGAGCTGCTTGGCCGCGCCGCCGCTGCCGGCACCGAGGAGGCCCATGCGGGCCTTGAGCTCGAGCAGCTGCTGGTCGGGCGCGCCCTTGTATTCGAGCGCCTGGAACTGCTGCATGAGGGTGTCGCCCTCGAACTCGTTGTGGAGTTCCGCCGCGGCGATCGCCTTCCGCTCCTGCTGCTCGATCTTCTCGGTCATCCGCTCGAAGGACTCGAAGGCGGACTTGTCGGACATGCCCGACATCGTCTCCTGGATGCGCTGCTGGGCCTCGGCCCGGCGGGCGCGCGCGATCAGGATGTTCTTCTTCCGCTTGGCCTCTTCGATCTTGTCATTGAGCTGGCGGAGCGAGGCCTTGAGCGATTCGGTCTCGGCCTTGTGCTTGACCCAGGTCTCGTGCAGCTGCTGGGCGCCCTGCATGGCCTCGTTGTAGCGCATGAGGGCCTGCTTGGCGAGGTCGTCGCGATTCTCCTGCACCGCCAGCATCGCCCGGCGCTCCCAGTCCTCGGCCTGCTTCTTCATCGCCTCGGCGTCGGCCTGGAGCTTCTTCTCGTCCGCGATGGCCGAGGCCACCTGCTGCTTGGCCTTGGCCAGCTGGCCCTTCATGTCCCCGATGAGCTGGTTCAGCATCTTCTCGGGGTTTTCCGCCCGGGAGATGAGGTCGTTGATGTTCGACCGGATCAGCGTCGAGAGACGGTCAAAGATGCCCATGCGGCTTACTCCCGGTACGGCGCCAGCGCGCCCAGATGCGTGGCGAGTGCGAGCGTGAGGGAATCGAAGCTCGCCTCGAATTCGGAGAAATCCAGGTTCTCCAGCTCCAGCGTGTCGACCAGTACGACGCGGTCCCCCTCGAGCCCGTAGGCGCCGTGCACCAGGTCCCGCGCGTTGTACTCGAGCAGGTGCCGGCAGAGTTCGGCCTGCCGCGCGGCGTCGGCGGGAAGCGACATGATCACCACCCGCAGGATCACGACCGGGGGCGCGAAGTGCACCAGCACCTCGGCGCCGGCGGTCGTGCGGACCAGCCAGACGCCCGGTTCGAGCTCTTCGGTCTCCGCCGTCCCGGCGTCGAGCCGGTCGAGGAAGCCCTCGATGTCCTCTTTGCTGAGCATGGTCTCTCCGCTGGGCCGGCCCCGGTCGGGGCCGTCGTGCCCAATCTAATCGGTCTCGTCGCGGGGCCAACGCCGGCTCCGCGCCGGCACCGCCTTACGAATCAGGTTCTCCAGCCGCGTGACCCGGGCCTCCACCTCCGCGAGATCGGCCATCAACTGCCCGTGCGCGTTCGGGGTCCGGGCCTCGATCCAGCGGGCAATCGCCTTGCCGATCGGCCCGAGGAGGAGCGCCCAGGCACTGAACCCCAGGACGCCCGCCACGGAAATGACCAGGACGAAGCCGGCCATGGCGTCCCGCTCAGCGGAGGGCATCCGCCGGCTCCGGGGGTGTGTCCACCCGGGGCGCCTCCGGGCGGCCCCGGACCAGCAGCCGTTCGGCGAAATCGAGCCGTTCTTCGAGCTCGAGCATCCGGCCCTGGTGCTGCTCCAGCTCACGGACCCGACCCCGCAGATCGTCGACCTCGAGGGCCAGGCCGGCGTCGGCCCCGTTCTTGGGTTCCAGCCGCCGCGCGAGCGCCTGCATCAGCGGCCCGAGCAGCTTCCAGCCAAGGAAGGTGCCGGTCACCATGGTCAGGGTGATCAGGAAGACCTGGGCGTTCTCGGACATCACGACCTCCCCTGTTGGCCGGGCGACAGGCGCGCCACTTCCGATTGCTCCCGCACCTGCACCAGGAGGCGCTCCGTGAACTCCAGCCGTTCCTCGAGCTCCAGGATCCGCGTCTGGTGGTGCTCCAGCTCGGCCACCCGGTCCTCGAGCAGCGCCACACGCTCCGCCTGGTACCCGCCGGTCGTCTCCGGCACGCCACGCTTGAAGGCCCGTGCCCGGCGCCAGGCCAGGAGCCCCATGGAGCAGCCGACGACCGCCGCAATCGCCCCCTCGGAATCGGGGCCTCTCGAGGCGGAATCC
>DASZPT010000240.1:0-7410 GCA_035549935.1 Gemmatimonadales bacterium
CCAGTCACCCGGTCCCGAGACCGAGCCGCTCATCAGGGAGGCGGTCGACAACAATCGCCCCCTCTCCGACAGCGCGCCCCCGGCCTTCGCGTTCGTCGCGGTCCTCCCGGTCGAGCGCGAGCAGCAGGTCGTCGGCGCGCTGGTGCTGGTGGGCGACGCCCGCGATCCCTTCACCGCCCTCGACGTCCCCTTCCTCCACGCGCTGGGCCAGCAGGTGGGCGCGGCACTCGAGAATGCCGAGCTCAACCGCCGGCTCCGGCGGCGCACCGAGGACCTCGAGCTGCTCTCCGCCCGCATGATGCGCCAGCAGGAGGAGGAACGCCGCCGGATCTCCCTCGAGCTGCATGACGAGACCGCCCAGGTCTTCTCCGCGGTCAAGCTGCAGCTCGGGATCGTCCGGGAAGAGGTCCCGCCGCCCCAGGCCGAGCGGCTCGGCCGGGTGCTGGAGCTGGTGGACGACGGGATGGCGAGCATCCGGAGCGTCACCATGGCCCTGCGGCCGTCACTCCTCGACGATCTCGGCCTCCTCCCCGCGATCCGCGCCCTGATCACCGACTTCGAGACCCGGACCGGCATCACCACCGCCATCCAGGCGGTCGAGTCCCTCCCGCCGCTGAGCGAGGACGCGGAACTGGCCCTCTTCCGGGGCGTGCAGGAGGGACTCTCCAATGTGGCTCGCCACGCGGACGCGAGCCGGGTTACTATCGAAGTCCGTCAGGACGCCGGCAGCGTGGCGGTGATCCTGGAGGACAACGGCGACGGGTTCGCGTCGAGCGGCGGGACGGTGCAGCTGGAGGAGGGCACCGGTCTCGCAGGAATGCGGGAGCGCTTCACCGCCCAGGGCGGCCGGGTCTCCCTGACCGTGGGGCGCGCCGGGGGCCTCCGGCTCGAGATGTGGCTGCCGACCGGGAACGGGACAGGACGATGACCGAGACGCGGGTGCGGGTGATGCTGGTGGACGATCATACCCTCGTGCGCGAGGGCATCCGGCATGTGCTCACCGCCACGCCGGGTGTGGAGGTGGTGGCGGAGGCGGGCGATGCGCCCGAGGCGCTCCGGCTCGCCGCGGAAAGCCGTCCCGACATCGTGGTGCAGGACCTGTCGCTTCCCGGGGCGAGCGGGCTCGATCTCACCACCCGGCTCAAGGAGCTGCTGCCCAGCGTGAAGGTGATGATCCTGAGCGTGCACGACCACCCCGAGTATGTGCTCGGGGCGGTGCGGGCCGGGGCCCAGGGCTACCTGCGGAAGGACACCTCCCCCGCCGAGCTCCGCTCAGCGCTGCAGGCGGTGGCGCGGGGCGAGTCGTATTTCAGCCCGCCGGTGGCGCGCCATCTCACCGCCGCGGTCCGGGGGGAGAACCTCCCCGAGGACCCCGCGGGACGCCTCGCGCGGCTCACCCCCCGCGAACGCGAGGTCCTGGCCGGGATCGCCGCCGGCGAGACCAGCCGCGCCATCGCGGGCCGCCTCGGCCTCTCGCCCCGCACGGTCGAGACCTATCGCGAGAGTCTCGCCCGCAAACTCGACATCAAGACCGTCGCGGCCCTCACCCGCTTCGCCCTGGAGGCGGGACTGGTGCGCACCCAGGGCGACGCCTGACTCACTGCGCCGAGTAGCCCTTCCCCTGAAGGCAGACCACCATCGCCTTCCTGAAGGTGGCCGCCTGCTGGTTGGCGGCCGCATTCGTTTCCGCCTTCGCCTGCGCCTCGGCCTGCTGTTCCGCGGACCGCCTGGCCCGCCGTCCCCGTAGCGCCCCCGCCATCGCGCCGATCTTCGCCCCGTCACCGGCGTCTCCCGCCGCCGCCCCGATCAGCGCCCCACCCGCCGCGCCTCCCGCCGCGCCCTTGAGCGCCGCGCCCTGTTTCGCCGAGTCAGCCCGGGCCTTCGCCGCCCGTGAGGCGGAGTCGGCATCCGGCGCCTCCGCCAGCGGATCGATCTGCTGCTGAGCCCAGGCGTAGCACGCCTGCTCGTCGGCCGCCTGCTGCTCCGGGCTCTGGTCCTTCGCCGGGAACACGATCAGCCCGAGTTTCTGCTTGGCCTGCGCCGTGGCACTCGCGAGCCGCGGATTCTGCTGGGTCTGCTGCTGGGCCCCGGCCGGCCGGGCGCACAGGCCCCCCGCCACCAGCAGCGCCCCGATCACCTGCAACCGCATTCCACCCTCCCCATGTCGATGTGAGCGCACCGTTTTCGCGCGGGGAGATGATCGGGGTTTGGCCCAGGCGGGAGTATCCGGCGGGTGTTGGGAGAGTCGTCGGTCGATCGGTTGATAGACCGATCCACCGCCCGATCCCGAAGAAGTCCTCACACCTGTAATGAAACCTTGCTTAGAAAGCGGCTCTTACGACACTCGGACCCACTTCGATAACCGCTACTCCCGCATGGGGTTCACGAAGCCGCCCCGTAGAAGTACGGAAGGTTGAACACTGGGCTTCACCGAATGTCGGACTCCCCCTTCGCTTGCTAGCATAGTCGCGCGAATTCCCCCTGCGGTTCCTTCAACCCGTGCAGGATGACCCACATGTCGTCGCTCCGTCGAGCCGTGCTCGCCCTGGTGATGCTGGTCCCCGCGCAGCTCCTGGCCCAGGCCGGAACCGCGTCGAAGCGGGATAGCGTGATCGAGCTCCCGCCCATGACCGTCACCGCGACCCGTGATCTGCGGGAGGTCTTCAAGACGCCGACCCCCGTCAGCGTGGTCGATTCCATCGCGCTGGCCCAGCGGTCGCCCTCCACGCTCACCGATCTCTTCGTGGACCTGCCCGGCCTCGACGTGAACGGCGTCGGGCCGAGCCAGAGCCGGCCGGTGATCCGCGGCCTCCTGGGCCAGCGGATCCTGCTCCTCGAGGACGGCATCCGCCTCAACAATTCGCGGCGGCAGCAGGACTTCGGCGAGATCCCCTCGATCGCGGCGCTGGAAGCGCTGGGCCGGGTGGAGGTGGTGCGGGGGCCGGCGTCGGTGCTCTATGGAACCGATGCGATCGGCGGGGCGGTGAACCTCATCACCCGGCAGCCGGCCACGGCCACCAGCGGCACGACGGTCCGCGGCACCTTCGGCTATCGCTACCAGAGCGCGGGGGGCCAGCAGCGGCCCTGGGGGCTGGTGAGCGGCACCGCCGGCCGGTTCAACTGGCTCGCGTTCGGGTCGTACCTCGACGCGGGCGCCTACAACGCGCCCTCCGGCAGGTTCGGCGACCTGATCCTCAGGAATGATGCGCGGGTGCAGGGCAGCGGCGTCACCGACAACAATATCGCCTTCCAGGCGGGCTACACCTTCAGCGAGACCCAGCAGGTCTCGGCGCGCTACGAGCGCTACAGCGCCTTCGACCAGGGCTTCGGCTACGTGCGCAACAGCGACGTGACGGCGGCGGACACCAGCTTCGATGTCGCGAACCAGCCCACGATCAACATCAATTACCCCACGCAGTACGTGGACAAGGTGAGTGCCACCTACACCAACCGGGCGCTGGGCTTCGCCCTGGCGGACAAGCTGGACGTCACCACCTACTACACCACCAACAACCGCACGCTCAACCTCGACATCTTCATCCCGTTCGGGCCGAACACGCCGCCGGGCGCCGGGCTGTCCGCCGTCACCAACAATTACACCTCGCTCGCGACCTGGGGCGCCCGGATCGAGGCCGCCAAGGCGATCGCCGGCCGGCACCTGCTCACCTACGGCCTCGACGGGTTCCGCGACCGGTCGGAGAACACGGACCATCAGGTGCAGACCGTCGTCGGCTTCGGCCCGCCGCAGGAGGTGCTCAACAGCAGCGTCCCGCAGGTCCCCAACGCGATCTTCCGCAGTGTCGGCGCCTTCGCCCAGATGGACTTGCACCCGACCCGGCGGTTCAACGTGATTGCGGGCGCCCGGGTCCAGGACATCAAGGCGGAGACCCGCACCACACCGGGCATCACCGCGCCGCTCGTGTCGGATGACCGGAAGACCGTGGTCGGGACGCTCAACCTGGGCTATGACCTCACCGGGAACGTGAGCCTGATCGGCTCGGTGGGCCGCGGCTTCCGGGCCCCCAACCTGGTGGAGCGCTTCTTCACCGGCGCCACGCCCGAGGGCAGCGGCTACCAGAAGCAGACGCCGGGCCTCAAGCCCGAGACCAGCCTCAATGTCGACCTGGGCGTCCGCCTCCGCGGGCGGCAGGGGAACCTCGAGGTCTTCGGGTTCCGCAACGTCCTGCACGACGGGATCTCGATCCGCCCGACCGGCGACACCGTCCAGGGCCTGGCCGAGTACGAGAATGTGAACGTCGACCGGATCCGCTACCTCGGGCTCGAGGCCAACGGCCACCTGCTCCTCGGCGCCGGCTTCTCGACCCTGGCCAACTTCACGGTGTTCGATTCGAAGGACGAGGAGGACCCGAGCAACCCGGTGGGATCGAGCTACGCGCTCCGGCTGGGCGGCGAGCTCCGCTACGACCACCCGAGCGGGCGGTTCTGGGTGGCGAGCGCGGTCCGGCACAACGGCCGGCAGAAGGACATCACGATCAGCTCGGCGGTGGGGGAGCCGGTGCCCGCCTTCACCCTGGTCGACGCCCGCGCCGGCGCCCGCCTGTTCCGGGCCGGCCGCACCGACCACAACGTGAGCCTCACCGTCGCGAACCTCGGCAACAAGCTCTACTCCGAGGCAAGCAATACCAGTTTCTTCCGCCCGGCGGCGGGACGGAACGTGACCGTGGCGTACTGGGTGAACTTCTAACCGAAGGCTCCCATGCCGACTCCCGTCCACTACATCCCGATCTTCACGACCATCCTCGCGCTCACGTTCGCGGTGGTGCTGTTCCGCCGCTATCACGAGCGGGGCAAGCCCCATCTCCTCTGGTGGGGCATCGGCATGCTGACCTACGCGGCCGGCACCATCACCGAGTCGCTCACCACCCTCATCGGCTGGCACGAGCCGGTGTTCCGCGCCTGGTACATCACCGGGGCCCTCCTCGGCGGGGCGCCGCTGGCGCAGGGAACGGTGTACCTGCTGCTCTCGAAGAAGGTGGCCGACCGGCTCACCGCCCTGCTGGTGACGGCGGTGATCGTGGGCGGGATCCTGGTCTGTCTCTCGCCGATCGACCCGAGCCTGGTGGAACCGCACCGGCTCTCGGGCCGCGTGCTGGTGTGGCACTGGGTGCGCTACCTGAGCCCGTTCATCAATCTCTACGCGCTCGTCTTCCTCGTGGGCGGCGCCATCGTCTCCGCCATCCGCTACGCGAAGCGGCGGGAGACCCACCACCGGGTGCTCGCCAACGTGGCCATCGCCACCGGCGGGATCCTCCCCGGCATCGGCGGGACCTTCACCCGCTTCGGCCATGTCGAGGTGCTGTACGTGACCGAGTTCCTCGGGCTGGTGCTGATCGCGATCGGGTATCGGCTGAGCGTCGCGCCGGCGCAGCCGGCCGCCCTCCCCCCGGAGCCGGTCTCCGCCTGAGCGGAGCGCCGGCCCGGCCGGTCAGGCCGGCGGGACCACGTGGCGGGCGGTGCTCGCCTTGAGCGTCCGGCCCACCTGCTCGAGCAGCTCAGGCGCGGTGAACGGCTTCTGCAGCAGGAAGGCGGCGAGGGCCTCGATCCCGCGCTGCTTGAGCGCGTCCGAGGTGTAGGCCGAGACGAAGAGCACCGCGAGTCCGGGCCGCTCCCGCCGGAGCGCCTCCGCCAGCTCGACGCCCGACATCCCCGGCATCACGATGTCGCTGACCAGGAGGTCGGGCTCGGCACCGCTCCTGGCCAGGGCGTCGAGCGCCGCCTCCGCGCTCGCCCCTTCGATCACGCGGCACCCCGCCTGCTCCAGCGTGCGGCGCACGAACCGGAGAATCCCGGGTTCGTCCTCCGCCACCAGCACCGTGAGCCCCGCGAGGTTGACATCGCTGGTCTCGGGCGGCGCGCCGTCCACCAGCGGGAGGACGATCGCGACCCGGGTGCCACGGCCCGGCTCGCTCCGGACGGTGATCTCACCCCCGCTCTGCCGCACGTTTCCGTAGGCGCTCGCGAGCGCGAGCCCCGACCCCTGCCCGAAACGCTTGGTGCTGAAGAACGGCTCGAAGAGCCGCTCGCGGGTGGCGGGCTCCATCCCCCGGCCCGAGTCCTCGATCTCGAGCGCGATCGCCGCACCCTGGACCTGCGAGACGCCGTAGAACGCCCGGAGCGCCTCATCCGCGGCCTTGGTACGGAGCCAGAGCGTGCCGCCGGTCGGCATCGCTTCGCGCGCGTTGAGCGCCAGGTCCAGCACGACCTGGGTCATCCAGCGCCGGTCGAGCTGGACCAGGTCGACCCCCGGGGCCCGGTCGACCAGCAGCCGCACATGCGGCCCGAGCAGGTGGCTCAGCTCGTCCCGGAGACTCGCCACCAGGTCGCCGAGGGAGAGCGTCTCCGGCTGCAGCAGCTGGCGCTGGCTGAAGGCGAGCAGCCGCGCGGTGAGAAGGCTGCCGCGGGCCGCCGCCCGGTCCATGTGCTCCAGCGCGTCCCGGAAGAGGTCCGTCACCCCCTCGCGCAGGAGGAGCCCCCGCGCGTTGCTCCGGATGACGGTCAGGATGTTGTTGTAGTCGTGCGCGATCCCCCCCGCCAGCCGGCCCACCGCCTCCAGCTTCTGCGCCTGGCGGAGTTCCTCTTCCCGCTGCTGCAGCTCGGCCTGCACCGCCTCCCGTTCCCGGATTTCGGCCGTGAGCCGGTCGTTGGCCCGCTGGACCTCGAGCGTCCGCTCCCGGGCGAGGCGGAAGAGCGCGATCGAGAGGCCAAGGAGGACTCCCACCGCCGTTCCACCCCACAGCGTCATGATGGGGAGCACCGACCGCGCCGCGGTGAGCGTGACCGGCGTGGGCCAGACGGCCACCTCCAGCTTGAGCACGTCGAAGTTGACCGGCGCGGTCGCGCCCCAGAGGCGCTCGACCCGCGAGTCGAGCGCCCCGCGCTGGAGCAGGGTGCCGCCGTCGCCCCGGACGACGACCGCGAAGCGCCCCGTCACCGAGGCGAGGATATCGTCGAAGGCGTGGCTCAGGTCCGATACCAGCCAGAGCATCCCCCGCCCCGCCCGCGACGTGTCCGGCGCGAGGAGGCCGAGCCAGAGACGATCGCCGCTGGTCACGACCGACGCCGTCACGCGGCGTTCCCGCGCGGCGCGGGCGATCTGGGTGGAGTCGGGCCACCAGCGGTCGAGCCAGGGCGACCGCTCCCGCTCGAGCAGGGCGAGCCAGCGGGGCGGCCCCCCCGCGGTCACGATCGCCATCCCGCCGCCGGTGGCGCCGAGCCACGCCGCCGCGAACCGCTCCCGGGCCGGGCCCGACGGCTCGGCCAGCAGCCGTGTCGCGACCGCCAGGGCCGCGCTGCTCCGCTCCGCCAGGGTCCGGTCCAGCTGACCCGCGACGCCCCGCGTGGCGAGTTGGACCATCTCCCGGATCTGGGCCCGCTCGTGCGAGCGCAGGA
>DASZPT010000241.1:0-3621 GCA_035549935.1 Gemmatimonadales bacterium
CGACCTTGCCGATGTTCCGGGTGTCACCTGCTTCACCGTTCGTGACCCGCGATTCGCGCCGGTTCCCGGCGTCGATATCCTCACGCCGCGTCCGGGCGAGTCGTCGCTCGACCTCTTCCGCCGTGGCGTCGCCGGGGCGGACTGGGTCTGGCCGACCGCCCCCGAGAGCGGCGGCATCCTCGAGCAACTGGCCCGCGTCGTCGTGGAGGCGGGTCGCGGCCTCCTTGGCAGCCGGCCCGACGCGATCCGGCTCGCGGCGAGCAAGCACGCAACCGCGCGCCACCTCGACCGGCTCGGGATCCCGGTGGTACCGACCCGCACCGCGGGCGAGGCCGCGCATCTCGCGCAGGATGGCATGTGGGTCGTGAAGCCGGATGACGGCGCCGGAGCCGAGGACACGGTGGTACTCGACGGGCTGGCGAGCGCGCGGGCGCTGCTGGACGCGCGGGGACCCCATGCCGTCCTGCAGCCATGGCTCGAGGGTGTCCCGGCCAGCCTCTCGCTCCTGTGTGCCGGGGGCGGCGCGCGCCTGCTCGCCTGCAACCGGCAGCACATCCGGCTCGAGTCGGGGCGAGTGCACCTCGCCGGCATCACGGTGAACGGCGCGCGCGCGCTGGCTCCGGACCTCGCCCCGCTCGCGGACCGGATCGCGGCCGCCATCCCCGGCCTCCGGGGTTACGTGGGGGTCGATCTGCTGCTCACCGAGACCGGGCCGATCGTGCTCGAAATCAATCCGCGCCTCACCACATCCTGGTGCGGTCTCGGCCAGGCGCTGGGGCACAATCCCGCGCACTGGATCGTCGCGCTCGCGCGGACGGGCACGCTGCCGGACACCCCCTCCCCGCTCGACGGCGGATCCGTCGAACTCTCCCTGGAGCCTGCCGGTGCCCGCTGAGACCATCATCGGTTGGGACGTCGGCGGCGCGCATCTCAAGGCCGCGCGGCTCGGCCCCGGCGGCATCGCCGAAGCGGTGGTGCAGGTTCCCTGCCCGCTCTGGCAGGGCATGGACCAGCTCGCCCGGGCGCTGGTGCAGGTGCGCGAAGCGGTGGGCGACGCACCGCGTCATGCCGTCACCATGACGGGGGAGATGGTGGACCTCTTCGCCACCCGGGCCGAGGGCGTGGCGCGGCTGGCGGAGGCGATGGACCAGGCCCTCGAGGGATCGGTCCGGTACTTCGCGGCGGAGAGCGGGTTCGTGGACGGGCCGACCGCCGCCCGGATCCCCTCCCGGATCGCCTCCGCCAACTGGCTCGCGAGCGCGGCCGTCGTGGCCGCCACGGAGGAGACCGCGCTCTTCGTGGACATCGGGAGCACCACCGCCGACCTGGTGCCGGTGCGCGAGGGCGAGGTGGGCGCGCGCGGGCACGACGACGCCGAGCGGCTCATCACCGGGGAACTGGTCTACACCGGCGTGGTGCGCACGCCGGTCATGGCCTTGGCGGAGCGGGTTCCCTTCGGCGGAAGCTGGGTACCGCTCATTCCGGAGCACTTCGCCACCGCCGCCGACGTCCACCGGCTCACCGACGATCTCCCCGATTGCGCCGATCAGCATCCCACCGCCGACGGCGGCCCGAAGAGCGTGGAAGCCAGTGCCCGGCGGCTGGCCCGGATGATCGGCCGTGACTTCGAGGGCACGGAGCTGTCCGCCTGGCGCGCGCTCGCGGAGTGGCTGAGCGACGCCCAGCTCCGCCGCCTCGGCGATGCGGCCGACATGCTGCTCTCGCTCGGGATCCTGCCGGAGAACGCACCGGTGGTCGGGGCCGGGGTGGGACGCTTCCTCGCTGCGCGGCTGGCCGCGGCACGCCGCCGGCCGTTCGTCCCCTTCGCGGACCTGGTGCAGGCGCCGGCCGGGCTCGCCGACGCGGTCT
This sequence comes from Gemmatimonadales bacterium, assembly GCA_035549935.1. Taxonomy (GTDB): domain Bacteria; phylum Gemmatimonadota; class Gemmatimonadetes; order Gemmatimonadales; family GWC2-71-9; genus JADJOM01. The sequence goes on from DASZPT010000241.1 coordinate 1,870, forward strand.
CGAACTGCGCGCCGGCGGTGGCGGTGGCGTGGCTCGCGGGGCGGTCGGATGTGAGGGGTGAGGAGTGAGGGGTGTATCCGCCGCACCCCTCACCTTCTCGCTTCTCTAGAGTCCGAGCCTTCTCCGCGCCGTCTCCGGACTGATGACGCGGAGATGATCCAGCACGGTCCCGGCCGCCTCCCGAAGCCGGAGCGCGTCGACGATCGGCTGGAACACACCGCCGGCGAGCCCGTCGGCGAGCACCGCGGCCCCCTGGGCGCCCTGCTTGGCCGGCCCCGGGAACCCTTCGAGACGCCGGACCGGTGCGATCGCCGCGAGCCTCGGCGCGAGGCGTGCGGTCACCTCGGCGTCCGCGGCGTGGCGGCCGGAGAGGAGGATCTCGCGTGGTGCGGGAAGCGCCACCGTGAGCGCGTGCACCGCCTTGAGGGCGCTCTCGAGCCACGCCTCGAGGGCCGCGGCGTCGGCAGGCGGCTCCGAGCGTCCGCCGCGGAAGAGCAGGTCCTTCCCGATCCGCCCCGCCAGGAACGCCACCTCCCCGTCCCAGCCCCCGCTCGACTTGTAGCCCATCGGTCCCGCAGTTCCGCCGATCCCGTCGACGATGGCGCCCCCCTCGACCGCGAGCGCCGCGGTGAAGGCGCCGCCCAGCTCGAGGAGGATGAACGAGGTCTCCGCCGCCCGTCCGCCGAGGCGGGCCATCTGATCCCGGACACCGAGGGCCGCGGCCGCCACCTTGTCGGCGGTGCCGAGATCGATCCGGTTGAGCTTGCGATGCCGGGGAACCGTGGGCAGGTGGATGACGCCGGGCGTGAAGACCACCGGCAGCTCCGACATGATCAGGAGCCGGAGGAGCCCGCCAAGCCCGCCGATCCCGCCAGCTTCACCCTCGGCGGAGAGCAGGGCCAGCCGGAGATCCGCCTCGGTCGCCTTCGCCGCCTCGACCAGCGGGAGTCCGTAGCCGCTCGGCCCGGCGATGAGGTCGGGCCGGCCGGCTTGTGTGAGGAGGGCGAGAAACTCCTCCGGTGCCGAAAGAGCCTCCCGGGTGGGGAGGCTCTTCTCGAACAGGGGGGCACCGTCCCTGAGACCCAGCAGGTCGATCGATACGGTGCCCGGATCGATCCCGATGACGAGCGGCATGGGTCAGCGGCCGCCCGCCGGGGTCACTTCGCGATCTCCCGGGCGATGTCGGCGATCGCCTCGGCGTCGAGCACCAGGTCGTTCCGCTCGAAGAGCCGGCCCACACACCGCTTGTGGAGCTTGGTCTTGAGATTGCCGACCCCGAAGGCGCCGAAGCAGATGACACCGTTGCGCTCGAGGCCCGCGTCGTTCACGTCGACCCCCTCGATGCCGAGCGGCGGGGCGGCGTTGAGGTCGACCGCGATCTTGAGCGACTTCTGCGCCGTCCAGGCGGCCTTCGAGACCATCTGCACCCCCGCGGGACCGGAGTTCAGCAGCACCTCGACCCCGTCCAGCACCTCGGCCACCCGGGCCGGATCGGACATGGTGGTCGCTTCCACCTGCACGTTGAAGCGGGCGCTGATGAACTGGCGGGCCTTCTCTCCCTGCTCGGGCTTGCGGGAGGTGATGGTCACGTTCGCGCCGTCGCGGGCGAGGAGACCCGCCGCCCGCTGCCCCACCGGGCCGGTGCCGGCCAGGACCACCACCTTCTTCCCCTTGAGGGTCCCGACCGCCTGCTCGATCTTGACGACCGCCGCGGCGGCCGTGGTGTTGGACCCGTTCGAGTCGAGCATCACC
>DASZPT010000242.1:0-1616 GCA_035549935.1 Gemmatimonadales bacterium
CCAGCGCTGCACCGTCACCCCGAGGCGGGCGAGCCCGTCGGCGAGCCCCCGGGCGCCGCGCGGCCCGGGAAGGTACGACGACGCCCGCCAGTCCTGCTGCTCCGGGCGGCTCTCCCGCTGGCCGATGGCCGCGGCCAGGGCCACCAGCGCGCCCAGCACCGTGAGCGCGATCGCCGCTTCAGTGCGAGGGCGCATACCGCTCCGCCCGGCTCTGCTCGAGCCAGCGCTGGAAATCCTCGGCGCCGCACGGCTCGCCCCCGAACGCGACGCCGTAGAGCGAATGGACCAGGGAGGCGAACGCCGCCCGCGCCGCCTCGGCCGCGCGGACCTCGCCGCTGTATTCGTAGGGGGTCTTGCTGGGATGGAACTGGAGCGTCCCGCGCTGGTCCAGCTCCAGCACCAGCCCGAGGAAGTCCGCCTGCATCGCCTCGGCAAAACGGCCCTGCGCCGCCAGCCGCTGGGCCTCGCGGCGATACCAGCCGGCCCCGCGGATGGCCGGGGTGGCGAGCGCGGTGCTCGCGGCCGCCGGCGCGCTCGCGGCCTTGAGCGTCTGCGCCATGATGTAGACCGCGTGCACCACGATCGCGGCGAGGATCGCCGTGAGGATCCAGACCAGCGCCCAGTAGAGGAGCGGCTGGTGCTGCTCCATCCCGCTCAGCCAGCGGAGGAACGCGGTCCACCAGCGCGACAGGAACGCGAGCGGGTTGGTGGGTTCCACCCACTCGTAGGCCGAACCGGCGAAGACCGAGTCCAGCACCGCCCGGAGCGAGTCCGCCGGGACCGCTCCCCCGGGGAGCTGGAGCATCACGCCCGCGAGAGCCCCGCCGCGAGGACTTCGAGATCGAAGGCCTCCTTGCGGACCCTGAGGTCGTAGTAGGCCACCGTCAGCACGCAGTAGAGCAGCGGATAGATGAGCACCTGGAGCCCCGACGCCACCACCTGCCACATGAGCCCGACGGCCGAGATCCCCCGCTCCGCGGTGGTCGGGTCGAGCGAGGAGACCGCCGCGAAGCCGCCCAGCGCCACCGAGGGGAGGAGGATCAGGACCCCGGTGACGAAGATCGCGCCGAAGATCTTGAACCGGTGCCCCCGCGAGAGCGACCAGGCCCGGCCCATCGCGTCGGTGCTGTTCCCGATCCCTTCGATGACCATGGCCGGGCTCGCGAGAGCGAGCCCCGAGAGGAGAATGAGCCCCGGGATCAGGAAGAGCACCAGGCCCAGGCCCACGATGAACGAGGTCAGGATCGCGAGGAGGATCAGCCGCCCGGTGAAGGGCGTGGCCCGCTGGAACGCCTCCCCCGCCGTGATCCGCCGTCCCATGTAGCTCTCGGAGATGATGAACGTCGACGCCGCCTGGGCCACCGCCTTGAGGATCATCCCGAGGATCGCCGCGAAGAACACCAGCCCGAGGTGATCGAGCGGGCCGCCGCCCGTCTGGACATAGACGGAGATCACCATCGGGATCGCCTGGGTCGCGATCGTCACTAGGAGCAGCGGGGTGAAGAGCGCGCGATACATCCCGAACGACACGTCGAGGATTTCGCCCATCGAGAGCGGCCGCAGCACGGGACCCGTCATGAAATGTTCTCCGGGGAGGGTCCGTACAATCTCGCGCC
>DASZPT010000243.1:0-12354 GCA_035549935.1 Gemmatimonadales bacterium
GATCCGGCCCTGGGCCTGGTACAGCCGGGCCAGCTCGATGGAGGCGAACTCGATGGCGCCCTGGCGGCCCTGCCACAACGAGTCGGCCAGGTCCAGCTTGCGGCCGGCATCGGGTTCATTGCGCTGGATCGCGATCCTGGCCTCGGTGACCGGCAGCCAGCGGTACCAGAAGGTCTGCAGTGTGTCGGCCGCCGCCCGGGTGCGCTGCAACGCCAGCGTCCGCCGGGCCGCGGCCGGGTCGCCTCGCATCATGCCGAGGAGATCCTTCTGCTCGGCGCTCAGGACCGTCGTGTCCAGCGTCGGCTCGCCGTAGTAGACATGGGCCAGGAAATCGAGCAAGCCGTTCCCGCCATTGATGCTCCGGAGCGAGTCCAGCCACGGGGCGGCCTCGGCCGGCCGGCCCCGGTTGAGGAGGGTGAAGACGTGCATCCTCGCCATCTCCTCCCGGTCGCCCCGGCTCACCGCGAGCGAGTGGAAGAGGTCCATCAGCTCCGGCTGATGCGCGATGGTGACGCTGTCGAGCGAGTTCTGGAAGAGGATCGACTGCGTTACCAGCAGGGGCAGCGACTTGAGCTGGGCGAGGAGACTGGTGATCGCCGCCGCATCCCGGTTGGCCTGGGCCAGATCCCAGCGGGCGAGCACCACGTTTTCCGTGGCCGAGTCGAGCGCGAGCTGCCGCGCGGTCCAGAGCCGCTGGGCGGCGGTGTCACCGGTGACAAAGGCGAGCCGGGACATGTGCTGGATCGGGCCGCCATACAGCGAGTCGAGCCGGAAGGCCTTTTCGAACGCCTGCCGGGCGCGCTGCTCCGGGTCGGCCAGGTCCGCCAGCCGGCCGGCATGAAAGAGATTGTCGCCCAGCCACATCCAGGCGTCCGGGCTCTCCGGAATGGACTGGACCGCCTTTTCCGCATCGGCGATCCGATCGGTCCAGGGGCTCGGCCTGGGGTAGCGGTCGCCCTGGCGCAGCGTGAGAAAGAGGCGGTCCTGCGGATTGAGGCGGCCACGGTACTGGAATGCCAGCTGGTTGATCCGGCGCATGTCGGTGGCGGCCGGGTGCCAGCCGTCGGATTCCAGCAGCAGCGACAGGGCCAGCGCGAAGGTGGAATCGAGCTGGACGGCCCGCACCAGCGCCGGCGTCGCAATCTCGAAGGCTCCCCGCCGGTAGGCGGTGGCCCCATCGAGATACGCCCGCAGCGCGTCGAGGTTCGTCGTGGTCAGCGAGCTCAACTGGGTGGCGCTGGCCCCGGCACCCAGGGCCAGCACCTGTGCCGTCAGCCGGTCGACCATGACGAAGAGACTGTCCTTGGGCCCTTCGACGCTGGCCTGGGCCAGGGTGCGCCCACCCGGCATCTCGAGCAGGGTCGCAGCGATCACCAGATGATCCGCCGGCCCCACGATGCTTCCCTGCAGGATCCGGCCCGCACCGATCTTCCGAGCCACTCCACCGACGCCATCCTCGGGGAGATCCTGCGCATCGGTGCCGCCCGCGTCGCGAAAGGCCGCGAGTACCGAGCGGGTGTCCGCCGCGCGGGGACCCCCTTCGCCGGTGAGCTTGGCCTGGAGCAGGTCGAGCATCCCCTGTCGCAGGTACTGCACGCTGGGATCGGCGCCGGCCACCCGGAACGGCAGCACGGCGACGAGGCGGGGATTGAGCACCCGCTCCGCGCCGCGGGACCACGGCCGCCAGATGGCCAGGACGACCACGGCCAGGGCGACCGAGATGGCGAGGATGGCGCGCGCCGGCATCCGCCGGCCGGCGCTCGTCGCCGGAGTCGCCTTCACCGGCTGGGTGCTCGTCGGCGTCATCCCGCCGCTCGGCGTGGCCAGCGGCTCGAGCGCGGCCGTCAGCTCCTCGGCGGTCTGGAAGCGGTCGGCGGGGCGCTTTGCGAGGCAGCGCATGACCACCGCCTCGAGGGCGGCCGACAGGCCGCTCCGCATCTGGCCGAGGGGCCGCGGCTCCTGCATCACGTGGGCGGCGAGCGTCTGCTGCGGGTTGAGGCCGTGGAACGGGGTCCGCCCGCTCAGCATCTCGTACGCCAGCACCCCGAGAGCGTAGATGTCCACCCGGCCATCCATGTGGGGGTCGGCCGAGGCCTGCTCCGGCGCCATGTACGCCGGGGTGCCCAACGCGACACCCGCCGTGGTGAGCTGCTGGCGGCCGCTCGCCTCGGTGACCGCCTTGGCCACCCCGAAGTCCATGACCATCGCGTGGCGGCCGGAGAGGAGGATGTTCTCCGGCTTGATGTCGCGGTGTACCACCCCGCCCTTGTGGGCCACGCTGAGTCCCTCCGCGATTTCGGACAGGAGCCGGATGGCGTCGGGCACCGGCAGCTCGCCGCTCTTGGTCAGCCGGTCGCGCAGCGTTTCGCCCTCGACGTAGGGCATGGCGTAATAGAAGAAGCCGTCCTTGTCCCCCGCGTCGAGCACGCCGAGGATGTGCGGGTGCTGGAGCCGGGCGGCCACTTCGATCTCGCGGACGAAGCGCTCGGGCCCGAGGGTCGCGGCCAGGTCGGGCCGCAGCACCTTCACCGCCACCTTGCGGTGCAGCTTCAGGTCCTCGGCCAGATAGACGGTGGCCATGCCGCCCTGGCCGAGCTCGCGCTCGATGCGATAGCGGTCCGCGAGGGCCTGGGCGAGTCGCTCGTTCATGCTCATGGGAGCGTGATGCCGATTGTGAGATCAGGCTTGCAAGGCAACCGGAGGGCGGCCGGAATGGCCGGCCCCCGCCGGGCATTTGAGGAAGGGAATTGGAGCCGGAAGATACGGGCTTCGTGGGAGGTCGGCTAGGCGGCCGGCGGGCCTCCTCGGGTCAGTGATTCCCCTGGGGCAGGCGTGGCGGCGGACGGACCCACCGGGTTGCCCGATGTCAGTTATCGCCACTCCTCGCGCTGTCCACCGCGGCCTTCATGCGCGGCACCCAGTTCGGGATGACGCGGAGGTAGGTCGTGCCGCTCTCGCCGGGGCCCTGGACATAGATGATCCCCCCGTCGTACGACGGACGGTTGGACCAGCCCGAGGTATCGGAGAAGCGGGGGTCACGGCCCCAGAAGGCCGGCGGCCCGAGCGGCTCGCCGGTCTCCGGGTTGATTCGCACGAGATACCAGGAGATCCCGAGCCGGTAGAGCACCTCGGACCCGGAGAGCCAGAGCGGCTCGACCCCCTCGGAGGCGAGCTGCCACTGGCGGCCGGCCACGGGGAACGAGGTCACCATGACCCGGTTGCCCTCGAGCGTCTGGTAGAGGATCAGCTTCCGGTTCGGCGACAGGGTGGAGAAGCGGGCGCCCGTGAGCACCGTGTCGAACGCCGGCCGCGTCGCGGCCGGGTCGAACCGGGTGACGATCGAGCCGCCCCAGCTCTGGGCGAGCGCGAGGTGCTCGTCGTACCAGTCGGTCGGGTCGAGGCTGAAAGGATCGTACACGCCGCTCAGCAGCGTGTCCGGCCGGTCGCCGTGACTGGGCGCGCCCCGGAGAATCGTCCAGCGGGTCGAGTCCCGGATGGCGTACATCAGCTGCTGCCCGTCCGCGTTCCAGACGGGGTGGCGGATCATGCCGCCGCTGGCCCAGGTGAAATGCTGGCCGTTCTGGAGATCGTAGATCCGCAGCTCGTTGCTCCCGGCGGCCTGCACCGAGACGGCCACCCAACGCCGGTCGCGGCTCAGCGCATATCGCTGGAAGTCGCCGCTCTCCATCGGGAGCGGCTCGGGCGTGCCGCCCTGGTGCAACCGGACCAGCCGCCCGATCGTGGCGTCGACCCCGACGGCGTAGAGCAGGGTGCCGTTGGCGGCGATGTCGAACTGGCCTTCACCGATGGCCTCGCGCCGCACCCCGGAAAGCATCGTGACCGGCCGGGAGGCGAGCTGGCGTGCCGGGTCGTAGCGCGCGGCGAGCAGGGTGCCGTTGGCCGTCAGGTACACGAGGTAGTCGCGATCGACGATGTTGAAGGCCGTGCCCGCCACGAGCTCGCCCGGCGTCCCGTCCGGCCGCGCGGCGCGGATGGTGCCCGAGGCCCCCGAGTCGGGATCGAGCAGGATCGCACTCCGGTTGTAGGAGCAGATCAGCTGGTGCAGCTCGGGGACGTAGCGCCCCATCACGCAGCGGCTCATCGTGCGGGTGCGCGGCGTCCCGCCGGCGGGGTCGATCCAGTTGAAGGTGTTGCCGTCGTCGGTACTGGCGGCCAGCTGCGTGTTCGACATCCAGTTGAGGGCGTCGGTGCTCTTGCCGTCCAGCAGGAGGCGGGTCTCGCCGCTCGCGAGGGTGAAGAGCATGACCCGGTCACCGCGCAGGAACGCGATCCGGGTGCCGTCGGGCGAGATCCGGGGGGCGTTGGCCCCGCGGGTGCCGGGGAGCAGCCGGGACTCGTCGGTGCGGAGACTCCGGTACCAGAGCTCGGTCGAGTCGCCCTGGCGGGCGGTGTAGACCGCGAAGGCGCCGTCGCTGGAGACCGTGAGGTTCCGGAGCGGCTCGCCGTACGACACGTTGGACAGGGTGACACCGAAGCTCATCGGCGCGCTGTCGGGGAGCGCGGCGTCGTAGGTGGACGGACCGGTCGCGTGTCGCGCGCTCATCCGCCCGACGACGAACGCCGCGGCACCAATGACGGCACCGATCGCCAGCGCGGCCGTCCACGGCATGCCCGGCCGTCCCCGCGGGGCGACCCGCGCGCCGGGTGCGGGCCCCGTGGTAACCGTCGCCGCGCCGTTCAGCGCCGAGGCAAAGGCCGCCGCCGTGGGGAACCGGTCCGCCGGGAGCCGCTGGATCGCCTGGTGCACCGCCGCGGCTACGGCGGGTGGCGTCGTCGCCCGCAGGGTCGTCACCGGTTCGGCGGTCGAGGTCATCACCTTCGCGATGATCGCTTGCGCCGTCGGGCCGGTGAAGGGCGGCTCCCCCGTCAGCATCTCGTAGGTCATGATGCCGAGCGCGTAGACATCGCTCCGGGCGTCGAGGTCCCGCTCCCCCATTGCCTGCTCGGGGCTCATGTAGTGCGGTGTCCCGAGCGACATCCCGGTCTCGGTCATGCGGGTCCCACCCGCCGAGCTCACCGCCAGCGCGATCCCGAAGTCGGCCACCAGCGCGCGGCCGTCGTGCAGCAGCACGTTCTCCGGCTTGATGTCGCGGTGGATCACCCCGTGCCGGTGGGCGTAGTCGAGCGCCCCCGCCACCTCGCCCGCGAGCCGCACCGCGTCGGCGACCGGGAGCTGCTTCTCGCGGGTGAGCCGGTCGCGCAGTGATTCCCCCTCGACGAAGGGCATGACGTAGTAGGCGGTACCCTGGACCTGGCCCGAGTCGATCAGGCCGAGGATATGGGGATGCTGCAGGTTGGCGATGGTCTTGATCTCGCGGAGGAACCGCTCGGCCCCGATGACGGCGGCGAGCTCGGGCCGGAGCACCTTGATCGCGACCTTCCGGTCGTGCTTGAGGTCGTGGGCGAGGTAGACCGTGGCCATCCCGCCCTGGCCCAGCTCCCGCTCCAGACGGTAGCGTTCGGCCAGGGCCGCGCGCAGGCGGTCCAGGTCATCGGTCTGGGGAGACACCACTCAGTCCTTGAACGGCGACTTGGAGGGCCGCGAGCGGGTGGGGCCACCCGGCTTCCCGAGCAGTCGCTGCAGCTCCTCGATGCTCAGCTCGAAGGGGTCGGCCTCGTAGCCCGGGGGATCGATGCGGAGAATCTTCCCCGGGTTGCCCTGGACCGGGTGGAATTCCCAGGCCGAGCGGCTGAGGTCGCGGACCTCCCATTCGTGGCCTTCCGGATCGGTGAAGCGGCGGTAACCCACGGTCCTGCTCCTTGTGGTTCAGTCCCCCGGTGCCGCCGGGGCGTCAGTGAGAGGTCTCGCCCGTCAGCTTCACGAGGCGCTCCTTCACCTCGCGGACCACCGGCTGCAAGGGGGGATCGGCATCGGTCCACCGGTCGACGAGCCGGCCGTAGCTCTCGATCGCCTTCGCCTTGTCACCCTTCGCCTCGTACAGCTCGCCCATGCGCTTGAGCGCGGGGGCCGCGGTCCAGGGACTCTCCACCGTCAGCCAGCCGGTGCCGGCCGAATCCGCGGCGCGGCCATAGGCGGCGAGCGCCGAGTCGGGCTGGTTCAGCTGGTCCCAGGCGACGCCCTCCTGGTAGTACCCCCAGTCCGCCCGCTGGCCCTTCGTGCGGATCAGGCGGAACTCGGCGATCGCATCCTGCGACCGCTTCTCGGCGAGCGCCAGCCATCCCCGCGCCCGGTACCACTCGGCGTTGCCCTGCCGCTGCCCGGTCGGCACGGCCTTCTCGTACTCGGCCAGGACCCGCCGGGCCTGCGCGCTCATCCCCATGCGCAGGTAGGCGGTCGCGAGCTCCCCGTACGGGCGATCGGCGGGGGGAATCGATTCGAGTGGGTGACGCGCCAGCGCCCGGTCGAGCACCTGCCCGGCGCCGGCCGAGTCGCCGCGATAGACCGCCAGGATCGAGGCGCGGGCGATCTCCATGCCGAGCGCGGAGCCGGCGAGGCCCCGCTTCTCGTTGACGGCGACGTCCGCCTGCATCCGGCGGTCCGCCTCCGCGAGCCGGCCGTGGTTGAGCGCGAGGAACGCCAGGCCGGACTGCATCAGGGACTGGTCCGATGGGGAACGGGACTTGAGCCCCAGCTCGAGCCAGGCCCGCTCGGCGCTGTCGGCGGGACCGCTCAGGCTCAGGAGCATGGCCCGGCCCCAGAGATAGTTGCCGTTGGCCGGGCCGGCGACCTTCAGGAACTCGGCCAGGGTGTGGCGGGCGGCGTCGAAGTGTCCCTGGGCGGTCTGGGCCATGAGGAGCTGGACCCACTGGTTCGTCGCCGGGCCCCGCTCCCTGAGGCCGTGGATCGCGAGCGATTCCGCCTCGGCATACTGGCCGACCTGCGAGAGCTGGAGGGAGAGGTTGTTCAGGGCGATGTAGTTGTCGGGGTCGATCGCCAGGATCCGCCGGTACGCGGCCGCCTCCTGGTCCCCGTCGACCTCCACCGCGGAGAAGTAGTAGGCGGTGGCCAGCTCCCGCTCGATCTCCGGCAGGCGGTCCCGGTGCTGGTAGGCCCGCATCGTCGCGAGCGCGGCCTCGTCGGCGCTCCCGAAGCTGTTGTTGATCGCCACCGCGAGCTTGCGCCAGGCCATCGCGAACCCGGTGTCGAGCGCGGTGGCCCGCTTGAGCAGGACGATGGCCGAGTCCGCCTCGTGCGTGTCGCTGAGGCGGTTGGCCTCGGAGTACAGCCGCAGCGCCTCGAGGGAGCTGGTGGTGACCTTCTCGAGCGGGGTGCCGCCGCGGATGGTGCGGAGCGACTCGCCGATCCGCTCGCGGATCGTCGCGGAGAGCCGGTCGATGGCGGCCACGATCCCCGCGTCGTCCGGCGCGGTCTCCCGGATCGCGAGCAGTTCGGCGCCGTCGGATGCGCCGATGATGCGGGCGACGAGCACGTAGCTCCTGCCGACGCTGCTGATCTCCCCCGCGATCACCGCCTTGGCGCCCTCGCGGGCCGCCATCTCCCGCGCCAGGTCGAGCGTGACCGGCGTCTCGACCGGCCGCTGCATCCGCTCGAGCGCCGCATGGAGCGCCGAGCTGTTGAGGATGCGGACCACCCGGGACTGGCCCAGGTCGATCCGGAACGCCTCGGTGACCGAGCTCGCCAGGGTCGAGTCCGCCGTCCGGTTCACGAAGTCGGCGACGATGAGCTGGTCCTTCGCCTCGAGCCTCCCCGAGGCCACGAGCGTCCCCACCGGGCCGATGCCGAACAGCCGCATCGCGGTGTAGATGGCGGTGAGGACCGCGAGGCCACCGAAGGCGAGGAGCCCGCCGCGGATCGACTTCCTCCAGGTGAAGTGGCGATGCAGCCCGCCCGTCGCCGGCGGTACGATCCGCCCGGTGGCGCGTGCCCGGGCCCGGGTCCGCTCGAAGTGGCCGGTGAGGAGGATGATCGGCAGGCCGACGACCATCAGGATGATGGCGCCGTAGAACACCCACCCCGGGAGGCCCAGCGCCCGCACCGCGACCCAGGTGACACCGAGGGTCGTGAATGCCGCGACCAGGAAGAGCACCAGCACCCGCACCGGATGGCTGTGGCGCAGCGCCTCCTCGGTGCCGCTCGAGATCGCGGGCAAGGCGTCGGTGGGCGTCATCCCACCGCTCGGCGTGAGCACCACCTCCAGCTGGCCCAGCAGTTCGGCGGCGGTCTGCCACCGGTCCGCCGGGTGCTTCTCCAGGCAGTGCATCAGGACGGTGTTGAGCACCATCGGCACCGCCGGACGGTGCCGGGTCAGCGGGTCCGGCGCCTGGGTGATGTGGGCCGCGAGCAGCGCCTGGGGCGTCGGGGCGGTGAAGGGGGTCCGGCCGGTGAGCATCTCGTAGGCGAGCGCGCCCACCGAATAGATGTCGGCCCGATGATCGACGTGCGGGTCCGCCGCCGCCTGCTCCGGCGCCATGTACGCCGGGGTCCCGAGGGCCACGCCGAGGGAGGTGAGGGAGGAGGCGCCGCTGGACGCGGTGACCGCCTTGGCGACGCCGAAGTCGGTGACCACCGCGTGGCCGTTGGAGAGGAGGACGTTGTCCGGCTTGATGTCGCGGTGGACCACGCCGTTCTTGTGGGCGTAGGCCAGCGCGTCGACCACCTCGCGGAGGAGCTTCACGGCCTCGGGCACCGGCATGGCCCCCTCACGCGCCAGCTTGGCCCGAAGCGATTCCCCCGCGATGAACGGCATCACGTAGTAGAGCAGGTCTCCCTGGGCGCCGGCGGTGAGCAGCGGGACGACGTGCGGATGCTGCAGCCGGGCCGCGAGCTGGATCTCCCGCTCGAAGCGCTCGATGTTCACGGCGGCGCCCATCTCGGGCGGCAGCACCTTGATGACCACCTGGCGGCCCAGCCGCGGCTCCTCGGCGAGGAAGACGCGGCTCATCCCGCCGCCGCCCAGCTCCTTCAGGACGCGGTAGGTCTCACCGAGTGCAGCCTTGAGGCGCGGCTCGAGGTCTTCCTTGATCGGCGCGAATCCGGGAGGTGGGAAGAAGGAAAGCTACGGGGCGCCGGGGTTCGGGGCCAGAGAGGACTCAGCCGGCGTGCCGGCGCATCTGCCGGACCAGGGCGTCCACGTGGCGCTCGACCCGGGATGGTTCGACCAGGTCGAAGTGGCGGGTGCCGGCCTCGGTCACGAGGGTCTCCTCGCGGTAGCGGTCGCCCAGCAGTCGGTCGTCGAGATTCCTGAGCTGGAGCTCACGCACCAGGTCCCGGTACATGGGGGTGTCCTCGAAGACACACCGGAGGCTGCATCCCTTCTCCGAGGCGGCGCGGTACCACTCGGCGAAGGGGAGGAGGTCCGCCCGCTCGAACGGTGCCACGATGCCGCTGGCGAAGGCCTGGAGCGGACCCACGTCGTGCCGGAAGGTGGGGACCAGCTGCAGCGCGTACTGGCAGACGTTGATCCACTCGTCGAGCGATGTCGCCCCGCTGGCGATCTCCCGCAGGATCGCGAGGAACGCCTCGTCGTCGGGGCGGCTCAGCCGGGCGAGCCAGCCGGTCACGAAACAGGTCGCGCGGGCCAGGTTGCAGCCCAGGGAGAGGCAGCCGTCCACCTGGAGCCGCTGCTCGGGATCGGGCGCGGCGGCGAACCGAAGCGCCAGGTCGCCCCCGCTGGAGAAGCCGGCGATCACGGTGAAGCGGGGCTGCGCCCGGGCGACCACGTCGCGCAGGAGCTCGCGCAGCAGCGTGAGATGGGCCTCGAGGGTGAGGGTCGGGCGCCAGGTGGCCACCGCCTCGAAGCCCCGGAGGGTGGGGGCGATGGCGCGATACCTGGTCCGGGCCAGGATCTCGGTGTACTGCGACTCCGGCTGCCCGGCCGGAATGAAGCAGACCAGCACGTCGGAGGAGACGCCGTTGTCCAGGTAGGTCTGCTCGGTCCCGATCAGGCGCGGGTCGAACGAGGCGCGCGGGAGGCGGCGACAGACCTCCTCCGAGAGCCGGAACCCGGCGGAGAGCGGCGCGGCGTCCGCCCTCGCCACCGGCCCGGCGGTCGCCGGCTGGCGCAGGGCGTTGCTGAACTCGGTGGTGCTGCCGAAACGGTCCGCCGCGAGCTTCTGCAGCGCCGTCATGACCGCCGCCTCGATCTGGGGCCCGATGGTCTCGCGTCGCGCGCCGAGCGAGCGGGGACGCTCGGTCAGGATCCGCGCGACGATGGCCTGCGCCGTCGGGCCGGTGAAGGGCGGCTCCCCGATCAGCATCTCGTAGGTCACCGCGCCGAGGGCGTAGACATCGCTCCGGGCGGTGATCTCCCGCTCTCCCATCGCCTGCTCGGGCGACATGTACTCGGGCGTCCCCAGCGACATCCCGGTCTCGGTCATCCGGGTCCCGCCGGCCCGGCTCGCGGCAAGCGCGATGCCGAAGTCGGCCACGAGGGCGCTCCCCTCGTGCAGCAGGATGTTGGCCGGCTTGATGTCGCGGTGGATGATCCCCTGGCGGTGGGCGTAATCGAGCGCCTCGGCCACCTCGCTCGCGATCCGGACGGCGTCGGCGACCGGCAGCTGCTTCTCGCGGGCCAGCCGGTCCCGGAGCGATTCGCCGGCGATGAAGGGCATCACGTAGAACAGCTGGCCGGCGGCCTCCCCGCTGTCGAACAGCGGCAGAATATGGGGGTGCTGCAGCCTGGCGGTGGTCCGGATCTCGGAGAGGAACCGTTCGGCTCCGATGATGGCGGCCAGTTCCGGGCGCAGGACCTTGATCGCGACCGGCCGGGCATGGCGGATGTCGTGCGCCAGGTGCACCGTGGCCATCCCGCCCTGGCCCAGCTCCCGCTCGAGGCGGTAGCGGTCGGCGAGGGCCGCGGCCAGTGACCGGATGCCCGTCATGGCGAGAGAGGGGTGGTTGGCGAGATAGGGCCGCGAAATCCGGTGGCGGGGAGGCGAAAGCTATGAATGACCGGGGTCCGGGGCCAGACCGGACGAGCGCGTCACCCGCGGCCCGCGGTTCGCTTGCCCCGGTTCAACCCCAGGCCCACCTTCCCCGTAATATCGGTATCCCTTCACCCACCGAGTCACGAGCCCCATGGAACTCGATCGCCGTCGTTTCGCCACCCTGCTTGCCGGCGCCGCCGTGGGCGGCAGCGCGCTCCCGCTCCGCGGCTGGGCCTCGAACTCCGCGGGCGCCAGCGGGCCCTTGCCTGATCCCTGCCACCCGCTGCCGGAGATCGCCGCGCTCACACGCATGACCGAGGGCGTCGCCCCCATCGGCGAAGGGGAGCGCCAGGCCCGGATGGAGAAGGCGCGCCGGCTCATGGTCGAGAACCGGATCGGGGCGCTGCTGCTCGAGCCGGGGACCAGCATGACCTACTTCACCGGCATGGAGTGGGGACAGTCGGAACGGCCGTTCGTGGCGGTGCTCCCGGCCAAGGGGGAACTGGCCTTCGTCTGCCCCGGGTTCGAGGAGGCCCGCGCCCGCGAGCGGATCAAGTTCACCAATGACGTGCGGGTCTGGCAGGAGGACGAGAACCCCTACAGGGTCATGGCGACCCTCCTCAGGGACCGGGGGGTCTCGACCGGCAGGGTCGGGGTGGAGGAGCGGGTCCGGTTCTTCATCGCCGACGGGCTCCGGCAGGCGGCGCCCGGCCTCACCCTCGTCTCGGGCGATCCGATCTCGGCCGGCTGCCGGATGTTCAAGTCGCCGGCCGAGCTGGCGCTGATGCAGAAGGCGACCGACATCACCATCGCGGCGCTCAAGGTGACGTTCCCGCTCCTCAAGGAAGGGATGTCGCAGTACGACATCTCCGCCATCCAGCGGGAGGCCATGGTGAAGTTGGGCGGCTCCGATCCCTGGGTCCTCGTGGGCCTGGGCGAAGCCTCCGCCTTCCCGCACGGCACCGTCAAACCCCAGAAGCTCAAGGAAGGCGACATCGTCCTGATCGACACCGGCTGCGCGGTCGAGGACTACCAGTCGGACATCACCCGGACGACGGTGTTCGGGAAGCCCACCGCCCGGCAGACCGAGATCTGGAACCTCGAGAAGAAGGCCCAGGACGCCGCCTTCGCCGCCGCGCGCATCGGCGCCACCTGCGGCTCGGTGGACGACGCGGCCCGGAAGGTGATCACCGATGCCGGCTTCGGCCCAGGCTACAAGGTTCCCGGCCTCCCGCACCGCACCGGGCACGGCATCGGGATGGATGGGCACGAGTGGACCAACTTCGTGAAGGGCAACATGACGAAGATCGCCCCGGGCATGTGCTTCAGCGACGAGCCGACGATCGCGATCTACGGGGAATTCGGTGTCCGGCTGGAGGACTGCCTCTACATCACGGAGGAGGGGCCGAAGTTCTTCTCGGCGCAGAGCGAGGCGATCGACCGGCCGGTGTAGCCTGGGGCTTGGGGCCCGGGGTGGGGGGGGGG
>DASZPT010000244.1:0-7235 GCA_035549935.1 Gemmatimonadales bacterium
CCTGATGAGCGGCGCGGTCTCGGGCCCGGGCGGCTGGTCCCGCCAGCCTTCGCAGGCGCCGACCCCGCGGAAGAAGCGGCCGGTGCCGCGGTCATAGAGCGCGCTCCCCCGCACTCCGGGCAGCGTCAGCGCCTGGCCCAGCAGGGCGCTGGGGGCGTCGGGCGTGGTGAGCCCCCGCTGCAACTCGCCGGAGAGCGCCGCCATCGCGCCCAGTCCCCGCTCGAGGTCCTCGATCACCAGCGTGACGATCCCGACGCCGACCGACAGGAGGAAGAGGATATCGAGGTAGTAACCCCAGGGATTCCAGGCGCCCTGGGCCCGCAGGATCGGGTAGTCGAGATGATGGAAGCCCCACAGCAGGAAGGAGCAGCCGAGGAGCATCGCGCCGGAGGAGCTGGTCAGGCGCCGGAAGCGGAAGAAGACGCCGGCGGTCCAGAGGGTCGCCCCGCTCAGGAAGGCGACGGCGGGCACCGCCGCGAGCATGAACCCGCCGCGTTCCTGGAAGTGATAGATCGCGTAGGCCGACCAGACCGGCGGGAAGAGCACCGCGAGGAGGTAGATCTTCCGGAAGCGGGCGCCGCGGGAGAAGACCAGCGCGCCCCAGAGCAGCGCGATCGCGGTCCACCCGGTGGCGACCTGGTGGGCGAAGAGCCAGAAGGGGTCCCGCAGGACGAGGAAGGTGAAGATCGCCGCCATCCGGCCCAGATACAGCGCCCAGGCGACGGCCCACCAGAAGAAGTAGGGCTTGCGATAGCGGCCGTACAGCAGCGCGCAGAGCACCGCGAGACCGGCGGTGATCGTCGCTTCGAGCAGCGCGGCGTGGAGCTCGGTGAGGGTGGACATGGGAGGTCAGGCCGGAGGCCGGAGGCGGGAGGCCGGAGGCCGGAGCGGCGCGGGACTCGCGCTCCCTCCGGCCTCCGGCCCCCCGCCTCCCGCCTCACTTCGCAAAGATCCTCCCCATGTCCCGGAAGGTCTTGAACTCCAGCGCATTCCCCGCGGGGTCGAGCAGGAACATCGTGGCCTGCTCGCCCACCTGGCCGGCGAAGCGGATCCCCGGCTCGATGACGAACCGGACGCCCGCTGCCCGCAGCCGGTCGGCCAGCGCATGCCACTCGTCCCAGCCGAGGATCACGCCGAAGTGGCGGACGGGGACCTCCTTGCCATCGACCTGGTTGGCGCGGGCCCGACCCACTTCGTCGGGCGAGAGGTGCGCGACGACCTGGTGCCCGTAGAAGTCGAAGTCGACCCAGGACTCGGAGCTCCGCCCCTCGGGGCAGCCGAGGAGCCCGCCGTAGAACGCCCGGGCACGGGCGAGGTCGTCGACCGGAAACGCGAGATGGAACGGAGGCGTGGCGGTCACTATTTCACCTTTTCGGATTCGATCTGGCGCCAACCCTGCGGTCCCAGCGTGAGCCGGGCGTACTCGTATCCCTTGCGCTTGGTCTGGAGCGGCCCGTCACCCTTGGCGGTCCGGATCTCGACGTAGAGCCGGGCGTAGGCGTTGAGCCCGTCGCGCCGGTTGATGTTCATCACCCGGTACAAGGCCGAGATCCGCGACACATCCTTGTCCTCGAAGAGGCCCCGCCAGGCGCGATCCTCGGTCTCGGTCATGTTGGGGAGGAGGCGCTTCACCTCACCGAGCTGGCGGCTTTCGACCGCCTTCTCGAGGTCGCTGTAATAGTTCACGATCTGCGCCGAGTCGGGGAGCGGGGCGGGGGCGTAGGTCTCGGTCCGGCCGGGGCCGGTGGAGTCGCGGCCGCCGCGGGGAGGCCGCAGGGCGAGTCCGCCCGCCGGGGTCTGGCCCGCTCCCGAGGGGGAACGGGCCTGTTCCGCGGCGGCCCAGACATTGGCCGCCTGGTAGATGAGCGCGGTCGCCTCGCTCTTGCGGCCGGCGCTGGTCAGGGAATCGGCCTGGCGCACCAGCGAGTCGCCGGCGGCCACCGCGGTCGATTCCGCGCCCACCGCCACCGCCCGCTGCCGGGCGAAGGTGGCCGCGCCGCGCGCCACCAGGAGGACGCTGTCGGCGCGCGCCTCCTCGGGGGAGAGCGCGGGCACCGGGCTCACGGGCGCCGGGGCGCTCGGGGCGGTGTCGGGCAGGAGCTGGCCTTCGTCACGGGCCTTGAGCGCCACGTAGGCGAGCCCGGCGCCGAGCCCCGCGAGCAGGAGCCCCACGAAGACCTGGGAGATCTGCACCCGCTTCCGCGGCCGGGGAATCGGCCCGGGGAGGACCCGCGGCAGCGGGGCCGGGCTTGTCGGGGTGCGGCGGGCGTCGCTCACCGGACGGCTCGCGCGGGGCGCGGCCAGGAGGCCGATATGACTGCGGACGCCGTCGTCGCCCAGCGACTGCCCCCCGCTGATCCGGATGCCGCTCGCGGCCTGGGCCGCCTCCCGCATGGTGGGGAAGCGGTCGCCCGGCGCCTTCTGCAGCATCCGCATCACCGCCTCGCGGAGGTCCGGGGGGCAATCGGGTCGGAACTGGCCCGAGTCGCGCGGCGTGGTGTGGACCTGGGCGTACATCATCCCGAGGCTCGAGTCGGCGCTGAAGGGGAGCTGGCCGGTGATCATCTCGTAGACCACCACCCCGAGCGCGTACTGATCCGCGGCGGCCCCGACCACCTCGCCCGAGCAGGCCTCCGGACTCAGGTAGCTCGGCGTGCCGACGGTGGTGCCGCTGCGGGTGAGGGACTCACCCTCGATGGCGCGCGCGATGCCGAAGTCGGTGATGACGGCGAAGCCTTCCTCGTCGATCATGATGTTGCCGGGCTTCACGTCGCGGTGCACCACGCCCTGGCGATGGGCATAGTCGAGCGCCGAGCCGATGTCGGCCAGGATCGACCGCACCATCGGGAAGGGCAGGGGACCGACATCGCGCAGGATCTGGTCGAGCGAGCGGCCCCGGATGTACTTCATCACGAAGTACACCAGCTGCTGCGACTCCTTGACCGCGTAGATCGGGATGATGTGCGGATGGGTGAGGCCGGCGGCGGTCCGCGCCTCGCGCTTGAACCGCTCGATCATCTCCGTCCCGTGCACGAACTGGGGCGACATGACCTTGATCGCCACCTTGCGGTCGAGCGCGATCTCGTGGGCCATGTACACCGTGGCCATCCCCCCCTGCCCGATCTCCTGCACGATCTCGTACTCGCCCAGGGTGGCCTGCCGCAGCACCTGGAGCAGCGTCGGCAGCGGCGCCGTATGCTCCCCCGACACGCTCAGTCCGCAGGCGGGGCAGAACTTCACTCCGGCCTCGAGCGGGGCGTTGCAGCGGAAGCAGGCGGCGGTCACTGGCATGTGGGGCTGGGGACGGCGACACGATCCGGATAGGGTCCTACGCGGGCAGGATGTTGCGGGCCGCGCTGTACTGGTCTCTGCGCCGGGATTCTAGCATCCTTGTCGCCTCCCGGCTATCGTCGAGCCCGCGGTTGTCTTCGTTGCAGCAGCGCAACACTCCACCCCCGGAGCACCCCGTGGACACATCCCGCAGAGCGTTCATCCAGAGCGGCGCCGCACTGGCCCTCGGCACCATGGTGACCGGGGACGCCCTCGGCGTGACGGGCACGCACGCCGGTCCCCGCCCGGATCCCGGTCCGTTCCGCGCCCCGCCGATGGAGAAGGTGCGGATCGGGTTCGTCGGGGTGGGTGGCCAGGGGACGACCCACGTCGAGAACCTGCTCGAGATTCCCGGGGCCGAGCTCACCGCCATCTGCGACATCGTCGAGGCCAAGGTGCAGGCGGCCCAGGCCAAGGTCGAGGCCAAGGGATTCAGGCGGCCGTCCGGGTACAGCCGTGGCCCGCGCGACTTCGAGCGGATGATCGGGGAGGAGGAGCTGGACCTGGTGTTCACGGCCACACCGTGGGAGTGGCACGTGCCGATCATGCTCGCGGCGATGGCCAACGGGAAGCACGCGGCGACCGAGGTGCCCGCGGCGATGACGATCGACGACTGCTGGGCGATCGTCGAGTCGGCAGAGAAGCACCGGAAGCACTGCGTGATGATGGAGAACTGCAGCTACGACCGGTTCGAGCTGATGACGCTCAACCTGGTGCGGCAGGGGATGCTGGGCGAGATCCTCCACGGTGAGGCGGCCTACTTCCATGACCTGCGCGGCGTGAAGTTCAGCACCGAGGGCGAAGGCCTCTGGCGCCGGGCCTGGTCCACCAACCACAACGGGAACCTGTATCCGACCCACGGCCTGGGGCCGATCGCCAACTGCATGGACATCAACCGGGGCGACCGGTTCGAGCGGGTGGTGTCGTTCAGCTCTCCCTCCCGCGGGCTCCAGCTCTGGCAGGCGGAGCATCTCGCGGCCGATGACCCGCGCCGGAGGGAGCGGTACATCCTGGGCGACGTGAACGTGAGCCTGATTCAGACGGCGAAGGGACGCACGATCTACCTCGGCCACAACACCAACAACCCGCGGCCCTACAGCCGGCTGCAGCTGCTGCAGGGGACGAAGGGGATCGTCTCGGGCTGGCCCTACCGGGTGCACCTCGAAGGGCGGAGCCCGGAACACCGGTGGGAGGACGCCGAGGCGTATTACCCCGAGTTCGACCACCCGCTGTGGCGCTCGAAACGGGTCCAGGAGATGGATCGCGGGCACGGCGGGATGGATTTCCTGGAGGACTTCCGGCTGATCGAGTGCCTGACGCAGGGTCTTCCCACCGACATGAACGTCTACGACGCGGCGGCGCTCTCGAGCATGGTGGAGCTGAGCATCCGGTCGGTGGCGCAGAAGGGGAAGCCGCAGGAGGTCCCCGACTTCACCCGCGGCCGGTGGAAGACCGCCGAGCCGTGGGGGATCGTCGAGGGCTAGCGCGCGCGGCTCAGGGCCCGTTTCGCCCCGGGACCGCGTCGAGCAGGAGCGTCACGGCGTCGATCCCCGCGAGGCGGAGCAGCCCCTGCGGCTTCGCGAGGTCGGCGAGCCGGGCCTGCCGGTCCGCTTTCCAGGCCGCGGTCGCGCCCGTCTGCAGGGCGCCGAGTGTCTCGAGGCCCAGGTCGCCGAGCCGGCGGAGCGCGGTGGCGGCCTCTGCGCCGTCGCGCGCGAGCGGCAGCGAATCGCCCAGCGCCAGGACCTGGGGCTCGAGGGCCCGCCAGCTCGTGAAGGTCCGGGCGAGCTCCTCGCGCTCGCCGGCGGCCCCCGCGGAGTCGGCGGTCAGGCGGCGGGCGAGCTGGACGAGCCGCGAGCGGGACCAGGGATCGGGCCGCGCCGCGTCGACCAGCCGGGTGAGCGGCGTGAGCTGCGTGGTCCGCTGGAGCTGGCTCCGCTGTCCGAAGCTCGGCGTCATGGTGTAGCTGAGCAGGTCGTGGAGCGGCTGCACCCCCCGGCGCCCGGCGAGGAGCCGGAGCATCCGGTAGGTGTGCGCCTCGTGGCCCAGGCCCGCGCGTTCGAGCGCCACACTCAGGAACGAGAGCCGGCGGTACATGTCATCCACGTCGCGCACCGACGCCGGGGACCAGAACCGCTCGGCCACCGCGCCGAGCCGGGGCCAGATCCGGGAATCCACGGTTTCCGCCGAGACATGCTCGGCCCACATGCAGGCCTCGCCACCGAGGACCAGTGCCGCCTGCTCGGGCGTGAGCGCGTTGCCCGCCGGGAGCGGATCGGCGAGGTAGTGCTTCTCGGCGCTCTCCTGGTGGTCGAGGTAGTACGGCGCCGAGAGGATGCCCGCGTTCCCCCGCGCGGCGGCGCGGCCGAGATACTCGGGGCCGCGCCACGACTGGATCACCGCGTCCTTCGGGAGCCCCGGGTGCAGGATCTCGTCCCACCCCACCATCCGCCGGTGATGCCGCGCCAGGATCGCGGCCAGCCGCTCGTTGAAGTACGCCTGGACCGCGTCGTTGTCCTTGAGGCCATGCTCCCGCTTGAAGCGCCGCACCGCGGGACTCTGGGTCCACTGCTTCCCGTTCACCTCGTCGCCCCCGATGTGCCAGTAGGGATCGGGGAAGAGGGGTACCATCTCGGCGATGAATCCCTCGAGGAACTGGTAGGTCGCCTCGCGGGTCGGGTCGAAGGTCGGATCGAACACGCCGAAGTTGCGCTCGATGCGGTACGGGCCGGGGGCGCTGGCGTACTGGGGATAGCCCACGAACCAGCTGGTCGCATGGCCCGGCAGGTCGAACTCGGGGATCACCCGGATGCCGCGGTCCCGGGCGTAGGCGACGATCTCCCGGATCTCGTCCTGCGAGTAGTAGAGCCCGTCCGATCCGGCCCGGTGCAGGCGCGGATACCGCTTGCTCTCCACCCGGAAGCCCTGGTCATCGGAGAGATGCCAGTGAAGGACGTTGAGCTTCACCATCGCCATGCCGTCGAGGGTGCGGCGGAGCATCTCCGGCGGCATGAAGTGACGGGAGGCGTCGACCAGGAGACCGCGCCAGCGGAACCGCGGGCGATCGGCGATGGTGGCCTCGGGGAGATAGAAGCCGGCGCTGTCGGCGGCGACGAGCTGGAGCCAGGTCTCGAGCCCGTGAATCGCGCCGACCACGGTCGGGGCCTCGAGCTCCGCGCCGTCCGCCGTCACGGTGAGACGGTACGACTCGTCCTCGTCCGGCGTCTGCACCGGCTGGCCGGCGCCCCTGACGCGCACGGTGAGCCGCGGCCCGGTGGAGGCGCTGTCGTTGCGGATCGGCTGGCCGATGCGGGCCGCCACCCGGGTGAGGGCCCGACCGAGGGCCCGCTCGAGGCGTGCGTCGCGGACGCCCTCGATCGTGGCGGAGATCGTCGAGTCGAGCCTGAGCCGCGCGGTCCCGAGCGTCAACTCGGCGGGGAGCGGCATCAGGGTGACGGCGGTCTGGGCCGGCAGGAACGCCGGGGTCACGACGAGAGCGGCGGCGAGCGCCGCGTGAGGGAATCGCATGAGACCGAAGGACAGGGTGAGGAGGTCCGGGAAGTGTAGGGGCGGACCGGCGATCTCGACAGAGGGAGTCTCCGGTCCCACTTTGCACTCGTGCCGCGATATCGTCAGGTCCTCGGACCCACCACCTATACCTTCGCCGATCTCCGGAGCCTCCTGGCCCGGGCCTCGCCGCTCCGCTCGGGCGACCAGCTCGCGGGGGTGGCGGCGGGCTCGGCGGAGGAGCGGGTCGCGGCCCAGTTCACCCTGGCGGACCTGCCGCTCACCACCTTCCTCGACGAGGCGGTCGTCCCCTACGAGACCGATGATGTCACCCGGCTCATCATCGACAGCCACGACTCCCGCGCCTTCGAGCCGGTGCGGCACCTCACCGTCGGCGGGTT
>DASZPT010000245.1:0-11228 GCA_035549935.1 Gemmatimonadales bacterium
GGAAGACCGGCAGCCGAAAAGCGGGCCCGCGCCGCCGCAGGTCCCATTGCCTGGAGGTGGATGTATGTGACCTGCGACGCCTCTCCCGCCAGGTGCTCGTGGCTTGCGTGACGGTCACACCCCGCCGCCCGAACCTGTCTCCAGTCGCCTCCCTCCAGGTCCGTGCCTCAGCCCGCTTGCGCTCGAACCCCTGAGTGCATACTGTGTATATTGACATGCACAGCCTGCTCTCGATCTCCCAGGCCGATCCGCGCCCCATGTATCTCCAGATCATGGAGCAGATCCGGCATCGGGTCGCGGTCGGGGACTGGGCCCCCGGCCGGGAGATTCCGTCGATCCGGGCCCTCGCGGTCGACCTCCGGGTCAGCGTGATCACGGTCAAGCGCGCCTATCTCGAGCTGGAGCATGAGGGCGTCATCGTCACCCGGCAGGGCCGGGGCACCTTCGTCGCCGAGAACGCGAACCTCGGGACGAGCCTCAAGGAGCGGGAGCTGGACGAGCACCTGCTCGCCGCCGCGGAGCTCGGCCGGCTCCTCGGTCTCGACGCCCAGGCGCTCGAGCGGCGGCTGCGCGAGGCGCAACGGAAAGCGGGCAGGCGATCATGAGCGCACCGGCGTTCGAATTCGAGCGCGTCCGCAAGGCGTACCGGTTCTTCGCCCTCGACGACCTCTCGCTCCGGCTCGAGCCGGGGCAGATCATGGGCCTGGTCGGTCCCAATGGGGCGGGGAAGACCACGCTGATCCGCCTCCTGATGGGGATGGTCCGTCAGGATGCCGGGACCATCCGGGTGCTGGGCCACCCGATCCCGGAGGCACAGGCGCTGGCCAAGCGGGACATCGGGTTCGTGTCGCACGACATGAATCTCTTCGGCAGCGCGACCCTGGCGTGGCACATGGGGTTCGTGCAGTCGATCTATCCCGGCTGGGACCGGGAGTACGCGACCCGCCTGCTCAAGCGCTTCTATCTGCACCCGGAGCAGCGGATCCGCGCCCTCTCCACCGGCGAACGGGTCAAGGCGATGCTGCTCCTGGTCCTTGCCCGCCGCCCCCGGCTGCTGGTGCTCGACGAGCCGACGGCGGGGCTCGACCCGGTGGCGCGGCACGAGGCGCTGGCGGAGCTCATGACGGTGCTGGCGGACGAGGAACGCTCGATCCTCCTCTCGTCCAACAACACGCACGATGTCGAGCAGATCTCCGACCAGATCACCTTCGTCGACCGCGGACGGCTGGTGGAATCGGGCGACAAGGAGACCTTCCTCGACCGCTGGCGGCGCGTGGCCCTGGATGTAGAGGAGGGGACGGAGTTCTACACGCCGCCGGGGGTGACCTCGGTGACGCGCACCGGGCACACCGCCGTGGTCGTCACCAACGCCTATTCCCCGGAGCTCGAGACGCTCTACGCCAGGAGCGGCGCGACGGTCCGCGAGGTCCAGCGCCTGACGCTGGAGGAGATCTTCGTCGCCACCGTCCTCCACAACCGGAAGGAGCGCGGCGAATGACCCGTTCGGTCGTGGGACGCCTGATCGCCAAGGATCTCTATCTCTACCGCTGGCTCATCGCGGGGACGATCCTGGCCGGCGTGACGTCCATCGGCGTGGCCGCGCGGGGGGGAGCCTCGGGCACAATCGGCGGCATCCTCCTCGTCACCAGCGTGATCACCCTCGGCGTCTTCCTCTCGATTCACGCCCTGCTGTCGGAACGGCAGTCGAAGGCGCTGCTGTTCGTCCTGAGCCTTCCCATCTCCCCGATGCAGTACGCCGTCGCGAAGATCGCCGCCTCCCTGCTCGCCTTCCTGATCCCCTGGACCGCGCTCACCGGGCTCATCGTCGGGCTCGAACTGACCTATGGCTCCGCCGGTGACCTCGCCTTCACCGGGATCCTGATGGGATTCCTGCTCGCGAACTTCTGCATCCTGATCGCGGTGGGGATGGTGACCGGCTCGGAGTTCTGGGCGGTGGTCGGGATCCTGGTCACCAACACCTCGGTGCCGGTGTTCATGAGCATCGCGCTCCCGGCGCTGAGGCGGGCGGGCGAGGGCCAGGGTGCCGCCTGGAGCCCGGCGGTCGCCGCCACCCTGGGCGCCGAGGCGGCGGTGATCGCCCTGTCGCTCGGGATCGCGTTCTACGTGCAGGCCCGGAGGCACGACCATGTCTGAGGAGGCCCGTTCCATGACCGCGACCGCGCGCCCCGACGAGCGGCTCCACGCCCTCGACGCGGTGCGGGGCGCCGCCCTGCTGCTCGGCATCGTGCTGCACGCGACGATGTCGTTCTTCTTCGTCATTCCGGCGCGGGACGACTCGCAGAGCACTGCTCTCGCCGTCCTGTTCTACGCGATTCACACCTTCCGGTTGAGCCTGTTCTTCCTGATCGCCGGCTTCTTCGGGCACCTCGT
This sequence comes from Gemmatimonadales bacterium, assembly GCA_035549935.1. Lineage (GTDB taxonomy): Bacteria > Gemmatimonadota > Gemmatimonadetes > Gemmatimonadales > GWC2-71-9 > JADJOM01. The sequence goes on from DASZPT010000245.1 coordinate 2,392, forward strand.
CTATCATCGCCGCGGGATGCGGGCCTTCGCGAAGGACCGGGCGCGCCGGATCGTCGTGCCGCTGACGGTGGGGTGGCTCCTCCTCGCCCCGCCGACCATCGCGGCGGTGGCCTGGGGACTCTCGCGCACCTTTCCCACCGCCGCGAGCGGCTCTGCCCAGGCGCTCCCGCCCCAGGGCTTCCCGCTGGTGCACCTCTGGTTCCTCTACTACCTGGCCCTCCTCTACATCCTGGTCCTCGCCGGGCGATGGGTGGTGGAGACCGCGGTGGACCGGACCGGCCGCCTCCGCGGGACCATGGATCGCTGGCTCCGCGTGGGGCTCTCGAGCGGCGTGATGCCGGTCCTGCTGGCGGCGCCGCTCGCCGGGGTGCTCTGCTTCGATGCCTCCTGGGTGCTCTGGTTCGGCATTCCCACGCCCGACAACGGGCTCGCGCCCCAGCTCCCGGCGCTGGTGGCATATGGCACCGCCTTCACCTTCGGCTGGGCGCTGCACCGGCAGCAGGAACCATGGCGCGTGGTCGAGCGCCGCTGGCTCTTCAACCTCGTGATCGCCGCCGGACTCACCGGTCTCTGCCTGGTCCTCGTGGGCGTCGTGCCCGATCTCGCCGCGCCAACGGCGATCGACGGCGGCCCCTCGATGCGGGCACTCTACGCCGCGGCCTTCACGGTCTCGATCTGGTACTGGACCCTCGGTCTCATCGGGCTCGCGCTCCGGTTCTGGGCGGGCCCGAGCCCGGTACGACGCTATCTCGCCGATTCCTCGTACTGGCTCTACCTGGTCCACCCGCCGATCGTCTTCGGCCTGCAGGCGCTGGTGATGCACCTGCCGTTCTCGTGGGCCATCAAGTTCCCCGCGATCCTCGTCGTGACCATGGCGGTGCTGCTGGTCAGCTATCACTGGCTGGTCCGCTCGACCCTCATCGGCGAGATCCTGAATGGGCGGAGGTACCCGCGGAAGCTTCCCGCGTTCGCGGCGGACGCTGCCGCCGGGGCGGCGCCCGGGGCCGGGCGACCGGTCGCGGAGACGATGGACGTGGCGGCGCTCGACCGCGTGACCAAGCGCTACGGCTCCACCATCGCCCTCGACCGGCTGAGCCTCTCGGTCGGTTCGGGAGAACTGCTGGCGCTCCTCGGGCCGAACGGGGCGGGGAAGACGACCGCGATCGGCCTCTGGCTCGGGACCCTCGAGGCGGACCAGGGACGGGTGACCCTCCTCGGGGGCTCCCCGCTCGAGGTCGCCCGCCGCCTCGGTGTCGGCGTAATGATGCAGGAAGTGAGTCTCGCGCCGATGCTCACCGGGCGGGAACTGATCGTCCTCACCGCCGGCTACTATCCCGATCCGTTCCCGGTGGAGGAGGTCATCGCCCTCGCCGGGCTCGGCGCCCTGGCCGACCGGCGCTATGGCGGGCTCTCGACCGGCCAGAAGCGACAGGTGCAGTTCGCCGTGGCGGTCTGCGGCCGTCCCCGGCTCCTCTTCCTCGACGAACCGACCGTCGGCCTCGATGTCGAGGCGCGCGAGGCGATGTGGCGAACGATCCGCACGCTGCGCCGCGACGGCTGCGCGATCGTCCTCACGACCCACTACCTGGAGGAGGCGGAGGCCCTGGCCGACCGGGTGGCGGTGGTGGCCCGGGGCCGACTCGTCGCCCAGGGGAGTGTCGAGGAGATGCGGGCGCTGGTGGCGCGCCGCCGGATCAGCGCCGTCTCGGCCCTCGGTATCGAGGAGATCAGGGCCTGGCCCGGGGTGGTGGACGTGGCCCGCGAGGCGCGCACGGTCCATGTGACGGCGTTCGACGCCGAGTCGGTGGTCCGTCGCCTGCTGCAGGCGGACCCCACGCTCAGCAACCTCGAGGTGAAGCAGGCGAGCCTCGCCGAGGCCTTCACCGAGCTCACCCGGGAGGCCGCATGACCGCTACCGCGCTGCCCATCCGCCGCGTGCTCCGGGCCTATGCCCTGGAGACCCGGTTCGAGATCGTCGGGGCCCTTCGCACCGTCAGCTTCGCGGTCCCGTTCATCGTCGTGCCGCTCGCGGTCTATCTCCTCTTCGGGGTGGTGATCGCGGGCGGAACGGCGGCAAGCGGCCCCTATGGGCCCGGCATCGCCAACTATCTCTTCGCCGGCTTCGCGGTGATGGGGGCCATCATGCCCGGCCTCTTCAGCGGTGTGATCCTGGCGCAGGAGCGGGAGGGCAACCTGCTCCGTCTCAAGCGGGCGCTGCCGCAGCCGCCGGGGGCGAGCATCGTGGCGAAGGTGCTGATGGCGATGGCGATCGCGGGAGTGTCGGTGACGCTGGTGGCGATCGCGGCGCTTCTGGCCGGCAAGATCACGCTCTCGGTCGGGCAGGTCGCGATCATCTGGGCGGTGCTGATCGTGGGCACCATCCCCTTCGCCGCGATGGGCCTCCTGATCGGCGCGCTGGTATCGGGATCGGCGGCGCCGGCCTGGGGCAACCTCGTCTTCCTCCCGATGATGTGGCTCTCGGGTCTGTTCATCCCCCTCCCGAAGTTCCTCGAGAAATGGGTGATCATCTGGCCCGCGTTCCACCTCGATCAGCTGGCCCTCGGGCTCGCGGGGGTGTGCCAGTTCACCTTCATCCCGCCGGCCCTCGCCGCCGGCGTGCTGGTCGGTGTGACGGTGCTCTCGGGCGGTGTGGCGATCCGGCGCCTGGCACGGGTGGGGTAGGCGCGCTGGAGCGGCCGCTCAGGCGGACTCGCCCCGCACCGCGCCACCGGACACCAGCCGGCGGAGGAGGTGGCCCTTCCACATCCAGAGCCCGGAAAGGACCATCGTCGGCAGGAAGACGAACCGGGTGAGCGGGGCGTAGTCGGGCAGCCGCTCGAACGGACTGTAGATGTAGCCGAGGATCGGCACGCTCAGGACGATGTGAACCCAGCGAACGATCGTGCGTTGGGTCGCGGCGGTCATGGCCTGCTCCTTGAGAGTGTCATCGAAGTCGCCTTGAGGGCGGGCTCAGCCCCGGTCCGCCATTTCCAGCCCGAACTGCCGGGCATACTCCTGCCGCAGGCGTTGCCACCCCGGGAACTTCATCGCCGCCGGCCCGACGATCCGCCCGATCGGGTGCCCGGTCAGCAGGCGATCCAGCACGTCGAAGCAGAGATGCCATCCCGCGGCGCCCCAGGCGATGTAGTCGCGGGCGATGTTGTGCCAGAGGCGGAGCCGGGTCCCCTGCGGCAGCGGCTCCAGCTCCCAGCGGATGTCGCTTCCGCCCCAGCTGTACTCGAGGAGCCGCGGCGCCTCGGCGCGCGTGACCGTCGTCTCGGACACCATGGGGGTGGGGGTCCCGATGGTCGTGAGGCGTGCCGGGCCGGCGGCCGCGAGGCTCCGGTCGGCGTCGAACGGCGCCCACTGCGCCAGCTCCGCGGGGTCGGTCAGCGCCTGCCATACCAGGGCAGGGGGATGGCGGAACTCGCGGACCAGAATCAGGGTCCACTGGTCGCCACCCTTCCGGATCTCGGCGCCGGCGGCGGGGCCGGGCTCGTAGTCGTCACGGACGGTCATCGGGACTTTCCTTTCTTCTGTGCCTGCGCCATCCGGTCCAGGTGGCGCTCGAGCGCGTCGATGTGGGGGGTCCAGAAGCGGCGGAAGGGCGCGAGCCAGGCGTCGATCTCCTTCAGCGGCTCGGGCCGGATGCGGTAGACGCGGTGCTGGGCCTCGACCCGGGCTTCCACGAGGCCCGCTTCGCGGAGGACGCGGAGATGCTTGGAGACGGCGGGCTGGGAGAGGTGGAGGCGGCGTTCGAGCTCGCCGACGGAGCGCTCGGCGGTGACGAGGAGACTCAGGATGGCCCTGCGGCTGGGCTCGGCGACGACCGCGAAGGCGGTTTCCATGGGGCTGTATATACTGCAACAGGAATATGCCTGTCAAGGCATGTACGGGCACCTGCTCCTCAGGCGCCTGCCGGGGCGATGGAGACCTCCTCGACCTCTTCACGGAGGATGTGCAGGCGTACTTCCCCAAGATCGGAACGACCCGCGGCAAGGCAGAGCTGGTTCAGCTCGTTCAGCGTCTCAGCAGGGCGGTACCACGCTTCGCTCACGATCCGACGCTCATGGTGTTCACGCGAGAGGGCAGTCGCCTGGTGGTGGAGGGGACCGAATCGGGCGTGTTCGCCGACGGTACGCCATGGCCCGCCGGGGCAAGAAGCGAGGGCCGCTACTGCAACGTCTTCGACTTTCAGGGGCCGCTCATCCGCCGGCTGCACATCTATGTCGATCCCGACTTCGCGGGGCGGTTTGACGACCTGTTTCCCGGTCCCTGACAGATGGCCCGTGGGGACAGATTCGGGTACAACCCTCGCCCACGCCCGGAAAGCACAGCACCCCTCCGATGCCGACATCGGAGGGGCGCCGAGGGCTTACCCAGTGGGCGATGAGGGGCTCGAACCCCCGACCTCGCGCATGTGAGGCGCGCGCTCTAACCAGCTGAGCTAATCGCCCGTGAAGGGGCGGATAACCTACCATGGGGCAGAGGGTTATGGCAACCCTCCCCCCGGGGTCCCACCGATTTCGCCCTGCCCCATATGAAGGAAAGGAAACCGCGGGGCGCCCCGGTTATCTTTGCGCGCCATGTATGCGGATTTCCGGGTCGAAGCCACCCGGGGGGACCTGGTCGAGTCGGTCCATCGGATCTCTCTCGCCGTCGTCGATGACACCGGCCGGCTCGTGGCGGCGGCCGGCAACCCCGATCTCCAGACCTTCTGGCGCTCCGCCGCCAAGCCGTTCCAGGTGATGCCGGTCCTCGCCGACGGCGCCGCCGATCGCGCCGGGTTCACCCCGGCGGAGGTCGCCCTTGCCTGCGCCTCCCACTCGAGCGAGCCGGTGCATGTCGCGACGGCGCAGGGGATGCTCGCAAAGCTCGCGCTCCCGGAACGGGCCCTGGCCTGTGGCCCCCACGTGCCGCTGTCCCCGGTGGTGGCCGAGCGGGTGCTGCGAGAGCATGTGACGATGACCCCGGCCTGGAGTAACTGTTCCGGGAAGCACGCAGGCATGCTGGCGCTGGCGCTGGCCCATGGCTGGCCGCTCGAGGGGTACGAGCGTCTGGAGCACCCGGTACAGCAGCGGATCCTGGCCGAGATCTGTCGCTGGAGCGACCTCCGGCCGGACCAGCTCGGTCTCGGCGTCGATGGCTGTACCGCGGTCTCGGTGGCCCTCCCGCTCCGCGCGATGGCCCTGGCCTACGCCCGGTTCGGTGTCTCGGACGAGCCGGCCGCGGTGCGCCTGCGGGAGGCGGTGACAGCCCACCCGGCGATGCTCGCCGGGGAGGGGCGGTTGTGTAGCGACCTCCTCGCCGCCGCCGGCCCGCGGATCTTCGCCAAGGTCGGGGCCGATGGGGTCTACAGCGCCGCGATTCCCGGTGCGAGGCTCGGGCTCGCCCTCAAGGTGGAAGATGGGGAGATGCGGAGTGCGGCCCCGGCCCTGATGGCGCTACTGTTGTGGCTGGGGCGCACGGTCGATCTGGGCTTCGACCCGGCGGCCCTGCCGGGAACCGTGCTCCGGCACGCCACGTTGCCGCTTCTCAATACCCAGGGCGCGGAGACGGGAACCCTCCGCGCCGCGGGGGCACCGCATTTTCTGGCTTAGCGTCGCGTTCTGGCGACGCGTACGACGGCAGGGAAGGGACATACACTCATGGCGAAGCAGGACAACCTCGATTCGACCACGCTCCACCTGGTGCGCTTCGCGGCCGCGATCGCCCAGGGCTATGAGCCGGAGCTCCGGGAGCGCGCCGCCGCCTGCAAGAGCGGCCAGGTGCCCCCGGTCTGGGTGGAGGAAATGATCCTCCAGTCGGTGCTGATGGTGGGCTACCCCCGCGCCCTCGTCGCGTTCGGGCTGTGGCGGAAGGCGAGCCGCCTTCCCGCCGCGGCCACCGATCCGGATGCCGAATACGGCAACATCGCCGACTGGACTCGGCGCGGCGAGGAGACCTGCGGGATCGTGTACGGGCCGAACTACCGCCGGCTCCGCGAGAACGTCCGGGAGCTGCACCCGGCCCTCGATCTCTGGATGATCACCGAGGGGTACGGCCGCACGATGTCCCGGCCCGGGCTCGATCTCCTGCGGCGGGAGCTCTGCACCGTGGCGCAGACGGCGGTGCTGGAGGTGCCCCGTCAGTTGCATTCCCACCTGCGTGGCGCGCTCCACGCGGGCGCCAGCTTCGGCCAGGTGGAAGCGGTGCTCTCGGTGGTGAATCCGCTCCTGTCGTACGATCAATGGAAGAAGGTGAAGGAACTGTGGACCACGGTGCGCGAGGGCTGGGAGCCGGACGAATGAGGCAGGCGACGGCCGATGTTCGTTGATCACGTCACCATCCGCGTCACCGCCGGCACCGGCGGGAGCGGCGCCGCGTCCTTCGCCCGCTTCAAGTACAAGCCCAAGGGTGGTCCCGACGGCGGCGACGGCGGGCACGGCGGCTCGGTCTTCCTCAAGGCCGATGCCAACCTTGCCACCCTCCTCGACTACCGGTACAAGACCGCGTGGAAGGCCGAGCGGGGGGAGCACGGCAAGGGCAAGAACATGACCGGCGCCACCGGGGAGGATCTCTACCTCCCGGTACCGCCGGGGACGGTGGTGCGCGTGGCGCGCACCGAGGACGTGCTGGGCGAGCTGCTCCGTGCCGGGGACACCCTCCGCGTCGCGAAGGGGGGACGCGGCGGACGGGGCAACTCCCGGTTCGCCACCCCGACCCACCGCGCCCCGCGGGAATGGGAGCCGGGCGAGGAGGGGGAGGATCTCGAGATCGACCTGGTCCTCAAGCTCATCGCCGACGTCGGACTGGTGGGGGAGCCGAACGCGGGGAAGAGCACGCTCCTCTCCGTCATCTCCGCCGCCCGCCCCAAGATCGCCGACTACCCGTTCACCACCCTCGAGCCGAACCTGGGCGTGGTGGGCCTCTCGGAGAACCGCTCCTTCGTCGTGGCGGATATCCCCGGCATCATCGAGGGCGCCCACGCGGGCAAGGGGCTGGGGCTCCGCTTTCTCCAGCATGTCGAGCGGACCCGGGTCCTCGCCTTCCTCCTCCCGCTCGACCAGCCCGATCCGCAGTCGGTGTACGACCGCCTGCGCCAGGAGATCCAGGCCTACAGCGAGGCCCTCTTCGAGAAGCCCCATGTGGTGCTGCTCTCCAAGCGGGATCTCCTCCCCGAAGGCGACCCCGTCCCGGTGCTCGACACCCCCGGCGCGATCGGGACCCTCGCCTTCTCCTCGGTCGCGCGCTCCGGCCTCGAGGACCTGAAGGAGTATCTCTGGAAGGTGGTCGACCAGGTGAAACGGGACGAAGCCCCCCCCGACCCCGCGACATTCGAACCGCCGCTCGAGGACTCATGGCCTTAGACGAACGTGCCGCCTGGCTGGCGCTCGCACTCACGCCCGGTATCGGCAGCGCGCGCCTCGACACTCTCCTGCACCATTTCGGTTCAGCCTCCGGCGCCCTCTCGGCGCCGTTCGCGTTTTTGCGCGCCGTGCCCGGTATCTCCGCGGCCGCCGCCACGGCCATCACCGCCGCCGCCGACCGCGGCGTGGACCAGGTGCTCCGGAGCGCCGATGCGCTCGGCGCCCGGTGGCTGATTCCCACCGACCCGGAGTTTCCAGCGATCTGCCGCCTGATTCCGGACCGCCCGACCCTCCTGTTCGTGCAGGGCGATCTCACACTCCTCGAGCGCCCCGCCGTGGCCATCGTAGGAAGCCGCGATCATACGGAGTACGGTGGGCGGATCGCCCGCCAGCTCGCCGCCGGAGCCGCGGCTCGCGGCCTCGCGGTCGTGAGCGGGATGGCCCGCGGGCTCGACGCGGTGGCCCACACCGCCGCCCTCGACGTCGACGGTGCCACGATCGGCGTCCTGGGCAACGGCCTCGGCGTCGTCTATCCGGCGGCGAATCGCCGACTCTACCAGCGGGTGGCCGCGAGCGGGCTGCTCCTCACCGAGTTCCCCCCGGGGGAACGGCCCGCCCTCGGCTCCTTCCCGCGCCGCAACCGCCTGATCAGCGCCCTCGCGCGCGTCACCGTCGTGGTGGAGGCCGCGGAGGGGTCGGGCGCGCTGATCACGGTCACCAGCGCCCTGTCGCAGGGGAAGGACGTCATGGCCGTCCCCGGGCCGATCGACAGCCCCACCTCGGTCGGTACCAACCGCCTGATCCGGGACGGCGCCGAGCCGCTCCTGTGTATCGAGGACCTGCTGGCGCACTACCCCGAGGCCAGGCCGCTCGACCCGGCGGCGGCCACGAGACTCGACGCCCGTACCCGGGCCCCCGCCGCCCCCCCGGATCTCTCCCCCGCGGAGCGGCGCCTCTTCGATCTCCTCCTTGATGGCAATGCCGGCGCGGATCAGCTCCTCACGCGCTCGAACCTCCCCGCCCCCGAAGCGCTGGTGGCGCTGAGTGGGCTCGAACTCCGCGGACTGGTGGCCCAGGACGGTGGCCTGGTGAGGCTCCTCCCGGCGGCACAGGTCGACGCCGAGGGACAGAGGTAGGGAGCGGACGTAGGTGAGCCGGGCCCCTGTGAGGGCTTCCCGCGGGAGCGAAGTTGAGGCCGCGAGACGCTTGGCCGGTGCGCGCCTGCTCCCGCCGTCGCCGGGCTGAGTGGTGGGCCGAGCCGGGGGTGGGGCGGGACCGGAGCGGACGTAAGTGAGCCCGTCCCGTATGAGGGCTATCCCATGCGCGCGAAGTTGGGACCGCGAAACGCCTTGGCCGGCGCGCGCCTGCTCCCACCGTCGCCGGGCTGACGTGGTGATCGTGGACACGTCGCCGGGCATTACCGAAGTCCATGCCGGGTTCTACTACGCCGCCGATTACCTGCTGATGCCGACCACGCTGGAAGCCCTC
>DASZPT010000246.1:0-7304 GCA_035549935.1 Gemmatimonadales bacterium
GCTCCATCCACGACGAGAAGGGGTGGCTCCCGGCGGCGAGCACGACCAATCCCTGCCGGGCGGCGAGGTCCATGACCAGGCGGCGCAGCCGCACCAGCTCGGCGCGCACCTCGGCGGGATGGTGACACACCTTGGTTCCGACCTCGACCATCGACTGGTGCAGCTCGGGCTTGATCTCCCCGAGCATCATCGAGTCCTCTTTCAGGATCTCGGTGATGTAGCTGCGCAGCTCCCGGGTGACGGGATCGACGATCTGGTACTCCTCCTCGACACCGAGGGTCAGCGACGGCGGCTTCATTGGGCCTCGACAGAAAGTTCCGGGTTCCGAGTTCCGAGTTCCGAGGGATTTCAGGGTGAGCGCCGCGTTCGAGCCAACCACCGTGACTGCAACACGGAACTCGGAACCCGGAACTCGGAACTGTTCACGGTCTCTCCTCAACCACAAAGCACGGCACGGTGCTCCCCCCGCCCGCGGTCACGTTGAGCAGGGCCGCGGTGGAGAGGCGGGTGAGGCACCCCTCGAGGGCATCGCCGTTGAGCATGAAGGGCGCGGTGTCGAGCATCCGATCGACGACGTGAAGCCGGCCGTCGGCCCAGCTGGGATACAGTTCCGCGGGGATCGTCACCCGCTGCTGGACGATATACGGCTCGGCCAGGGCCCGGGCCAGCGCCGCCCTCCATTCCTCGTCGGTCGCGGTCCAGCCCAGTACCACCCCCGCCCCGCCGTAGTCGTCGTTGGGCTTGAGCACGAGCTGCTGCCGCTCGCTCGCGATGAAGGGGACGAGGTCGATCGACCGGCCGCCCAACTCCGTCGTCCGCTCCTCCACCAGCCGGGTCCAGGGAATCAGGTCGGCGATGGCCGCCCGGTCCTCGGCCGAGTAGAGCCGCGCGTTCCGCTCGTCGGAGAGGACCGCGAGACTCGACTTCTTGTGGAGCAGCTTGCAGCGGAACGGGTTCACCATGCAGACCGCCCGGTCACGCACCGCCCGGACCATCGGATGCGCCAGCCCTTCCCGCTCGATCAGCTCGTTGATCAGGACCCGCTTGTAGATCAGGTCGACCGGCCCGCCGCCGGCGTAGAGCCTCCCGCCGCGGTACTCCATCGTGCGCGGATCGACGATCACGGTCTCGAGTCCCAGCGACGCGAAGTAGATCCGGAACAGCTCGAACTCGGCCCGCGTCGGGACGTCGTCCCAGTCGGCGATAGCGATCCGCGGCCGGTTCCATCCTCCCGAGAACTCGTGCCAGGCGTCGAGGAGCACCTTGCCCACGCCGTGGCGCGCCGGCAGCGGCCGGGCGCTGAAGCGGGCGGTGAAGGCCCGCATCACGGGGATCGTGGCGAAGGCGTCGGCGAGGGCGTCGTTGTAGCCCGCCCCGGCAGGCGTCTCCGCGTTGTACTCGGTGAGGGCGAGGGCCCCGGTCGCGTCGACCTGGAAGCAGTCGAGCCGGCCGTGCGGGCTCGGCGTGCGATAGCCGGGATCGGCGAGGACCAGCTGCTCCTCCCAGCCGGCCAGGCGGAACTGGGCCCGGAACACGGGGTCCGCCATCGCGGCCTCGTGCGCCTTCCCGAACGCCACCATCACGCGGCGGATCCGCCGCTCCAGCGTCCGCAGCGCCTCCACCGTGAAGAACCGCGGGCGGAGCACCGTGCAGAGGGGCCGGTCGCCGAAGACCAGGTTCCGCCGCCGCAGCTGGTCCTCCAGGGCGACGTGGGAGGCCTCGGCGAGGTCGGGGCTGGCCAGCAGGCTGTGGTAATGCTCGATGGCTGATCGCATGCCGTTCCGGGTTCCGCGTTCCGCGTTCCGCGTGGAGGTCCGCATGAGGCAGTCAACGCGGAACTCGGAACGCGGAACGCGGAACGATCACGAACGTCGACTTGAGGCGAAGAGCCCCGCCCACCCCGCCTGCTCCACCTGCCGCCGCCCGCCCCTGGCGAGCTGGATCACCAGATCGGCCATGTGGGTCACCACCCATTCGAAGTAGCTCGGCCCGAGCGAGTAGATGTCCATGTCGGGAGCCGGGTTCATGAAGTCGATCGCATAGGGAACTCCGCCCCGCACCGCGAACTCGATGGTATTCATGTCGTAGCCCAGCGCCCGGACGATGGTCGTCGCGTCACGCACCACCCGTTCGCGGAGCGCCGGCGCCAGGTAGTCTTCCGAGGTGTGGTACTTGCGCACCTTCGGATCCCAGCCCATCACCAGGATGTGCTCCTGGCCCAGGCACATGCAGCGCACGAACTGCTCGAACTGGATGAACTCCTGCACGATCATCGTGAGGAGCCCCGACTGATCGTAGCTCCGGATCAGCTCCTCGAGGGTGTGGCAGATGTAGACGTCCCGCCACCCGCCGCCGTGCGCGTCCTTGAGCACACAGGGGAGCCCGATGTGCCGGACGATCCCCTCCCAGTCGAGTGGATACTGGAGATTCCTGAGGCTCTCCTCCGGCACGACCCCCGCGATGTAGTCCTTGTTGGGGAGGACGATGGTCTTCGGACTGGCGAGCCCGAGCTTCGTAATGAGCGCCGCACCGAAGAACTTGTCGTCGGCGGTCCACATGAGCGGGTTGTTGATCACCGCCGAGCCCTGCAGCATCGCCTGCTTGAGGTACGACCGGTAGAACGGCACCTCGTGGGAGATCCGGTCCACGATCACGTCGTACGGACAGGGCTGGTCCATCGCCACGCCACCGATCGACACCATCTCGGCGGTGACCCCGGCGGCCCGGCGGTTCACCTCGTCGATGAAGGCCGGGGGAAAGCTCCATTCTCTGCCGACGATGAGGCCGACGCGTTTGGTCATCTCGTCATCCTGCCTTGGTTCAAATGTGGCCGGAGGCGGGAGGCCGGCGGAGGCCGGGGTGCTCCGGCCTCCGGACTCCGGCCTCCGGCCCGCAGTTCAATCGTGCCCCCGCAAATACACCCGCACCATCTGCTCCCAGTACGGCCAGTCGTGCGCGTGGCCGTCCCACACCCGGAGCGCGTTCCCGATCCCCTTCTGCCAGAGCAGCGCCGAGAATGCCGCGTTGTTGTCGTGCATCGGGTCGTCCCGGCCGATCGCCATGATGATGTCGAGGCGCCGGAAGGCGGCCAGCCGTCCCGGGTCGTGCTCGTGCCGTATGAAGGCCATGGGGTTCACCGCGTAGACCGTGTCATCGGCATAGCCGCCGGTCATGCGGGTGATATCGTAGAGCCCGCTCATCCCGAGGATCCGGCCGACGGTGTCGGGATACTTGAGACCGTACGTCATCGCGTGGCTCGCGCCGAGACTCGCGCCGGTGGCGATCACGAAGGGGTTCGGGTTCCGGTGGGCCGTGAAGGGGAGCACCTCTTCCCGCACGTACCGGTAGTAGAGGACATGGGTCCAGGCGCGGTGGCCGGCATGGACGTCCTCGTTACCCCAGTTCTCGTGATGCGGCTGGTCGAGGCAGAAGAGCTGGATCCACCCCTGCTCGATATGGTCGCGCAGCACCTCGTGCATCCGCCGGTCGGTCCATTCCCGCCAGGTGCCCATGCTGGTCGGGAAGACCAGGACCCGGGCTCCCGCGTGGCCCACCACCTGCAACGTCATCTCGCGGCCGAGGATGGGGCTCTGCCACGACTGGATGTCCTGGTGCATGGACCGCGGCCTCCGGGCCGGCTGTTCGGAAGGGAGTGAATCTACCCCGATCCGGTATTTCCTCCACCCGTGGCCCCTTGTCCCCCGCCGCGGTGTGGCGCATACCTTCCCCGATGCCAAGCCCCATCCGGTTCGCCTTTGCCGTCCACCTGCACCAGCCGGTCGGCAACTTCGATTCCGTCTTCCAGCAGCACCTCGACGAGGTCTACCAGCCCTTCCTCGACCGGGCCGAGGCCGCAGGCTTCCTCCCGCTGGTGCTGCACATCTCCGGGCCGCTCCTCGAGTGGCTGGAACGGCATGGCGCGGCCTTCCTCGACCGTCTCGGCCTGCTGGTGCGGGATGGGCGGGTGGAGCTGCTCCTCGCGGGGATGTACGAGCCGGTGCTGGCGGCGCTGCCGCGCGAGGACCGGATCGAGCAGATCCACTGGCTCCGCGAGGCGATCGCCCGCCGCTTCGGCGTCACGGCGACCGGTCTCTGGCTCACCGAGCGGGTCTGGGAACCGGAGCTGGCCGCCGACCTGGCGGACGCCGGCGTCCGCTACGCCCTGGTGGACGACCGGCACTTCCTGGTGACCGGCTTCGAGCGCCACCAGCTCCACACCCACTATCTGACCGAGAGCAACGGCCGCCGCGTCGCGCTCTTCCCGATCGACGAGCGGCTCCGGTACCTCATCCCGTTCCGCCCGCCGGAGGAAACCGTCGCCCACCTCCGCGACCTCGCCGCCCAGGGACAGCCCCTCGCCGTGATGGCGGATGACGGCGAGAAGTTCGGGGGCTGGCCCGGCACCCGGGAGTGGGTCTACGAGCGTGGCTGGCTCGACCAGTTCTTCGGGGCCATCGAGGACCAGGTCCGGCAGGGAGCGGTGCGGCTCACGACCCTGGGGGACGCCCTGACCACGATCCCCTCCGGCGGGCTCGCCTACCTCCCGACCGCTTCCTACCGCGAGATGGAACTGTGGGCGCTGCCACCCGGCCCCGCCCGCCGGCTCCGCGCCCTGGAGCAGTCCCTCGGCGAGGAGCGGCTGGCCGGGCCCGAGTCGGCCCACCTGCGCGGGGCCCACTGGCTCAACTTCCTCGTGAAGTACGCCGAGGCCAACCGGATGCACAAGATGATGACGGCGCTCTCCGAGCGCTGCCGGACGGGGGGCAATCCCCGCGAGGTGCGCCGGGCGATCGGGCGGGCGCAGTGCAACGACGCCTACTGGCACGGCGTGTTCGGCGGCCTCTACCTCCCGCACCTGCGCCACGCGGTCTGGCGGGAGCTGGCCTGGGCCGAGTCGCAGCTCCGGGCGGGCCAGCGCCTGTCGTGGGAGGTGCGCGACCTCGACGCCGACGGGAACGACGAGATCTGGGTGCACAGCGGGGGGTTCAGCGCGGTGGTGGCGCCGGCGCGTGGCGGCGCGGTCGAGGTCCTGGTCGACTTCGCGAGCGGGAAGAACCTGGCGGACACCCTGACACGCAGGAGCGAGTCGTACCACGATCTCCCGATGGAGAACGACGGCGCGGCGATCCTGGAGCCGGGCACGGCGCCGCCGGTCGACCCGCATGTGCGGGCCCTCTTCGTCGAGTGGCTCGCACCGGCCGCCCCGACGATGGCCGAGCTGGAAGCGGGCTCCCAGCCCATGACGCAGTCGTGGGCGCGGGTCCGCCTCGGTGCCGACGTGCGGCGAGACGGCGACGACGTGGTGATCGGCCTCGCCGCGCTCGACGGCTTCGGGAAACGGCTCACCTTCGCGCCCGATGGCCGCGTCACCGTGCGCTACCGGTGGGACCCGGCGCTCGCGCCCGGCGGCGTCTTCGTGGCCGAGCTCTCGCTGGGACACCCGGCGGCGGTCACCCCTTTCCCTGCCACCGAGCCGCTGGTCTATCCCATCGAGACCGTGGCCAAGTCGGAGCGCGGCTTCGACCGCACCCGGCAGGGCGAGTGTGTCACGCTCTGCTGGCCCGCCTCGCTCGGCGAGGCCACTCTGACCCTGGAACCCTCCCGGTGACCTTGCCCGCGCCCCGCATGGCCTGGCTCGACCGGGCCCGGCTCCCCGCGCGTCTCGCCTACGTCGCGATCCTCCTCCTCGCCACGCTCACTCCGTTCCAGGCGGATCTCTCGGGCGAGGGGATCGCGTTCCGCCTGGGCCGGATGTTCCACCCCGACCTCGGCAACCGCGACGTGATCGACGGCGCGCGGAACGTGGTGCTGTTCGCCGGGTGGGGCGCGGTCTGGGCCCTCACCGCGGCGGCTGACCTCCGCCGGATCCTGAGGGATGCCACCCTCACCGGCCTGCTCCTGAGCGCGGCAGTGGAATCGGCCCAGCTCCTCTCGAGCAACCGGGTCGCGAGCCTGGTCGACATCACCACCAACACCGTGGGGGCGCTCGCGGGGGCGTTCGGACTCCTGGTCCTCGCCGCCCTCGCCAACGACCGCCGCGGGGCGAAGTCGTTCGTCGGCATCCCGACGGTGTACTTCGCCGCGAGCTACAGCGTGGCGGCGTGGCTCGAGGCGGTCATCCCCCTCTTCCGGCACGGCACCCTCGTGAGCGTCGGCGGGCCGGCAGCGCGGATGGCGGCGGCACTCGATACGCTGAGTTTCGGCAACCCGCTCGATCTCCCCTGGACCGATCTCCTGATCTTCGCGCCGGCGGGGGCGCTCGCGGTCGCCGCCCTCAACGAACATGGCGTCCGCTACGGGCCGGCGAGGATCCGGGTGACCGCCGCGGGGTTCCTGCTCGCCCTGCTCGCCGAGTTCCTCCATGGGCCGGTCGGCCAGCCCATCGTGCTCGGCACCGCGCTCCTGCACGGCCTCGCGATCTGGCTCGGCGCCTGGGCGGCGGCCCGCTGGCTCTCGCCGCTCACCGTGGCCCTCCGGGGCGCGGGCCGGGTGAAGGCGGTCACGCTCTGGTATGTCGCGGTCCTCGCCTTCTGGGCCTGGCGCCCGTACCTCCCCGAGGACCAGCTCGACGCCATCCTCGCCAAGCTCACCGGCGACTGGTTCATCCCGCTCGCCGCCCTCTCGGAGAACACGAATTTCTTCAGTGTGGTGGATGTCTGCGCGCCCTTCTTCCTGTACCTCCCGCTCGGCGCGCTGCTGGCGGTGTGGCCCTGGCGGATGCGGGGGCCGCTCGCGGGACCGCTACCCGGCATCTGGCTCGCCGTGGGTCTAGAGGCGGGACAGCTGGTGGTGCTGGGCCGGTTCCTCGATGTCACCGACATCCTGATCACGTCGAGCGGTGTGCTGGTGGGCTGGGCCATCTTCCGGCGGGCGGGCTACCGGGTGTACGGGGAGGTGTTTCCCGCGGGGGCGGGCCGGAACTAGAAGGTCCGAGTTCCGAGTTCCGGGTTCCGCGGAACACGGACCACCTACTCCCTCGCCAACACCTTGAGCTCCCGCGCAATCGAATCCTCGACCGACGCCCGCTCCGGCGCGGGGGCGCTTCGCAGCGCCAGGTAGTGGCGTGCCGCTGCGGCGGCCTCCTCCTTCCTGCCGAGCGCCGCGGCGAGTCGCGCCTGGTCGCGGAGCCGGGCCGCGAGGTAGGGAATCCCGGTACGGTGGTGATACTCCGTCCGGCGGAGCGCGCTGAGCGCGCCGGCGGTGTCGCCCAGCGCCTCGTGCAACTTCGCCGCGGCGAGATTGCCCGGCTCCCGCACCCCGACCTCCATGCCGAGCATGAGGAGCGAGTCGAGCACGGCGAGCCG
>DASZPT010000247.1:0-4894 GCA_035549935.1 Gemmatimonadales bacterium
GTTGAGCTCCCCCGTCTCGGCCCGCACCGCGAGCCGGGGAAAGGCGGCGAGCCGCTGCTCCCACCGTTCCGGCGGCTCGAAGAGATCCTCGCGGGCCGAGACCTCCTCGCCGAGCCGCCGCGCGACCTCGAGGTGGTGCGCTGCCTCCTTCCACGACCGGGCGACTTCCTCGAGGTTGGCGTGCGGGAGGTCCTCGAGGATCAGGGTATCGGACGGGAGCAGGTCGAGGAGGGAGGAGCGTTCCGCGTGGGATTCCGCGTTCCGCGTTCCGCGTTCCGCGTGGGTGTCATCTCCGGTCGAGGGGGCGGAACGGATCGGGAGAATCGTGAGTTCGTCGATGGCGTCGCCCGAACGCTGCGTGGTCAGGTCGAACGACCGAATCGACTCCAGATCGTCTCCCCACCACTCCAGGCGTGCCGGTGACGCCATGCCGAATCCGTAGACGTCGATGATCCCGCCTCGCACGCTGAACTCGGCCACTTCGGTCACGATGGGAACCTTCTTGTACCCCATCGCCTCCAGCGCATCAGCCACACCGCGCAGCGACGCCGCGGAGCCCTTCCCCTCATTCGCGGAACGCGGAACGCGGAACGCGGAACGATCCCCGCCAGCCGCGATGCGCAGCGTTGAATCCCGGAGCCGCGCCGGCACCCGGGTGCGCTCCTGGGCGGCGCGGGCGGTCGTGACCAGCACCCGGAGCCGTCCCTCGAGCAGCGCCGCCAGGGTCTCGGCCCGCTCCCCCGCGATCTCGTAGTGCGGTTCCTCTTCACCCAGCGCCTCGCGCTGGGGATAGAGGGCGATGGCGTCGTCGGTGAGGTGTCCCAGGTCGGTGAGCCACCGCTCGGCGTCGGCCGGGGTGGTGGCCACGACGGTGAGCAGCCGGCGGGGAAAGGCGCGCGCCAGCCACGCTGCCAGCACCGACGGACTCGAGCCGGCCAGTCCTGCGATGGCCAGCTGCCGTCCGCGTTCGGGCAGCCTGTCTTTGAGATCGAAAGCAATTGGCGTTCGTTCGAACGCGTCCAGCAGCAGCTTGAGCGTCATGTACTCCTGCGTACACCACTGGCGAGGGCGACTTCCAGCACGCCCAGCACCAGGACCAGCCACAGCAGCGGGCCCTGCAGACTCGCCCGGCCCGCCCCGGCGAATGCGGCCCCCGGCGCATCGGCCAGCGGGACCACCCGCGCTCCGGGCCAGAGCCCGGTGATCTCGCGATCGGCGGCGGGCGAGAGTAACGACTCCCGCGGGTCCAGCGCAACCGTGAGCCCGCCGACCGTGTCCCGGCCGGCCAGGAGGAAGTAGCCTCCCGGAACCGGCGGCCGGAACGCCGCGCCGCCTTCCACCCGCCAGCGCCGCTCGCCCTGCACCACCTCGGTCACGAGGTCGGGCAGCAGGATCGGGTCGCCCGGCGCGCCGGTCAGCGTGGCGACCTGGCCGCGCGCGAGCCGGTTCACCATCGCGTCCACCAGCGGCAGGAACCCGGCCCCGAGGGGCAGCGCGGTCCAGGCGGGATCGAAGCGGCTGCCGCTGAGCACCACGGGGCCGTCGCGCACCAGCCAGGGCCCGCCCCCGGCCGTGATCAGCACGCCCTGCGCCGCGCTCGGCCGGGTCGGCTCCAGGAGGTAGCGGCGGCGCACCGCCACCCGGCCCAGGAGCGGCCCGCTGTCGCTCACCGCCGGCGTCTCGGAGAGCGCACCGAAGCGCCACCCGATGCCGCGCCGCTCGAGCGCGCGGTTGAGCGCCCCCACCTGCGCCGGATCGGACGGCGGCGCCACGATCGACGGCCCGGGCCCGAGCGTCCCGAGCGAGATCTCCGTGCCCCGCCGGAGCCGCCCGCTCGCGAGCAGCACCTCCGAGGCCGCGGCGAGGTACCGGTCCGCCGGGTCCCACGACACCTGGGCCACCGGCGCCACCCGCACCAGCGCGGTGCGGTCGTCGTCGGCCCGGAGCTCGTCCGGCGCCTTCGAGGCGCGCACCGTCCACCATCCCGGCACCGCGGGACCCAGCGTGAAGCTGACGGCCCCGCCCGCCGGCACCAGCGCCTGACGCGCCGGCCGGTCCCCCAGCGCCACCGAGACCGGGGCGGGCGACCCCGAGTCGCCCACCACCCGCACGGTGGCCGCCCCTCCCTCGGGGGTCCACGGCTGCGCCCCGGGATCGACGCCGGCAACCCCCTGGTTGGGCGGCACCTCGCCGCCGGGCCGCGCGACCAGCAGCGGCACCGTGCTCCGGGCCGGTGACAGCGCGCTCGCCTGGAGATCCGAGAGGAGCACGATCCCGCCGGGCCGCCGGTCGGTCGCGAGCACCTGCCCGGCGAGCGTCACCGCCTCGCCGAGATCCATCCGCCGCGCCGTGGGCTGCAGGCTGTCCACCGCCTGGCGGAGCGCTTCGGCCGCGCCGCGCCGCGCCACCCCGTCACTCGTGACGAGCCAGAGCGCATCCGACGGCGTCGCCTGCGCCAGCACCCGCTCGGCGGCGGACCGGAGCTGGTTGATCCGCGGGGTCCCGTCGACCACCACGCCGCTCGACGGCGAGTCGTCCAGGATGACGACGAGCGCGCTCGGCGCGTGACTCGCCGTTTCCTCGAGTGGCGCCGACGGACCCGCCGCCGCGACGATGAGGAAGAGGATGAGCAGGGTCCGGACGATCAGCAGCAGCAGGTGCCGCAGCTTGAGCCGGCGCTGATGCTCCTGCGTCACCTGCACCAGGTAGCGTACCGCCGGAAACTCCACCGTCGGCGGGTCGCGCCGCTGGATCAGGTGCAGGATCAGGGGCGCGAGGGTGAGCGGCAGCGCCGCGAGCACCCAGGGCGAGAAGAAGCTCATCAGGCGAGCCCGGCCGGCCGCGCCACCACCCGGCGGAGCGCGTGCCCGAAGGGCGTATCGGTGCTGATCTGGTGATACTGCATCCCGCTGGTGCGGCAGGCCCGCCGCCACGCGCTCACCACGCCCTGCACCGTTTCGCGGTACGCCTCGGCCCAGTCCTTGGGGCGGAGGGTCACGCCGGTGCGGGTCTCGGGATCCTCGAACCGCGCCTCCGCCGGGCCGCCGAGATCGAGCTCCGCCGGATCCATGATGTGGAGCACGATCACCTGGTGGCCCCGATGCCGCAGGAACTTGAGCGCCCGGAGCGCGAGGTCGCGGTCGAGCAGGAGATCGGAGATGAAGACCACGAGCCCGCGGCGCCGCAGGAGGTCCACCACCCGCCGGAGGGCCGGCTCCGCCGCCGTGCCCAGCCCGGGCGTGAGCGTGGAGAGCGTGCCGAGGAGCTGGTGCCAGTGGGAGGTCCGGGCCCGCGCCGGGACGATGGCCCGGATCCCCTCGTCGAACGCGATGAGGCCGGTCGCGTCCCGCTGGCGCAGCAGCAGCATGGCGAGCGCGGCGGTGAGCCGCTGCACGTACGCCAGCTTGGAGAGCACCAGGTCCGGGTTCCCGCTCCAGGCCATCGAGCGGCTCACGTCGGTCACCAGCATCGCCCGCAGGTTCGTCTCCTCTTCATACTGCTTCACATAGAGACGGTCCTTGCGGCCCAGCAGCTTCCAGTCGACATAGCGCAGCTCGTCGCCCGGCTGGTACATCCGGTGCTCGGCGAACTCCACCGAGAAGCCGCGCCGGGGCGAGCGGTGCAATCCCGTGAGAAATCCTTCGACCACTCCCTCGGTCAGCAATTCCAGGCCGGCGAGGCGGGAGGCCTCGCGGGGGTCGAGCAGATCGAGTCGGGGATGGGCCGGTGCCGGGCTGGACATCGCGGGCGCAACGTATCGGGAACGGACCGGTGAAGTCAACGCGAGACCCTCCTGTCCCTGTCACAGGACGGACTCCCGCCTTGCCGGGCCTCGGCCCCGCCACCTAAGATGTTGAATCGCAAACGGTTGCTCCCCAGCCCCTGGCTGGCATATCCCCTGCTCCTCCGAACGGTGTCCACTCTGCGGTATTTCCCGGAGGTGCCTATGTCCGCCACCCTGAGTCTGGCCCTGGCCGCGCTGTCGGCCGTTCCGCTCGCCGGCCGTACCACGGCACCGGCCGAGCCGACGTCGCTCATTGCCACCTGGATCAGGGCCCAGCGGGAAGACCGGCCCCGGATCAGCGTCTGGGTCAACCGGGATGACCCGTACCAGCGGGGCGATGACGCGCGGGTGTACTTCAAGTCGGACCGCGATGCCTACGTGACCGTCATCCGGATTGATACAGACGGACGGATGCGGGTGCTGTTTCCGATCGATCCCTGGGAAGACAACTTCGCGCGCGGCGGCAGGACCTTCGAGGTGCTGGGCCGCGATCGGGACGAGGCCTTCCGGGTCGACGACTATCCCGGCGTGGGATACATCTTCGCGATCGCGTCGAGCGACGAGTTCCGCTATGACGATATTGTGCGGGGCGACCACTGGGACTACCGCACGATCTCCGACGGGCGGGTCCGGGGCGATCCCTATGTGGCGGTCAGCGACCTGGCGGAGCGGATCGCGCTCGAGGACGACTACGACTACGACGTGGCGAGCTACGACGTCGAGCGGCACTACGACTATCCCCGCTTCGTCTGCTACGACTGCCATACCTACGCGAGCTGGCACTACTGGGACCCCTACAGCTCCTACTGCTCGCGCTTCCGCATCGTGATCTACGACGACTGGTACTACTACCCGTACCGGCGCTATCGCGGCGGCGTATACGTGGGGCGGCCCTACCGTCCCGGCCCGCGCTACGTCTTCAAGGACGCGGACCGGCGGAACGACTACATCACCCGGGTGGCCGAACGCCCGCGGGGCGATGACCCGGTGCGGCGCACCAGCGCCGACGTGGGCGGGCGGGGGTCGATCCCCGTGCCGGTGTCACCCCGGCGCCGCACCGACGATGGCGGTCGCGACGCCCAGCCGGGCCGCGCCCCCACCGGCGAGCCA
>DASZPT010000248.1:0-2013 GCA_035549935.1 Gemmatimonadales bacterium
CGGCAAGGCGCGAAAGCGAGCTAGCAGAGAGTGCTCCTTTCGTAGCAAACCACGATCCAGATTGCAGCCATCCGTAGGTTGATCTCGGAGTGCGTAGCCGAGCGCCCAGAAACACCTGATACGGCGGGGCCTAACGACCCCGCATAAGCTGCGCCCCGAGGCTCATCGGCGCAAGCCGACGAGACGCCGGCCGGCTGTTGCCGGCCGACCGCAAACCGTTGGCCGAGGACGTCAGCTTCATGCGGTAGTTAGGGCCCGCTCGTGACCGTTCATTGCGGGTAGGGGGTGGCCCAGCTGAAGGGGAAGACCCGGGCAATGCGCTCGGCATCCCGCTGGTTGTGTGTCACGTAGGTGGCGCCGATCTCGCGGGCGGACGCAGCCAAGAGGACGTCCAGCATGAAGCTGCGGGGCATCTGACGCAGAACGAGCCCCTCGGTGCGCACGAGATGCCCGAGCGTCCGGCCCAGCGTGTCCCATGTGCCGGGGCCCGGCGTGACGACCCGTCGGCGCTGCTCGAACGGCGTCAGGATGTCGGCCTGCAGGCGCTGCTCGTCGCGGGCGGTGGCGATGCCCGCGAGGAGTTCGGCTCGTACCACGGAGCTGAGGTAGAGATGGGGGGAGTGGCGGCTGGCAAAGGCCTCCAAGGCGGCCGCGGCAGCTGAGTGCCGCGTTGCCTCGATGTAGCAATTGGTGTCCAGCAGGTACTTCGGCACGCCGGCTCAGACCCCGGGGCTGAACTTCAGCTCCGTGAGGGTCTTAATGCCCTTGAGGACTTCGCGCCGGAAGGCCACGAGGTCCAGCGCCAGATCGACCGCCTCCTGCTCCGTGGAGGCGCCGAGTTCCTCCTTGGCCAGCCTCAGGAGCTTGGGGTCGAGCCAGAACTCTTTGCGGACCTTCCCCTGGCGGGTGCCCTTGGTGTAGCGGGGGCGGGGAGCTTTGGAACGGGAGGCGGATTTGGCCATGAGATCTCCTTGACGTACGGATAATCTCGTGGGTTGCCCGGATGAATGCAAGGGGACCGAGAAAGGGGCCTAACGACCCCGCATAAGCTGCGCCCCGAGGCGCGGCGGCGCTTCGGCGTTCAGAAAACCGACGGCCGAGGACGTCAGCTTCATGCGGTAGTTAGCCAGCAGCCTCAGAACGCTTGGCCCGTCGCCAAGCAAGGATGCGGCGCCAGGCGAGCATGGCGCCGAATGGGAAGGAGACCGAGATGATCCAAGGGGCGTAGTTGCTGACGCGCTGGAAGCCGGCGCTGAAGAGCTGTAGCGTCAGGAGCTGCAGAGCCGTCGCGCCCGTGGTCCAGTTGAGATCGAAGCGAGTACAGCCGAGGAGCGCCAGGGCGGCCCAAGCCCAGCGGCGCGGGAGGTCGGTAAATGGGAGATAGAGCGCCGTTCCAAGAGAGATGGACGCCATGGCGAGTGCGAGAACGAGGACCAGATAGGCCCCGATGGGCTTCCCGCTCAGCGCAAACCGGTTTACGCGGTCCAAGCGGTCGGGGAGGAACTGCCAATGAAAGCCTCGGACCCGCATGGCGCCGGAAGCCCCCTTCAGGTTCACGGTGGCGATCATCCAACCGCGGGTAGTGAAGAGCTGGTACGTCAGGTCCGCCACGTGGTCTGTGTTGAATGTGGCGATGTTCCAGCCGATGAGACGGAGAGAGTCCGGTTGCCAGAGGTCAAACGAATCCCGGACAGCGAGCACTTGGAGCCAGGATTGCGGGGAAGTGAGGTTGGTGTCGAGCTCACGGGCGAGAGACTGACTGTCCGCAGCCACCAGGCTCGTCAGGAAGCGCTCGGCCACGGCTTGGTCGTCGGGAGGAGCCTTGAGGAGGCTGCAACTCCCCAGCGCCAGCACCAGGAGAACCGACCAGGGACGGATTGAACGCAGGGAGGCCCCCGAGATCAGGAGTACTGCTGGCTAACGACCCCGCATAAGCTGCGCCCCGAGGCGCGTTCGCGCAAGCGAACGGGCCGACGGCCGGCCGCTGCCGGCCGAGCGCAAACCGATGGCCGA
>DASZPT010000249.1:0-9829 GCA_035549935.1 Gemmatimonadales bacterium
CCAGCTGGGGATGACGGTGGTGGAATAGTAGGCCCCGCCCAGGAGGCCGGACGCGGCGAGGATGCCGCTCCCGAGGGGGCCGATCGTGCGGAAGATCAGGATCATTGCGGCAAGACCGAGCCCGATGCCGAAATACGCGAGTACCGTGAGCAGCAGGGCCAGAAGCGCGAGGGGGATGCCCTCAAGGGCGATCCGGAGACCGAGGAGCATCGACGCGCCCAGCAGGCACACCGCGCGGATCGCGGCCCAGGTCAGGTCGAAGCTCACCAGGCCCAGGAGCAGGGAGGGAACCGGGGCCGGCGTCGCGAGCAGGGCCTCGAGGGTCCCGGAGGAGATCCCGCCGCCGATCGCGTTCGGCAGCGACATCACCGCGCTGCTGATGAAGAAGAACACTGCCAGGCCGATCGTGAGGAAGGCGAAGTAGCGGCCGCCTTCGTCGCTGATCGACTGCGCCGCGACCGGCTGCAGCGCCTGGGCGACGAAATAGAGCGGCACCAGGCTCACGCCCAGGCCGACGAGCGAGAAGAACAGATTGAGCCGGTAACTGGCCGCCGCGATCCAGCCGGCCCGGAGGAGCGCCAGAGTCTCACGCATGCGGCACCTCCGCCGGGGTCGCCGCGACGAGCCGCTCGATGAGTTCGGCGAGCGGCAGCTCCACCTGCTCGAGCCGCCCCACCGGCACCCCCGCGCGGGCCAGCTCGGCCAGGACCGCGGCGGTGGCCTCGGGACCACCGGCGAGGTCGAGTTGTCGCACCGACCAGCCTCCCTCGCCCTCGGTGACCGGGCCGACCTTGACCCCGTGTCCCGCCAGCGCGTCGATCGCGGCATGATGCGGTGCCGTCGTCACCAGGCGGTAACGGTGATAGCTCAGCTGTCCCGCGAGTTGGGCCCGCGTCCCGGCGGCCACCAGGCGCCCGCGGTGCAGCACGCCCACGCGGTCACAGAGGTCGCGCACTTCGTCGGCATCGTGCGTAGCGAGGAGGACGGTGCAACCCTGGATGCGTCCGAGCTCCCGCCGGAGGAACTCGCGAAAATCCCGCGCGGCGATGGGATCGAGGCTCCGCGTCGGCTCGTCGAGCAGAAGGAGCCGGGGCTGGCCCAGCAGGGCCCGCGCGAGGAGGAGCCGCTGGCGCATCCCGGAGGAGAAGGTGCCGACCAGCCGGGCACCGGTGCCCGCGAGCCCGACGAGGTCGAGCAGGTCGACGATGCGGCGGCCGGTGTCGGGACCGGGACCGTGGAGCGAGGCCCACAGCCGCATGTTCTCGGTGGCACTGAGCCGCCAGTAGAGCGAGCGGTCGCTCGTGAGGACGGGAGCGACGAGATGACGGATGCGGGCCGGGTCGCGCTCGACATCCACCCCGAAGATCGAGGCCCGGCCACCATCGGGCCGGACCAGCGTGGAGAGGATCTTGAAGAAGGTCGACTTCCCCGCCCCGTTCACGCCGAGGAGCCCGAAGAACTCGCCTTCCCCCACCTGACAGGTGAGTTGGTCCAGCGCGAGCACCGAACCGTCCTGACAGGGATGCCGGATCGCCTGCGCGAGCGAGCGCCGGGTCGCGAAGCGCTTCTCGAGCCCCTCGACCACCAGAGCCGGGGCGGTCACGCGGAGAGGGTCTCGCTCGCCTGGCCGTGCCAGCCGGCGACGCGGGTCACGACTTCGGGAAGGCGGTGAAGATCGCGCAGCACCGGCATCCGGTAGACCGGCACAGCCGAGGCGAGGCGGGCCGCGCGCCGGAGGAGTTCCGGCGCCTCGGCCGGCCCCAGCATCTCGGCGACCTTACCTTGCCCGACAATGCCGGCCGCGGCGAGGGGCGGCGGCAGTGGCTGCCGGTCCACCGCGCGATCACCCGAGATCGACTCGGCGGCGACCAGGAGATAGATCGCCTGGATCGGCACCCGCCCCGACTCCAGCCGCTCCGGGGGCAGGCTCGCGAGCAGGACCTTGCCATCGGACTGTTCCGCCACCGGGAGCGCCCCGGCCAGGGCGGCGGCGGCATCCTGCAGAAGGCGCATGCTCTGCACGCCGGGCGCGACCGAGGGAACCGGACCGGCGTCCACGGCCAGCGAATCGTCCGAGATGAGGCGGGCCCCCGCCAGCGTCAGGGCCAGCGCGAGCGTGGACTTCCCGGTGTGCTTGGGGGCGAGGAAGATCACGGCGCCGGCATCGTAGGCCACCGCGCTGCCATGCAGAACCAACGAGCCCTGGTGGTGCAGCGAGGTCGCGAGGACCCGCCCCAGGAGGTGAGCCCGCCCGAAGTCGGAAGTGCTGTCGGGGGTCGGCTGCCAGGTGATGTCGCGTCCACCGGCGGTCAGATCGTAGACGCCCGTGTCGTCGACCACGATCCGGTGACCCCGGCCAGTGCGGTAGAGCCGCGCCTGGCAGCCGGGATACAGATCCTGGGTTCCGAGAAGCTGGTCGCCCCCGGCGACGGGAGCGGGCGGGAGTTGCCGGAAGGTCCACGCCGGCTCGCCCGGTTCGGTGGGACGAGCCTCTGGCAGGGGGACATCGGACGCCAGGCGTTCGCCGTACACTCGGTACCAGTACACCCGCGCTCGCCTAGGGGGGAAATGAGTGAGGGGGCCTTGCGGGCCCCCCCGTGCTCAGGAGCAGGTGCGACCCGCGTTGTACAAGTTACACCCGCTCACGGTTGGAGCGATGCGGAGATACCAGCCATCCGAATCGCCGTCCCACCCGGCTTCGGTCAGCTCACGAAGGGAGCCAAACCGCTTCAGCTGTGGACGTTCGTACACTCAATCACCTCCTCTGTTTTCCAGTGGGTTGCGTTCGGACCTGATGCCACTGGAACAAATTGACGCAAGCCGCAGGCCAGTTGCCCGCGTTCCTAGGCCACTTTGGCGGCAGGGGCACCCTCCGGGCCAGTATGACTCCGTATCCAGAACTCCGCCGACAGCACATTGAAAAGCTGGCCGGCCAGGCGACCCTCCCATTCGGGGTTCCTGAGGAAACGGGCCATGGCGGCCTGGATTCCTGCCCGGTCTGTGACGCCCAACTCTTCAAGCTGCAAGCTTTTACCGACCGCCTCCAACCATGCGGGAAGGGCTGCGGTACGGGCCCGGTTCAGGTAGCTGATCGGAAGCCCGGTACGGGCTTTCCGCGGGGCCAGATGCTCTGCCGGAAGCAAGCCATGGAGCGCTTTCCGGAGCAGGATCTTCGTCTCGCCAAGGGCGTAACGATCCGCTCTTGGGCGCCTCGCCATGAACTCTATGACTCTACGATCGTACATAGGTGAGCGAGCTTCGACACCAGATTGTTGCGCTATACCCACAACCGACGTTGCAATCCGCTGTCCGAATGCCGACATCAGGTACCATGCCGTCTCGGCGGAGCCGAAGGTCTCCTGAGGGCGGCGCAGCTGATACTGCCACTGGCGCTCCCACAGCGCGTCGATGGTCGCGCGATCGAGGGTGAGCCAGTCGGGGATAGGTGACTGCAGGTGCGCACGCAGCGGACGCCCGCGCAGCCGCGCGGCGAGCGCGAGCAGGAACGGGGGCAGCGCGGGCTGGAGGACCCAGTGGAAGATCTGGCGGCCGTCCCGCCGGCCGAAGCCCATGCGGCGCGCCTCGCTCAAGAGTTCGCGCCAGTGGCCGCTCCGCAGCAGATCGGCCAGGAAGACGGGTGAGACACCGAAGAACTGGTCGCCGCCGTTTCCGCCCAGGATGACCCGTGCGCCCTCTTCCCGGCTGCCCGCGGCGAGGGCCCGATTCCACTCCTCGTAGGGGTGGGCAAATGGCTCCTCCCGCCGCTCCGCCCAGGCCCATGGCTCAGGAAGGCCCGGGACGCTGGCCACATCGACCCAGTGGATGCGGCAGCCGAGGTGGGTGCCGACGGCCTGGATGAGCTCGTCCTCGCGACCGGGATCGCCGGCGGGATAGCTCATCGAAACCGGCACCACGGGCACCCGCGTGCCGGCCCCCCGGGCCCCGAGCGCGAGGGCGAGCACCGCCGGCGAATCGTACCCGCCGCTGGTCCAGACGGCGGTGGGGCCGTCGACCGCGAGGCGCTCTCGCACGGCGGCGCGGAGGAGTGCCCGGAGCTGTTCCGCCGCCTCGTCGGCGTCAGGCCCTTCGCCCCGCTCGAACACGGGGGGCTCCCAGAACGACTCGACCCGCGGCGTCCGGCCGGGCTCCCAGAGGAGTCGCGACCCCGCGGGCAGACGCTGCACCGCCGAGAAGGGCGTCTCCCCTACCACCATGCTCGAGGCGCCGATGAGATCCTCGGCGATGGCGAGGCGGTTGAGGGCGCGGGGCACGGCGGGATGCGCGGTCACCGCGACGGGGGTCGAGGCGAGGACGAGGTGCTCGCCCGCCCGGGCGAAATAGAGCGGCCGGGATCCGGCGAAATCGCGGGCGGCGAAGAGGCGGTGGGTGCGCTGGTCCCAGACAAGGAAGGCATAGTCCCCCTCCAGGACCTCCACCATGCGGCTTCCCCACGCGCGATACGCCGCGGCAATCAGGTGGCTCGGCGAGTCCCCCCGGGGCGCCTGGCCGGCGCTGCGCAGGTTCCGCCGCAGCTCCTCGAGGTAGTAGAGCGACGCATCGGCCGCGACCACGAGCTGGTCCTGTTCCAGCACCAGCACGCCCCCCGCGAAACCACGGCCAAGTTCCCAGGCGGCGCGCGTCACCCCGATGCGCCCCTGGTCCTCCGACCACCACTGCTGCTGGTCGGCGCCCCGGTGGCGAAGCCGGCCGAGCATGGCGAGGGCCGCGGCCTCCTCGCCGCCGGCGCCCGGCCCCAGGATCGCGGCGAGGCCACTCATATGAGCCCGGGCACCTGGGTATCCACCATCTCGGTGTAGCGGGCGACGAAAGCCGGATCGTCTCCCACCACCTGGCCAGCGAGCGTCACCCAGGCGTGCGCGGTGAGCCCCCCCGACTCGGGCCGGACGCCGATCCGGATCCTGCTGCCGGGGATCCCCGAGTGGGTGAGCAGCCAGTGGAGGGCGACGCTGCGGGGCAGGCAGGCCGGCCGCAGCAGTCCGTACTTGATCGCGCGGGCCAGGGCCTGCTCCAGCTGGCTCACGCGCTTCCACACGACCGGCGTCACGGTCCCGGCGCCGGCGCCGGCGCCGACCGGCGGCGCGAGCAGCCGGCCACGGGAGCGGAGCCGCACGGCAAGCGCGCCATAGAGCAGCGCGGCGTGCGCGCGAACGAAGTCGGCCCACTCCCGGCTGGAGAGGACCGGGAGCCTAACGAGTCGCATCGATGCCGTCTCGTGGCGGTTCCATGGCGAAGACCAGGCGAAGGCCCGTTGCATGACATGGCAAGGGGCAGGAACGGTGCCACGCCCCCGGTGCAGGGCGTAACGACGGGAAAGATATGGCGGGAATCAGCGGGGGTCCGGCAGCACCAGCCTGGAGCGAATCAGATCATCCAGCAGGGCCGCCACGTCGGCCCGCAGCTCGTCGGGGTCGGCGTCGGGGTACTCCGCGACCAGCGCGGCGCAGAGATCGTCGAACTCCCGGTGCTGCGGCGGGAGGAGGGACCAGATGCGGGCCCCTACGGCGTTGAGTCCGTAGTAGACCTCTTCGGTCGTGGACAGGAGCACGGCCCCCGCATCCACTTCGCAGAAGACCACTGAGGGATCGGGCTGGGGCAGCCGCATGTTCGGCAGGGGATCGAGTGCCGGAAGCCGGGGGGAAAGGCTCACGCGGCGGGCTGGGTTGGTTCCGAGATGGCCGACTGTGGAGCCGGGTGTAGCGTCTCGGCGTATCGGGCGGAGACGCTGGTGAACTTGAATCGCGCGAGCAGCTGCTGCAGCCTCGGCAGAGTGCGATGGAGATTCCGGTAGTGCCGGAGACGCGTGATCAGACCGGCGTTGATGCGCGGCTGCTCCGGATCGATCTCCCAGGGGTGGGTATACAGGACCGCGGACACCCCCAGCTCTCCCCACTGCGCGAACGCGTCTATTGTGAGGCGGAACGGGAGCTGGCGCAAGTAACCGCCCCCCGCCGCGGGCAGGCGGAAGCCGGCCACGAGCTTGGTCGCCATCGGCAGCTCGAGCAGCTCACCCGCCGGCGTGTGCAGCACTACCGGGCAGGGCGGCGCCTTGGGGTAGCCGTAGTCGGGACGTGAGATCGGGAAGATCGACGAGTCATACCGATAGCCTTCCTCGGCGAGGATCTCGAAGGCCCATTCCATTCCGGGACGAATCGAGAAACTGGGCGCGCGGAAGCCCAGACAGGGCTGGCCACTGACGTCCTCGATACGCTGCTTGGATTCGCGGATGTCCTGGCGGAACACGTCCGGGGAGAGGGTCGTGACCTTCCGGTGCCAGTAGCCGTGCGAGGCGACCTCGTGCCCGGCGTCGACGATCCGCCGCACCACCTGGGGATGGTGTTGGGCGACCCAACCGAGGGTGAAGAACGTCCCGTGCGCATTGTGGCGGCCGAGCAGTTCCAGCAACCGGTCGGTATTCTGCTCCACCCGAGTCGGAAAGCGATCCCAGTCCGCGCGGTCGACTACGCCTTCGAAGGCGTTCACCTGGAAGTAGTCCTCGACATCCACGGTGAAGATGTGAATCGCGGGCCAGCGGGGAGGCAGCGGAATCGCTTGCATCGTGGTAGAGAAGGTCCTCGTCGAGGGTCCGGATTGCGCCAGGGCGGGCTCTCAGCCGAGGGACCCAGTGCAGGAGTCGGGCCAGTCAGCCGGATACCGAAAAACCACCTATCCTTCTGTGCACGAACGGGATACCCTGCTCCGTCCCGGCCCTTGGCGGGGGCTGTTGCGAATCGGCCACAACATACCGAGAATGCTGGGTCGATTTGCCAGAGCCCTCCGCCCGGCACGACCCGGTCACTACCAAGGACGCATTGATGGTTCCGGATTCTCACTCGCCCGCGCCGCGCTGGCGGGCGGTGGCGGTGACGGTCCTGGCGGTCGCGTTCGTCGCGCGGCTCACGCTCACGTCGGCACCGGTCGACCCGGACGAGACCCGGGCCGGCTTCCTCTGCATGACCGGCTGCAACAACGAGGGCGGCCGGGATTTCCTCAGCAACATCCTGCTCTTCCTCCCGCTCGGCTGGGCGCTCTCGTACTGGCTGCGGCCGAAGCCGGCGGTGCTCGCCTGCCTCGCGGCGACGATCGCGATCGAGACGCTGCAGGGGACGGTCCTGACCGGGCGCGACTCGAGTCTGCGGGACATCCTGAGCAACGCCCTTGGCGGCGGACTGGGCGTGTGGCTGTATCGCGACTGGCGGCGCTTCCGCTGGCCCGGAGCGCGGGAAAGCGTCATCCTGGGGTGCATGGCGGCGCTCGTCTGGAGCGCGGTGCTCGGGTTCACCGCGCTGGGGACCCGCCTCGCCCCGTCGGCGAATCCTTACTACGGCCTGTGGGCCAAGGCGTACGGGCACTACACCCAGTACACCGGCCGGATCCTCGCGCTCCAGGTGGATGGGACGGCGCCGCCCGACGGCTTCTTCCAGGACCCGGCGCCGCTCCGCCGATCGATGACGGCGGACACGTTTCTGGTCGCGGCGCGCGTCGTGTCGGGTGCGCCGCCGCGCCGCACCGCCCCGATCTACGCGGTTGTCGACAGCGCGCACGACGAGCAGGTGCTGCTCGCGCAGGACCGGAACGCCCTCGTCCTCCAACTTCGGACCCGGTTCGAGCGCTGGGAATTCCGGGCCCTGATCGCCCGGCTGCCGCTCTTCGCCGGACGCGCGCCCGGGGACACCGTGTCGATCGTGGCGGGTCGCACGCGGACGGCGTGGGTGATCCGGTCAACCAGCCGTGACGGAGAGTCCGAGGTGACCCTGCCGATGACGGTGGGCTGGGGCTGGGCCTCGATGCTGCCGTTTCGTTACGCGGTGTGGGACGAGTGGCTGCTGCTCAATCCGGTCTGGCTCGCCGGGTTGATGTTCCCGGTGGGCTACTGGTTCGCTCGGTCGGCGCCAGGCACCGGCATCGTGGTGACCGCCCTGATCCTGGTGACCGGCCTCGCGGGGATCCCGCTCGCCACCGGGGCCGCCGCCACCAGCGGCGGCGAATGGGTGGGCGCGGCGCTCGGCGCGCTGCTTGGCTGGGTCGCCGGCGCGGGGTCGCGCCGGCATGGCCGGTGGATCCACGGCGAGAGGCGCTGAGCATGCCGCTCCCCTTCCGCAGGCGCATCCTGCTGGTGCTGCTCCTTCTCGGAGTGCTGCCGACCGCGGGAGCCCTGGTGGGACTCGCGCTCGCGGTGCGGTCCCCCGCGGCCACCAGCCGGGCCAACCGCGAGGTGATGGAAGACCTGGCCCGGACCGGCCGAACCCTGGTCGAGACCCTCGATACGACCCGGCTCCGGCCGGCGGAACGCAAGGCGCTCGCGGCCCACAGCAGGGCGCTCAACGACGCCATCTCGCGGGGCCAGCGGCAGGATACCTACGCCGCCTACTACGGCTATATCCTGCCCATCGTCGTGCTGGTCCTGGGCGCGATCGTGCTCGCCGCCGCGATGCGGCTGGGCGGGTATCTCTCCCGCCAACTGAGCCGCCCGATCGAGGAACTCATCGGCTGGACCGGCAACATCCGGCGGGCGGAGCCGCTGCCCCCGGACGAGCGGGAAGGCGGCGCGCCGGAGTTCGCCTCGCTCCGGCTCGCGCTCCGCGAGATGGCCTCGAGCCTGGCGGAGGCGCGGGTCCGCGAGATCGAGGGGGAGCGGCTCCGGGCCTTCCGGGAAGTGGCACGCCGGGTGGCGCACGAGATGAAGAACCCGCTCACCCCGATCCGGTTCGCGGTGAGCCAGTTGACCCGCACCGCGCACGCGGACCAGCGCGAGGCGCTCGAGGTGCTGCAGGCGGAATCGGCCCGGCTGGAGCAGCTGGCGCGCGAGTTCACCGAGATGGGGCGGCTCCCCGAGGGACCGGCGGCCGAGGTCGACCTGGGCGAGCTGCTGAGCGAGCTCTCCCGGACCGCGCTTCCTGCCAGTATCACCTCCTCGATCACGATCGATGCGGCGACCCCGCGGATCACCGGGCACTACGAGCCGCTCCGCCGGGCGCTCAGCAACCTCCTCCGCAACGCGACCGAGGCGATGAACGGCCAGGGCGAGGTGGGGCTCGCCTGCCGGCCGCTGGGGGAGAATGGCGCGGAGATCCGGATCGTGGACCACGGCCCGGGGGTCCCGGAGGTACTGCGTGAACGATTGTTCGATGCCTACGTCACCGGGAAGGCGGACGGGACGGGCCTGGGGCTCGCCCTGGTGAAGCAGACCATCGAGGCCCACGGCGGGCGGATCTGGCATGAAACGACGCCCGGTGGCGGAGCGACGTTCGTGATCACGCTCCCCCGGCGGCGGGTGAAATGATCGTTCCGCGTTCCGCGTTCTGCGTTCCGCGGTTCTCGGGCAGGGCTCCGTGCGCGGTGGCCGGCACTTCTCATGCGCCACGCGGAACTCGGAACGCGGAACGCGGAACCGCTTCAAGAACGGTATCTTAGAGTCATGCCCCACATCCTCATCATCGACGACGAAGCCAACATCCGCCGGATGCTGGCCGCCCTGCTCCGGGCGGAGGGCTTCGCCGTGGATGAGGCGCCCAACGGGCCGGCCGGCCTGCTGGCGCTGGAGCAGCTCGATCCCGACGCAATCTTCCTCGACCTCTTCATGCCACCGGGTCCCGACGGCCTCGAGACGCTGGGCCAGATCCGGTCGAAGGGGTGTGAGGCGCCGGTCATCATGATGAGCGGCAAGGCCCAGCTGGCCGACGCGGTCCGCGCGGCTCAGCTCGGGGCCTTCCAGTTCCTCGAGAAGCCGCTCAGCCCCGAGGCGGTGCTGGTGACACTCCGGGCGGCGGTGGAGCTGGGGCGGACCCGGAGCCAGAACCGGGCCCTGCGG
>DASZPT010000250.1:0-17497 GCA_035549935.1 Gemmatimonadales bacterium
CGCTCTACGCCCTGAGCCGGGACCTGGGCCAGACCCGGGCGCGTGACGAAGTAGTCACCGCGGCCCGGAAGCACCTCGGCGACAGTTTCGGCTGCAGCGCCCAGCTTCTCGCGCCCCACGCGGCGGGGGAGCTGCAGCTCCTGCAGCCGGCCGGGGCCTCGCCGCTCATGGACGAGAAGGAGATGAGCGTCGCGGATTGGAGCTACCGGCGGGGCGAGATCGCCGGGGCCGGTACCGCCACGCTTCCCGGCGCCCGGGCGCTGCACCTGCCCCTCACGGGCGCCGGGGGCGTGGTCGGGGTCCTGGTGGTGGCCTCCCCCGAGATCCAGCGCTTCCAGGACCCGTCGGATCGGCACCTGCTCGAGGCCTTCGCGGGCCAGGTCGGGGTCGCCCTCGAGCGGGTCACCCTCGCCGAACGCACTCAGCAGGCGCGCCTGGAGGTGGAGGCCGAGCGGCTCCGCACCTCGCTGCTGAGCTCGCTTTCCCACGACCTCAGGACCCCGCTCGGGGTCATCACCGGCGCGGCGAGCAGCCTCAGGGAGTCCGGCGACCGGCTGGCGCCGGAGGCGCGGCGCGACCTGCTGGAATCGATTCTCGAGGAATCCCAGCGGATGAACCGCCTGATCCGGAACCTGCTCGACATGATTCGGGTCGAGACCGGTTCGCTCAAGGTCCAGAAGGAATGGCAGCCGCTGGAAGATGCGGTGGGCGTCTCGATCATCCGGCTGGGGGACCGGCTGCAGCGCCACCCCGTATCGGTCCAGCTCCCACCGGACCTGCCCCTCGTCCCGCTCGATGCAGTGCTTCTGGAGCAGGTTTTCATCAACCTGCTGGAGAACGCGGTGAAGTACACGCCGGACGGCACGCCGATCGAGATCTCGGCGGTCCCCTCGCCGGGGGGTGTCACCGTGTCGGTGGCGGACCGTGGGCCGGGCCTCACGCCGGGCGAGGAGGAGCGGGTCTTCGAGAAGTTCTACCGCGGGGAGGACGCGCCGGTCGGGAAGGGCGTCGGCCTGGGCCTGACGATCGCGCGCGGGATCGTCACGGCCCACGGCGGGCGAATCTGGGCGGAGAACCGCCCCGACGGCGGCGCGGTGTTCCGGTTCACGCTGCCCCTCACCGGTCCGGCGCCGCCGCCGATCCCGGCGGAGGAGGGGATGCTCGAAGACGCGAAGCCCGAGGCATGAGCGGCCTGCCCTTTCCGTGCCGGGCGTAGCACCTTTCTCCGCACTCCCCATGCCGCACAACCCCACCGTCCTGCTCGTCGAAGACGAGCCCCAGATGCGCCGCTTCCTCCGCGCCGCGCTGGGGAACCAGCCCTATGACCTGGTGGAAGCGGGCACCGCGCGCGAGGGGCTGGCCCAGGCGGCGAGCCGCAACCCCGACCTCATCCTCCTCGATCTCGGTCTCCCCGACAAGGACGGCCTCGCCATCACCCGCGAGATCCGCGGCTGGACCCGGACCCCGATCATCGTGATCTCCGCTCGAGGCCAGGAGCAGGACAAGGTGGCGGCCCTCGATGCCGGGGCCGATGACTACCTCACGAAACCCTTCGGGGTGGAAGAACTGCTGGCGCGGATGCGGGTGGCGCTCCGCCACGCGGCGCTCGCGGCGGGGGCGCCGGCGGAGCCGGTCTTCGAGGCGTTCGGGGTGAGGGTCGACCTCGCGAACCGGCAGGTCTTCCGTGACGGGGAGGAGGTGCACCTCACACCGCTCGAGTACAAGCTCCTGGGCGAACTCGTGCGGCATGCCGGCAAGGTGCTCACCCACCGCCATCTCCTCAAGGAGGTGTGGGGGGTGAACGCCATCAGCCAGAATCATTACCTGCGGGTGTACATCACCCAGCTCCGCCACAAGCTGGAGCAGGATCCCGCGAAGCCGAGACTGCTGCAGACCGAGACCGGTGTGGGCTACCGGCTCCGCACCGAGGGCTAGAGGGCCGCCCGGATCACCTCGAGGGCCACGGTCGCGCGGCCCATCGGCGCCGCGACCTGCACCCCCTTCACCTTGCCGCGCACCGCCCGCACCATCTCCTGGGCGATCCGCACGCCTTCGGCGAGGCCCTCTTCCTTCCCCTTCGCGGAGGCAGCGCGCATCCGGTCAAGGATGACTTTCGGGACCGTCACACCGGGCACCTCGTTCGCGAGGAACTCGGCGTTGCGGAGCGAGACCAGCGGCCAGATCCCGGCGATGATCGGGATCCGGAACTGCGCCGTGCGCTCGAGAAACCGGTCCAGCTGCTCCAGGTCGAAGACCGGCTGCGTCATCGCGAACTCGGCGCCCGCCTCGACCTTCCAGGCGAAGCGGCGGAACTCCCGCTCCGGATCGGGCGAGGCCGGATTCACCCCGACGCCCAGCACGAAGCTGGTCTTCCCGCCGAGCGCGTTGCCGCCGGGGTCGAGCCCGCGGTTGAGGCGGTTCACCAGGTTGGTGAGCCCGATGCTGTCGATGTCGAAGACCGCGGTCGCGTCGGGATAGGGTCCCATCTTGGGCGGATCGCCCGTGACGATGAGGAGGTTGCGGATCCCGCTCGCCGCCGCGCCCAGCAGGTCGGAGAGCATCCCGAGGAGGTTCCGGTCGCGGCAGGCGTAGTGCACCACCGGCTCGAGCCCCACCTCGCGCTGGATGAGGAGCCCCGAGAGAAGCGCACCCATCCGGCTCTGGGCCCGCGGCCCGTCGGGGACGTTCACCGCGTCGACGCCCGCGGCCTTGAGTTCGCGGACCTGGTCGAACATCGGTTTCGGGTCGACGCCCTTGGGGGGCACGATCTCGACCGAGGTGACGAACTCGCCCCGCGCGAGCTTGGCGCCGAAATGCGAGCGCTCGGCGAGCGGCACCGGGGCCGCCATTTCCACGTGGGACGGCACCGCGGCGTAGCTCGCGCCGTGGCGCGGGGCCACGCTCTTCACGAACCCGGTGAGCGCCTTGATGTGCTCGGGCGTGGTGCCGCAGCACCCACCGATGAACCGGGCGCCCGCCTCGACGATCCGCCGGCCGTACTCCGCCATGTACTCCGGGCTCGCCATGTAGATCTTGCGGTCTCCCACGTCCCGGGGGAGCCCGGCGTTGGGCTGGGCCGAGATCGGGACCGTGACCACCCGGGCGAGTTTCTCCACCACCTCGAGCACGCCGTGCGGGCCGACCGAGCAGTTCACCCCGACGACGTCGGCCCCCATCAACTGGAGCGCGGGCCCGAAGGTCTCGGGGTCGGTGCCGTAGTAGGTCTTCCCGTCGGTGCCGACCGTCATCTGGGCGATGATGGGGAGGGTGCTCCGGCTCCGCACCGCGTCGATCGCGGCGTGGATCTCGTCCACGTCGCTGAAGGTCTCGAGGATGAACCCGTCGACGCCGCCCTCGAGGAGGCCATCCACCTGGCGGCCGAAGGCGGCGCAGGCCTCGGCGCGGGAGGTCTCGCCGAAGGGTTCGATCCGGATGCCGAGCGGCCCGATGGCGCCGGCCACCGCGGCCCGCTCCCCGGCGGCGTCGCGCGCGAGCCGGGCCGCCGCGGCGTTGATCTTCTCGGTGTCCCCCGCGAGTCCGTGGGTGGCGAGCTTCACCGGGTTGGCGCCGAAGGTGTTGGTCTCGACCAGCTCGGCCCCGGCCTTCACATACTCGCGATGGATGTCGCGGATGAGGTCCGGCTGCTTGAGCGCAAGCTCGTCGTAGCAGACGTTGAGGAACACGCCCCGGGCGTAGAGCATCGTGCCCATGGCGCCGTCGAAGACGTGGGTGCGGCCGTCGGCGATGAGATCGTTGAGTGTCGGCATCACTTCGAGTACCCCAGGTTCGGCGCCAGCCACCGCTCCACCTCCGCGACGGTCAGGTCCTTCCGCACGGCGTAGTCTTCCACCTGGTCGCGGCTCAGCTTGCCGACACCGAAGTACTGGCTCTCCGGCCGCCAGAAATAGTACCCGCTCACCGAGGCGGCGGGGGTCATGGCCATGCTCTCGGTGAGCTGAATGCCTGCGCACCGCTCCGCCTCGAGCAGCCGGAAGATGGTGCGCTTCTCGGTGTGATCGGGGCAGGCGGGGTAGCCGGGCGCCGGGCGGACCCCCTGGTACTTCTCGTGGATCAGCGCGTCGTTGTCGAGCGCCTCCCCGGGCGCGTAGCCCCAGAACTCCCGTCGCACCCGCTCGTGCAGCCGCTCGGCAAACGCCTCGGCGAGGCGGTCGGCGAGGGCCTTGGCGAGGATCGCGTTGTAGTCGTCGTGCGCCGCCTGGAACCCCGCGACGATCGCGTCGAGCCCGTGGCCCGCCGTGACCGCGAAGAGGCCGAGGTAGTCGCGCACACCGCTCTCCACCGGGGCCACGAAATCGGCGAGGGCGAGGTTGGGGCGGTCCCCGCTCTTGCGGCCCTGCTGCCGGAGGGTGTGCACCGTGGCGAGGATCTCTGACCTGCCTTCGTCCCGGTAGACCAGGATGTCGTCGCCCCGGCTCGCCGCGGGCCAGAAGCCGAACCGGGCCCGCGCCACGAGGAGGTCCTCCCGCACGATCCGGTCGAGCAGCCGCTGGGCGTCGTCGAACAGCGAGCGCGCCGAGCGGCCCACGGCGGGGTCGTCGAGGATCGCCGGGTAGTGGCCGGCCAGTTCCCAGGTCTGGAAGAACGGGGTCCAGTCGATCCGGTCCACCAGCTCCCGCAAGGCATAGCGGTCGAGGGTCTTCGCGCCGAGGAAGGTGGGTGCCGGCGCCGGGGTCGCGGCCGGAACGAGCCGGTTGGCGCGCGCCTCGGCGAGCGTGATGCGGCTGGCGCTGGTATCGCGCTCACCCCGCTCCTCGCGGAGGGCGGCGTATTCCTGCGTCACCTGCGCCACGAAGCCGGCCCTGAGGGTGTCGCTCAGGAGATTGCTGGTCACGCCCACGGCGCGGCTCGCATCGAGCACGTGCACCACCGGGCCCGAGTATTTCGGCGCGATTTTCACGGCGGTGTGGGCCCGCGAGGTGGTGGCCCCGCCGATGAGGAGCGGGATGCGGAACCCTTCCCGCTCCATTTCGCCCGCCACCACGGTCATCTCCTCGAGCGACGGGGTGATCAGTCCCGAGAGACCGATCGCGTCGGCGCCGACCGCGCGCGCGGTCTCGAGGATCTTCGCCGAGGGGACCATCACGCCCAGGTCCACCACCTCGTAGTTGTTGCACTGCAGGACCACGCCCACGATGTTCTTGCCGATATCGTGGACGTCGCCCTTCACCGTCGCCAGGACCAGCTTCCCCTTGCTCCGGGTATCGGCATTGGCGGCCTTCTCCGCCTCGATGAACGGGATGAGGTGGGCCACCGCCTTCTTCATCACCCGGGCGCTCTTCACCACCTGGGGGAGGAACATCTTTCCGGCGCCGAAGAGGTCGCCCACGATGTTCATGCCCGTCATGAGCGGTCCCTCGATCACCTCGATGGGCCGGGCCACCCGCTGCCGCGCGGCCTCGGTGTCTTCCACGATCCAGGTGTCGATCCCCTCGACCAGCGCATGGGCCAGCCGCTCCTCCACCGGGAGGGTGCGCCACTCGACGGTGGCGGCGGCCGAGACCCCGCCCTCCGCCTTCCGGTACCGCTCGGCGATCTCCAGCAGCCGCTCGGTCGCGTCGGGCCGGCGGTCGAGGACCACGTCCTCCACCCGCTCCAGCAGGTCCTTCGGGATGTCGTCGTAGATCGCGAGCTGGCCCGCGTTCACGATCCCCAGGTCCATCCCCGCCCGGATGGCGTGGTAGAGGAAGACGGAGTGGATCGCTTCGCGGACCGGGTCGTTGCCCCGGAAGCTGAACGAGATGTTGGAGACCCCGCCGCTCACCAGGGTGTGGGGCAGCCGCTGCTTGATCTGGCGGATCGCCTCGATATAGGCCACCGCGTACCCGTTGTGCTCCTCGATGCCGGTGGCGATGGCGAAGATGTTCGGGTCGAAGATGATGTCCTCGGGCGGGAAGCCGACGGTCCCGGTGAGGAGACGGTAGGCCCGCTCGCAGATGCTCACCTTCCGCTCGACGGTGTCGGCCTGGCCCTGTTCGTCGAAGGCCATGACGATCACCGCGGCGCCGTAGCGGCGCACCAGCTCCGCCTGCCGGAGGAAGGCCGCCTCGCCCTCCTTGAGGCTGATGGAGTTGACGATGCCCTTCCCCTGCAGATTCCTGAGGCCCGCCTCGAGCACGCTCCACCGGGAGCTGTCGAGCATCACCGGCACCCGGGCGATGTCGGGTTCGCCGGCGAGGAGGCGGAGGAATTTCACCATCGCCGCCTCCGAGTCCAGCATCCCCTCGTCCATGTTGATGTCGATGATCTGGGCGCCGTTCTCCACCTGCTGGCGCGCCACCTCGAGCGCGGTCTCGTACTGCCCGTCGAGGACGAGCTTCGCGAAGCGGCGCGAGCCGGTGACGTTGGTCCGCTCGCCCACGTTCACGAAATTGGTCTCGGGCCCGATCGTGAGCGGCTCCATCCCGGAGAGCCGGCAGCGGGGCGGGAGGTGCGCCTTCTGCCGCGGGGCCACACCCCGCACCGCCTCGCCGATCGCCCGGATGTGCGCCGGGGTCGTGCCGCAGCAGCCGCCCACGATGTTCACCAGCCCGGCGGTCGCGAACTCCCCGACCGTGGCGGCCATCGTCTCGGGCGTCTCGTCGTACCCGCCGAAGGCGTTGGGGAGACCGGCATTGGGGTGGGTGCTGACGAAGGTGGGGGCGATCCGGGAGAGGTCCTGCACGTACTGGCGCAGCTGCTTCGCGCCCAGCGCGCAGTTGAGCCCGATGCTGAGCGGGCGCGCGTGCGAGACCGAATTCCAGAACGCCTCGACCGTCTGGCCCGAGAGGGTCCGCCCGCTCGCGTCGGTGATCGTGCCCGAGATCATCACCGGCACCCGCCGGCCCGCCCGCTCGAAATGCCGCTCGACCGCGAAGATCGCCGCCTTCGCGTTGAGGGTGTCGAAGATGGTCTCGATGAGGAGAAGGTCGGCGCCGCCCTCGAGGAGGGCGGCGGTGGCCACCTCGTAGGTGTCGGCCAGCTCCTCGAACGTGACGTTCCGGAGCCCGGCGTCGTTGACGTCGGGGGAGA
Source organism: Gemmatimonadales bacterium (assembly GCA_035549935.1). Lineage (GTDB taxonomy): Bacteria > Gemmatimonadota > Gemmatimonadetes > Gemmatimonadales > GWC2-71-9 > JADJOM01. The sequence goes on from DASZPT010000250.1 coordinate 7,030, forward strand.
TCGTCGCGGTCCGGTTGGTCGGGCCGAGGACACCCGCGACGTAGCGGGGACGGGAGGGGTCCTTCGCCTCGAACTCGTCGGCCACCGAGCGCGCGAGGGCTGCCGCCGCCCGGTTGAGCTCCGGCACCAGCGACTGCATGCCGTAGTCGGCCATCGAGACCGAGGTCGAGTTGAAGGAGTTGGTCTCGAGGATGTCCGCTCCCGCCTCGAGGTACTCCGCGTGGATCCCGCGGATAATGGCCGGCTGGGTCAGCACCAGCAGGTCGTTGTTGCCCTTGAGGTCGCTGGGCCATGCCGTGAACCGCTCACCCCGATACTCGGCCTCGCCCAGGCGGTGGGTCTGGATCATGGTGCCCATCGCCCCGTCGAGGAGCAGGATGCGCCGCTCCAGGAGGTGGGGAAGCTGGTCGAGTCTGGTGTCGCGGGTCCACGATGGCATGCGCCGGAAGCCTCAGCCGTTCGCTGGTTCAGGGTTGGTCCAACCGCTTCGTCCTGCGGGCCGCGCCCTGCGGCCCGGTGCCGGAGTGCAAAAACGACGCCCCCGGGATTGCGCGACGGCACCCCGGGGGTCGGCCGTTTTAGCAGTTGTTTTACGTGGCTGCAATAGGCGCAAAGCACCACGACAACGATTGTCGGCCGAATACTACACCCGGCCCCCCTCGGCGCCAAGACCGAACCTCCGGCGAACGACGTCCGGCGCGATTCCGAGCACTTCCACGGTCTTCCGCCGGGAGGTTGCTCCCGCCACCAGGGTGACCGCCGATCGGGGACACCCCAGCGTCTCGGCGAGGAAGCGGACCAGCGCCTCGTTCGCCGCGCCCTCGACCGGCGGGGCGGTGAGGCGGACCTTGATAGCGTCGCCGTGGAGTCCTTCGATGGCATTGCGCGACCCGCGCGGCTGGATGTGGAGCGCCAGGCGCACGCCGCGCTCGAGCGGCACCATCCAGGCATCACCGGTCATGGGACGTGGGAACCCGGAACCCTCGGGCTCAGAGGAGGGACAGGACGAACCACCGCGCCAGCACCAGCATGAAGTATCCCACCATCGGACTCAGGTCGAGCGGTCCGAGCGGAGGCAGCACCTTGCGGAGCGGTTCGATGAGCCAGTCGGTGAGGCCGTACACGATCCGCATCGGCCGCGAGTAGGGCGACACCCCGAACCACGAGGCGATGAACCGCACGAACAGCGCGATGATGAGGATGGAGAAGAGGCCATTGATCAGGAAGGCGAGCAGCGCCCGGGGGCCGGCCGCGGTACTCGCCGTCAGCGAGACGATGATCCCGATCAGCCAGTCCACCATCGCGATGACCGCGAGTCCGCCCAGCACCGTGATCCAGAAGAAATGGTACGGCGCGCTGGAGGGATTGCCGCCGCTGCGAAGCGCCCGTCGCTCGAGCGGGCGCACGAACGGCTCTCCCAGCCGGCGGGTGAAGCGGGGCCACCCCCCGAAGGGCGGCAGCTTGCCGTTCTGCACCAGCCAGTGGGTGCCCGCCACGATGGCCGCGAGCACGAAAAGCGCAAAGACCACGACCCGGGTGGCCAGGCTCAGGTACACGAAGATCATGCCCGGAATATGGCGGGGTCAGTCGTTCTTGGCGGGGGGCGGCGGCGGGACGATCGTGAAGGTCTGGCGTCCGCCCGCGGTGAGCTCGCAGGAGACGTCGAACCGCCCCTCGTGGAGCATCGCGTCCTCGAGCACCGTGCTGGTGCCGCTGCAGGCGGCGACCGGGCGGCCGGCGGGGTTGCGGAAGCGGATGGTGACCAGCGGCTCGCTCCCCTGGCGGCGGTACTCGCGGCTGAACACCGGGGTGAGGCTGTCGATCCCGGCCTGCCGGAGCGAGGTGGGGAGCTGGCCCCGGTGGGAGCTCCGGTAGGACATGACCCGGTCGACGATGTCGGCGAGTTCCCGGCCGAGGAGCTGCGCACTCGCCTCGGGGGTGTTGGCCTCGCCCCTGGGGGCGGCGGGCTTCCCCTTGCCGGAACAGGCGGCGGGAGCGAGCAGCACGAGGGCGGCCAGCCCGGCCGCCCCCGTCCTGCTAGTCCATCGCGAATTCACGGTTGAACACCACCTCGAAGCTGAAGGTCTTCGCCTTGCTCCGGCTCTCGATGTGTTCCGCGATGCGCTGCAGGCGCGCCGGGATCTCGAGGATCTTCTCCTGGGCCCGACGGCCCAGCTCGTTGAGCCCGTTGATGGCGTCGATGCGCCAGTACCGGATCTGCTCCTGCACGATCCGCAGGTAGTCGCGCGGGCCGTAGATTCCCGCCCGGCGGATCACGTCGGCGATCTCCCGGAAGCCGGGCATGGTGTGCCCCGGCATCTCGATGCTGGGCAGGATGTGGGAGGCGGAGATCAGCGCCTCGTCCGGATCCCGCTTGAGGATTTCCTCGAAAATCGTCCGGTAGAAGCTGAAGTGCCGCGCTTCCTCGGTGGCCACGTTGCCGAGCACCTCGGCCAGCAGCGGCTCGTACTCGCCCACGATGCGCCCCGTTTCGGAGTGCGACTGCTGGGTGGCCCGCTCCTGCAGCGTGGTATAGGCGAACACCCGGTACGGATCCTTGTCCCAGTCGGGCTGGAACCCGTTCTTGAGATACTCGAACTGCATCTGCTCCACCCGGGTCTGGTTGAGCAGCCGGGTATCGCGCAGGTAGTCCCGCAGGATCACGCCGTGACGGTCTTCCTCGGCGGTCCAGAGGTTGTTCCAGGCCCGCCAGTGGCTGTCGTCCCCGAGATACACCGCCAGCAGGCGATGGAAGTGGGGCAGCCCTTCCTCGGTGAGCATGTTGAGGGCCAGGGCCGCGCGGGCGGAGTCGGGGATTCCCTCGGCGCGCTTGCGCAGCAGGGCGACGTGCGCGTCGGGGTCCTCCCCCGGCCTGGGCCCGATGAGCTCGTTGGGCATCCAGAGCGGACGCTTCCGCTCGTGCTGCTCCATGAGCTCGAAGACCTTCGCCTCGAGGTCCCGGAGCACCTCGACCTTGGTGAAGAAACTGCGGGCTGCTTCGGTCAGTGCCATCGCCTGGTGGTGTCCCTTCGAGCCAGAGACGGCCCGGCGCTATGCCGGGCCGTTGAAGCGGTCCAGATGTGCGAAGTGTGGATCGGGGCGAAGGATACCGGCCCCGCCGGGATGACGCTAGGCCGTTTCGTCCAGAACCTTTTCCATCAGGTACCAGGTCCGGTCGCCGATGTAGTGCTCCCGCCGGAGCACCCGGTTCCAGCCGAAGGCGATCAGTTCTCCTTCGCCGGCCAGGTCGTCGGTCCAGAACTCCACCAGGTGGGCTCCCCCCTCCCGGGCCCGCTCCTCGAAGGCTTCGAGCAGCCGGTGGGCGTGGCCGTGGTGCCGCTCTTCCGGCCGCACCGCGACATCGAGCACGTGCGCCACGCCGCCGCGGACGTAGTACCGGAGGCCGCCGATCCAGTCGCCGATGGCGTTGCTCAGGATCAGGTAGTGCTCCTCGAGGAACACCGGATCCCCGGTCGCCTCTTCCTCACGCTGGGTGAGGTCGGCAAACCAGTCGGCGAATTCCTCGCCGTTCTCCATTTCCCGGATCGTGAGCTCGCTCATCATATCACTCCTTGGTATCGGCCCAGCGGACCAGAAGCTCCACTGTTCCTAACGCGGGAGGTGCAACCTTGGTGCCAGCCGGATGGGCAGGTACCCACCAGGTACTCGAATGTAATCTATTCTGCGGCAAGCACTTGAGGAGGGGTGCCCGGCTTCGCTGCCGTCCTCCCCGGGGACAGCCCCAGAAAGGGGACACTGCCATTCCCGCCTCGAAGCTCGCGCCGCTACCGGACCCCGGCGGCGATCCCGATCACCAGGGCCACCACCGCGAGTCCCACCAGCAGAGCAAGGAGCCGGCCGAGGAAGCGCATCCACTCTTCGTATCGTACCCCGGTCGCGGCCAGCATCGCCATGAGCGCGCCGTTGGTCGGCGTCACCAGCTCGCAGAGGCCCGCGCCGTACTGGTACGCGAGCACCGCAACCTGCCGCGTGAGACCGAGCAGGTCGGCGAGCGGCACCAGGACCGGCATCGTGAGCACCGCCTGCCCGCTGGTGCTCGGCACCGGGACGTGAATCAGCGCCTGGGCCCCCATCATCGCCACGGCGGAGAGGACCACCGGGAGGTTCGCGAGCGGGGTGAACAGCGCGTTGACGATGGTGTCGACGATCCGTCCCTGGTCGAGCACCACGAAGATTCCCCGTGCGAACCCGATCAGCAGGGCGGCGTAGGCCAGCGAGCCGAACCCCGCCACGAAGCCGTCAGCCGTCCCCGCGAGGCCGAGCCTTCCCACCAGCCCGGCGGCGACGCCCATGAGGAAGAAGAGGGCCGCGAACTCGTTGAAGTCCCAGCCCCACCAGCGGGCCCCGATGAGGAACAGGGCGAACGTGGCGAGCACGATGGCCACGATGGTCCAGTCGCGCCCGGTGGCCGGCGCCGCCCCGGCGGTCCCGTTGGCGGCGCCCGACGGCGCGGGCACGGTGCGGGTTCGCCGCGCGTAGCGGAGCGTCCCCCAGATCCACAGGCTCATGGCGAGCAGCAGGAAGACGGTGCGAAACGGCGTCGCCGAGGCGGTGGGCAACTCCGCGACCTTCTGGGCGATCACCACCTGGAAGGGATTCACCGGGCTGAACGCGGCGCCCACCCCGGCGGCGCCGATGCTCACCGCGCAGGCCACCACCGGCGTGAAGCCGAGCTGCCCGGTGAGCAGGAGCAGCATCGGGACGAAGGCGATGAGCTCCTCCTGCATCTGGATCAGGGCCCCGCCCGCGCCGAAGGCCAGGCAGGTGATGGGGATGACCAGCGCCTCCTTCCCCTCGAGGCTCGTCACCAGCCGCCCGACCAGCCGGGTCGAGGCACCGGTCCGTTCCACCACGGCGAAGGCCCCGCCCACCAGGAAGACATAGAAGATCACGCTGGCCGCGTCGGCCATGCCCCGCGGAATGGCGGTGAGGGCCTCGAGCGGCTTCACCGGCGCCGGCTCGACCCGATGGTAAGTTCCCGCGACGACGACGCGCCGGCCGGTGGCGGGATCGTCCCGGCGCTCGAACTCGCCGGCGGGGAGGACCCACGAGAGGGCGGCCGCGGTCAGGATGCACCCGACCAGCAGGATCAGGGGGTGGGGGAAGCGCATGGGGGAGGGGCGGGGAGAATGTGCGGGGCGTCGCGGTCAGGGGAGGGGTCAGGCGTCCGCTCACTCCTACGCCTCACCCCTCACTGACCTCCTCACCGCGTCTTGCACTGTGCCGAGACCGGGGTCACCCGGCCGCAGGCGATCGCGTCGTTCATCCCGTTGGTGAGGGTGCCGCAGGCCGTGGTCTGGGCCGCCTGCCGGGCGTCCGACTCGTTCTCGTGGGAGGCGGTGGCACAGTTCCGCTTCCCGTTGTACTCGACGCAGACCGAGCACTCGACCTTCTGCGCGCTCAGGGTATTGAACAGGAGCAGGGCGCCGAAGAGGACGATGGCGACGAGCGTGATGATGGTGCCGCGTTTCATGGTTCCGGAGCTGTTGAAGGGGCGAAGCGACCCGCGCGGGGTACCGGGAGCTTAGTGCGCCGCGCGGGCTTCGGCCAGATCTCACCCCGCCTGGACCGCGCCCCACAGGGAGGGGATCGCTCCGACCACCCACATGAGGCCGGCCGCGACGAAGGCCCGCCCCTTCGGCATCCGTCCCATCACGGCCATGCCGACGCCGAGGAGGAAGGTGATCCAGAGGGTGAATACGTCCACCCGGCCGAGGATGGCGAGGAGGAGGTGGTTGGCGGGGTCGATGAACCGGCCGAGACCCAGGGTGATGCTGTAGCGGGAGGTGATGCTGCTCTCGGGCAGGACCAGGAGCTGGAGCGCGCCGAGGATCGACTCGATGACGCGGGGGAAGCACGCGTACACCGCCACCATCATGATCTGGCCCAGCTGGGCCTTGCTGTCGAGCACCTTCCCGATCACCCAGTACACCAGGCCGAGGAGCAGCGGGAGGATGAGCCAGGTCCCGACCACGCCCGGGATCAGGAACTTCCCGGCCATCGCCTTGGCCTGGGCGATCCGCTCCGGGGTGAGTTGCGGGTTCTTGGCCGCGGCCGCCGCCATGTTCCGGGTGAACTCGACGTCGAACACCGGTTCCATGATGCCCCGGAAGGCGAGCGTGAGTCCGAGCAGGACCACCACCAGCACCAGCAGGGCGAGGCCGAATGCCGGGGTCTCCCGGCGTCGCTCGAACACCGCGGTCGGCGCGTAGAAGATTTCGAGCAGGTCTTCCCACAGCGAGGGCTTGCGCTCGGTCGGGACGGACGCCGTCATGGTCGGCTCTCCTCAGGGTGGTGCGTCGTCATGGCCGGGCCCGGGCGCCTCCCGGGGCGGCGGTTCCTTCATCATCCCCATGCAACCCGCGGGGTTCGCGGCTCCGTCCCGCCCTCTGTCGGCGATCGGCCGGCGCCCTCCGCCTTCACCCGGGCGCCGCGGCTAACTGGCAACGCGATCGTGATTTAGGACACAGGAGGGTGGGCCTTCAATGAAGGCAATTCTGAGCCGCTGTTCAAGGTTGGCCCCCTTCTTGCCCCTCCCTCTCACGGAATCCCCTAATCGCATGCAGGTCTCGGAGGGTGCAGTGCGCATTCTCATCGTCGAGGACTCACCGCTCGTCCAGAAGATGTACGGCCTGGCCTTTTCGCAGCGCCAGCACACGCTGGTGACCGCCGCCAACGGCCGCCTTGCGTTGTCGATTCTCGACGCGGACGAGGGAAACTTCGATCTCATTCTCCTCGACCTGCGCATGCCCGACATGAACGGGGTCGAGTTCCTGAGCGAGCTGCCCCGTCACAGCGGCGCGGGGATCCCCGTGGTGCTCACCACCGCCGAGCCCCCCGGGTCGCCGATGCTCCAGCAGGCGCGGGCCCTCGGCACCGCCGCGGTGGTGCACAAGCCCTGGCGGCCGAACGAGCTGCGCGACCTGGTGCGGACCGTGGTGCCGGAGGAGATCGCCTGATGTCCGGCACCTTCCTCGTGATCGACGATTCCCGGCTGCATCACCAGATGTACCAGCTGATCTTCCGCCGGAGCGAGCTGGCGGGAAGCACCCTGCTCCACGCCTACAACGGGCAGGAAGGGTACGATCTCTTCCGCGCCCATCCCGAGCTCCGCCTGGTCTGCCTCGATCTCAACATGCCGGTGATGAACGGCCTCGAGTTTCTCGAGCGCCGTCGCGCGGAGGGGCTGCATCTCCACATCCCGGTCGTGCTCGTCACCACCGAGTCCACCGCCGAGGACGAGCAGCGCGGTCTCGAGGCCGGCGCTTGGGGCTATCTCTGCAAGCCCTTCCAGCCCGAGCAGCTCATCGCGCTGGTGGAGCGCGCCTCCCGCCTGTCGCAGCACGTCAGCCAGCCATGAGCCAGGCGGAGCATCCCTTCGCCGCGCTCCTCGCGGAGTACGTGGCCGAGTGCCTGCCGCTGGCGGAGGACGTCGCCGAGCGGGTCGTCGCGCTTGAGCGCGGCTGGAGGGACGGGACCGATACCGGCGACCTGGCGCGGCCCCTCAAGGGTACGCTTCACACGATCAAGGGCAACTCGGCGATGATGGGCCTGGTCGGGCTGCAGACCCTGGCCCACCGCCTGGAAGACCTCTGGGGCGCGCTGCTCGGCGACCAGCCGGGGCGCGACGCCGGGGTGGGGCTCCTGGTCCGGGGCGCGGGGCTCCTCGCCGACCTGGTCCGCGCGACCGCCACGGCGCCGCCGGCGGACGATGTCGCCGCGGCGTTCATCGAGGAGGTCGACGCCTATCTCGCGGCCGAGGCCGGCGCCCGCGAGCCCGCCCGCGAGGAGCGGCGCTCGCCCGACCGGCGCGCCACGGACCGCCGGCAGACCCGCGCGGTCGGGGAGATCGGCGCGGACGGGGCGGTCACGACGATCCGGGTCGAGTCGCAGCGCCTCGACGCGCTCCTCGAGACCTTCGGCGAGGTGATGATCGCGCAGGCCGGCCTCCGGGACGCGATTCGGCAGCGCGGCCGGCGGAGCGGGGGCGATCCGGCCCAGCTGGAGCGCGCGATGCTCGGGCTCGACCGCACGCTCAAGCGCCTCGAGCAGGATCTCATGGAGACGCGGCTCCTGCCGATCTCCACGGTCTTCACCCGGTTCACCCGGCTGGTCCGCGACCTCGCCCACGGCGAGGGGAAGGAGGTCCGCCTCGAGGTGGCCGGCGGGGAGACCCGGCTCGACAAGACGGTCATCGACCGGCTGGGCGAGCCGCTGGTGCACCTGCTCACCAATGCGGTCATCCACGGCATCGAGACGCCGGACGAGCGTACGGCCCGTGGCAAGCCCGCGGAGGCCACGATCACTCTCCGGGCGGTGCAGCGCTCCGACCGCGTGATCCTCACGGTCACCGACGACGGCCGGGGTCTCGATCCCGACGCGATCCTGCGGAAGGCGCGGGCACTTGGGCACGCGCCGGCCCACGAATCGCCGTCGCGGGCCGAGATCTTCGCCCTCGCCTTCCTGCCCGGCCTCTCCACCCGGGACACGGTGTCCCACCTCTCGGGACGCGGGGTCGGGCTGGATGTGGTCGCCAGCTCGATTCGCGCGCTGTCGGGGAACGTGGCGGTGGGGAGCGAGCCGGGGCGGGGGACCACCTTTTCGCTCCGGCTGCCCCTGACGGTGGCGGTGCTGCGGGCGCTGCTCGTCGAGGTCGGCACCGAGCGCTATGCCGTGCCGCTCGCCGATGTGGCGGAGACGGTGCGCGTGGCACCCGGGATGCTGCACCAGGTGGTGCGCCAGGGGATGATGACCTGGCGGGGCGAGGTGATTCCCGTCCTGGATGGCGGCCGGCTCCTCGGCGGCACCGCCTCCGGCGCGCGCGCCTGCTGCGTCGTGCTCCGCTCCGCGGGGGAGCGCCATCGCGGGCTCCTCGTCGACGCGCTCCTCGGCCACCAGGAAGTGGTGGTGAAGGCCCTCGATCCCGCCCTGGGGCGCCCGCCGGCGGTCGCCGCCGCGACGATCCTGGGCGATGGCCGGGTCGCCTGCATTCTCGATTCGGGCCGCGTGGCCGACGGGTGGATCGAGCCCGTCGCCACGCTCGCCTCCTGAGGCCGCCATGACCGACAGCATCCTCGATTTCGCCGCCCAGCTCGATGTGGCGCCGGCCGCGCCGGTGGCCGCCGAGCGCGAGCTGCACCTCGTGGTCTTCCGCCTCGACCGGGAAGAGTACGGCGTCCCGATCGACGTCGTGCGCGAGGTGGTGCGGGTCACGGATATCACCCGGGTGCCGCACGCGCCGGCCCATATCCGTGGCGTCATGAACCTCCGCGGCCGGATCCTCCCCGTCGTGGAGATCCGGAGCCGGCTCGGACTGGCCCCCGCCGAGGTTACTCCCGCCTCCAGGGTCGTGGTGGTGGAAGTGGCCGGCCGGCTGCTCGGCCTCCTGGTCGACGCGGTCGGGCAGGTCGCCCGGGTGGGCGAGCGCCAGGTGGCGGCCCCGCCTGACGAGGTGCGGACCGCCGGCGCCGATGCCGTGACCGGCGTGGCCCGGATGGGCCAGCGCCTGCTCGTCCTCCTCGATCTCTCCCGCGCCCTCTCGGCGTTCTCCCCTTCCACGGTGCCCGTGTCATGAGTGACTCGTTCCTCCAGACCGTCCGGGACTGGACCATCCGCCGCAAGATCCTCACGGGGTTCTCGGTCGTCCTGCTGGTGACCGCCGCCCTCGGGGGCTACGCCATCCGCTCCCTCGACCGGATGCATGCCGCCGCGCAGAGCGGCGGCGCCGGCGCCGAGGAGCTGTACCGCGACAGCCGCCTCCTCATCATCGTGCTCCTCGGCGTGGCGGTGGTGCTGGGCGTGCTGATCGCGCTCTTCCTCGCCCGGCTCATCGCCGATCCCCTCACCCGGCTCGGGCTCGCGGCGGAAGCGGTCTCCAACGGCGACCTCACGGTCGACATCCGGAGCGTCTCGCGGGACGAGATCGGCTGGCTCGAGCACCTGATGCGGCAGATGGTGAAGAACCTGCGTGGCATGGTCTCGCAGATCACCACCTCGTCGCGGACCGTCGCCGCGAGCGCCGAGGAGATCTCGGCCTCCTCGACCCAGATGGCCAAGGGGGCGGAGGCGCAGTCGAGCTCGAGCGAGGAGACCTCGAGCACCATGGTGGAGATGGCGGCGCAGATGCAGGCGCTCACCCGGAGCGCCGAGTCCCTCGCGGCCAACGTCGACCAGACCTCCGCCGCGATCCAGCAGATGAGCAGCGTCCTGGCACAGACCGCGTCCAACGGCGAACAGCTGCTCACCTCGGTGGAGGGAGTGACCGCGACGCTCACCGAGATGATCGAGACGGTCGGGTCGATCGCGAGCCGGGTGCATGCCGTGGACGAGGTCTCGAAGAAGTCCGTCACCGAGGCGCGCAGCGGCGGGGAACGGCTGCACAGCTCGATCGCCGCGATCGGCGAGCGGTCCCAGGAGATCGGCAAGATCGTGAAGGTGATCGAGGACA